>NZ_JBVJON010000005.1:381580-388297 GCF_055583145.1 Amycolatopsis sp. NPDC104819 | reverse complement strand
TTCTTGGTGGGGGAGGCGGGGAAGGGGGGTTTTTTTTTTTTGTTTGGTGGGGGGGACCCCCCCCCCCCACCCCCGCCGGGGGCGACCCCCCGGACCCCCGCCTGTGGTTGCGTTGGTGGGGTCCGTCCTTTTTGGATCGGTTACAGCAGGCGGCGTTGGAGGACGTCGGCCATTACCGTCTCGATCAGTTTTTCGAGCTCTGCTGGGTCCGGGAGGGTTTTTGGTCGGCGGCCTGCGAAGAGCAGGTGGCTTGCGCCGATCAAGGACAGGGACAGGGAATCCACCTTGGCGTCTGCTGCTATGCGGCCTTGGGCGCGTTCTGCTGTCAGGTAGGTCGTCAGCATCTCCCTTGCTTCTGTTAGGAACGGCAGGCCGTTGTCGTCGGGGCGGCGTAGGCGGGTGCGGAGCTCGTCTCGGATGAAGACCAGGCTTGTCAGCGCGATGGAGACCGGGTCGAACAGCTCTGTCAGGGCGTCTGTCAGGTTTGTTGAGACCGTGCGGGTTCCTGCTGATGCCTCCAGGAGTGCCGACTGGTCCGTCAGGCGGGTGATGCGGTCCTGGACCAGTTCGGCCAGGAACGCGTCGAAGTCCGTGAAGTGGCGGTGGAGCACGCCTTTTGCGACGTCTGCCTCCGTGGTGACTGCTCGGCTGGTCAGGGCGTTCGGGCCGTCGCGGAGGAGGATCCGCTCCGCCGCCTGGAACAGCTGCTGGCGGACGTCGCGCAGGTGGACACCGGTGGGCATGTCCTCATTCTCCGTTACGCCCGGGGCGAACGCTCGGGTGGTTGTCCGAGTGGGCGCTTGCCCATTAAAGTGGGCGCATGCCCACTCAACCTCATGAGGCCCGTGCCTTCGCTGAATCCTTCGGGGTCGACGCCGGACGCTACGACCGGGCTCGGCCCGAGTATCCCGCCGAACTGGTGGCCCGCGTGGTCGCCGCCAGTCCCGGCCTCGACTTCCTCGACGTCGGCTGTGGCACCGGGATCGTGGCGCGGCAGCTCGGTGCCGCGGGCCGCCGGGTGCTCGGGGTTGATCCCGATCCGCGGATGGCCGAGTTCTCGCGCGGCAGCGGTGTTGACGTCGAAGTCGCGAAGTTCGAAGACTGGGACAGTGCCGGGCGGACCTTCGACGCGGTGGTCGCCGGGCAGTCCTGGCACTGGGTCGATCCCGTCGCCGGCGCCGCCAAGGTGGCGGGCGTCCTGCGTCCGGGCGGGGTGCTCGCGCTCTTCGCGCACGTGTTCCAGCCGCCGGCCCCGGTCGCGGACGCCGTCGCCCAGGGGCTCCGGCGGGTGCGGCCCGAGTGGCCGCTCGCCGCGGAGCAGCGAAGTCCCGGCGAGCTCTACGAAGTCATGTTCACCAAGTTCGCCGACGGCATCCGGGAGTCGGGCCGCTTCGGTGAGCCCGAGCGGTGGTCGTTCGCCTGGGAACGGTCCTACACCCGCGACGAATGGCTGGACCTGCTGCCCACCACCGGCGGGCTGACGCGGCTCGAGCCCGAAGCGCTGGCGGACGTGCTTTCCGGCGTCGGCGCGGCGATCGACGCGCTCGGCGGTGGCTTCACGCTGCCGTACGCCACGCTGGCGGTGGTCGCGCGAAAGCCTTGACAAAAAAAGTTGTCGGTGAGATCTTGGGAACCAGTCAGCCAGACCGAAGAACCTTCGGCCGATTCCCGGGAGTCCCCATGTCCTTCCAGGCCTACCTCGACAACGCCGAGAAGCAGACCGGCATCACCCCGCGCGCGTTCCTCGGCCTCGCGGCGGAGAAGAAGCTCACGAAGCACGGCGAGATCGTCTCGTGGCTGAAGGCCGACCACGGCCTCGGGCACGGCCACGCGACGGCGATCGCGCGGCTCGTCACCAAGGGCCCCGAGTTTGTCGCCGAGCACCACACCGACGGCGTGCTCCACCTCGACGGAGTGGCCGCCCGGGCCTGACCCGGGCGGCGGCCGGTGATCCAGCGGCCACCCGGCCCGGCCAGGAACCGACCACGTCGGCGACCACGGGAGTGTTTTCGGGGTCGCCGATCCGGCCCAGCGCCGTCATCGCGGTGAGCCCGGCGGCCGCCTCGGGGATCGCCAGCAGCGGCTCGGTCAGGTCGGTCCGGGCGCGACGGTGCTGAACCGTGATCCCGCGGCGGCCGAGCTCGTTCGCCAGTGTCGGCGCGAGCGCCTCGACCGCGGCTTTGCTGACGGTGTAGGCGATCTGGCTCTGCACCGCGATCCGCGAAGCCATCGAGCCGACGGTGACCACCCCGGGCGACCGCGCGGCCGATCCCTCGCTAAGCCCCGGTCACCAAGGCGTTCTTCGTCATGTCCGGCTCCTCCGGGTCGGTGCCGGGCCGTGGTGGCCCGGCGCTGACCGAAGGTTTCCGCTCCGCGCTGACCGGACGTGCACTGCTCGCGAACCGCCGTCGGTCAGCTGCCCACCGCCGCCGCGGGCCGGGGGCTCGGAGGAGCGGGGACCGAGTGCCGCGGCAGGAAGGCGGCGACGGCCAGCGCGATCAGCGCCGCCGCCGAGCCCATCGCCAGCACCAACCGGAACCCGCCCTCCGACGGCAGGTCCACCGGTCCGAACCGGACGGTCAGCCGGGCCAGCACCAACCCCGCCGTGGCACTGGAAACCGACGTCCCGATCGACCGCATCAGCGTGTTGAGACTGTTGGCCGCGGCGGTTTCCGACACCGGCACCGCCCCCATCACGAGCGCGGGCATCGCGCCGTACGCCAGCCCGATCCCCGCGCCGATGACGCTCGAGACCAGCACGAGGTGCCAGGTTGCGCTCATCAGGACGATCCCGAGGCCGTACCCGGCCGCGACGACCACCGCGCCGAGCATCAGCGTCGTCTTCGGGCCGCGGGTGCGGGAGATGCGCGCGGACACCGGGGCCAGCGCCATCATCACCAGCCCGGACGGCGCCATCACCAGACCCACCGTCAGCATCGACCGGCCGAGGCCGTACCCGGTGGCCGCCGGCAGCTGCAGCAGCTGCGGCAGGACCAGCGACATCGCGAACATCGCGAAGCCGAACACCGCGGACGCGATGTTGGTCAGCAGCACCTGGCGCCGCGCGGTGGTGCGCAGGTCCACCAGCGGCTGCCGAGTCCGCAGCTCCCAGCGTCCCCACAGCAGCAGAACGACCACGGCGGCGGCGAACAGGCCCAGCGTCGCCGCGCTGCCCCAGCCCCAGTCGGCGCCCTTGGAGATGGCCAGCAGCAGGCACACCAGCGCGATCGATAGCCCCGCCGCGCCGGGGACGTCGAAGCGGCCGCCGGTGCGCACCGGCGACTCCGGGACCAGGGCCACGACCAGGGCGGTGACGACCAGGCCGAGCCCGGCCGAGGTCCAGAAGAGCACGTGCCAGTCGGCGTTTTCGGCGAGCAGCGCCGCCGCGGGCAGGCCCAGCGCGCCGCCGACCCCGAGCGACGCGCTCATCAGCGCCGTCGCGGAGCCGAGCCGTTCGGCCGGCAGCTCGTCCCGCATGATGCTGATCCCGAGCGGGATCACGCCCGCGGCGAGGCCCTGCAGCGTCCGCCCGGCGACCATCGGCACGAGCGTGTCCGAGAGGGCGCCGATCGCCGAGCCGGCGACCAGCGCGCCGAGGCTGATCAGCAGCATCCGCCGCTTGCCGTACATGTCGCCGAGCCGGCCCATGGTCGGGGTCGCCACCGCGCCCGCGAGCAGGGTCGCGGTGATGGCCCAGGTCGCGTCCGCGGCGGAGGCGTGCAGCAGCCCCGGCAGGGCCGGGATCAGCGGGATCACCAGCGTCTGCATCAGCGAGACGGTGATGCCCGCGAGCGCGAGGACCGCGACGACGAGGTTCCCGCGCGAGGAGGCCTCTCTCGCGGGAGTGGATGGGTCGAGCACGGGGCGGTCCTCCGGATGTCCGAATTAAAGCAGTCGCTTGACTTAGCGTAGCAGTCGTGGGTTGACTGATCACGAGCTGACGGCCACCGCGGAGGAACGATGACGAGCACCGCCGAGACCCCCGAGTTCCCGATGACCCGAGCCGCCGGCTGCCCGTTCGACCCGCCGCCCGCGGCCCGCGCGCTGCAGGGCGAAACACCGCTTGCCCGCGTCCGGTTGTGGGACGGCAGCACGCCGTGGCTGGTGACCCGGCACGCCGACCAGCGCACGCTGCTGGCCGATCCGCGCGTCAGCGCCGACATCACCCGCCCCGGCTACCCGAGCCCGGCGCCGCTGCCGAAGGGCGGCACCGGCATCAGCTTCATCCTGATGGACAACCCCGAGCACGCGCGGCTGCGCAAGATGGTGACGGCGCCGTTCACGATCCGCCGTGTCGAGGCGATGCGCCCGGCGGTGCAGAAGATCGTCGACGACCTCCTCGACGAGCTGCTGGCCGGGCCGAAGCCGGTCGACCTCGTCGAGGCGTTCGCGCTGCCGGTGCCGTCGCTGGTGATCTGCGAGCTGCTCGGCGTCCCGTACGCCGACCACGGCTTCTTCCAGGACAACAGCAAGGTCATCATCCGGCGGGACGCGAAGCCCGAGGAGCGGGCCGCCGGCCACCAGGCTCTCGTCGGCTACCTCGACCGGTTGGTGGGCGAGAAGCTCGAGCGGCCCGCCGACGACCTGCTTTCGGGTCTCGCCGCCCGGGTCCACACGGGCGAGCTGACGCGGCTGGAGGCCGCGCAGATGGGCGTCCTCCTGCTCATCGCCGGCCACGAGACGACGGCGAACATGATCGCGCTCGGCACGCTGGCCCTGCTGGAGCACCCGGACCAGCTGGCGCTGCTGCGGGAGTCCGACGACCCGGCGTTGGTCCGGTCCGCGGTCGAGGAACTGTTGCGGTACTTGAACATCACGCACAACGGACGCCGCCGCGTGGCCCTGGAGGACATCGAAGTCGACGGCCAGGTGATCCGCGCGGGCGAGGGCCTGATCCTGGCCAACGACGTCGCGAACCGCGACCCGGCGGTGTTCCCCGACGGAGACCGACTCGACCTGAACCGCGACGCGCGCCGCCATGTCGCGTTCGGGTTCGGCATCCACCAGTGCCTCGGCCAGCCGCTGGCCCGGCTCGAGCTGCAGGTCGTCTACAGCACGCTGTACCGGCGGATCCCGACCCTCGCGCTGGCGACGGAGGTCGAGCGGATCCCGTTCAAGCACGACGGGTCGGTGTACGGGGTGTACGAGCTGCCCGTCACCTGGTGACGCGGGTCAGACGCTGCGCAGCACCGAAACGACCGTGCCGAGGATCGTGGCGCGGTCGCCGTCGATGACGTCGTACGCCGGGTTGCGGGGCTCGAGGTAGACGTGGCCGTTGCGGCGGCGGTACACCTTCACCGTCGCCTCTTCGTCGATCATCGCCGCGACGATCTGTCCCGAGTGGGCCTCGGCCTGCTGCTTCACCACGACGATGTCGCCGTCGCAGATGGCGGCGTCGATCATCGAGTCGCCGCGGACGCGCAGGCCGAAGACCGTGCCGCGGCCGGTGAGGTCGCGGGGCAGCTTGAGGACGTCGTCGACGTGCTCGACCGCCGAAATCGGGGTGCCGGCGGCGATGTCGCCGACCACGGGCACCGGGACCGAATCGCCGTCCTCGGCCGCGGCGGGGCCGTGCAGGAACGCGCGGACGTCGATCGGGCGGGACACCGTGGCGCCGCGGCGCAGGAAACCCTTGTCCTCCAGGCTCGCCAGGTGCTTCGACACCGACGACGTCGACAGCAGGCCGACGGCCTCGCCGATCTCGCGCGTGCTGGGGGAGTAGCCGTGCCGGACCACCCAGTCCCGGATCGCGACCAGGATCCGCTGCTGCCGCTCCGGCAGGGCCGAGGCGTCGAGGTGGTCGAAGGTGTCGTCGTAGGTGGTCACCGGCCGAATCCTAGAGGCACCCGCCCCGCGCGCCGCCGCCTGGCCCCGGCGTGTCGGTCCCGCTCACCGGAACATCGGGTGACGGTTGGCGTCTTACCAACATAAACCAGCACTTTGCCATCTGTTGACCTGAGTCTCGATCGGACGTATGGTCTAGACCACAATTTTCCTTCGCTCGAACCCCTTCCCGCGAGCGGCGGGCCTCTTACCGGGGCCTCGGCCGTGATTTCGCCGTGCCCGGCGGCGGGAAGCGAGCCTGTCCCCGAAGGAGCTGGTATGAAAGCGAACCGGAAGCTGGTCGCGGTCGCCGCGGGTGCTCTCCTCGCCCCGGTGCTGGTGGTGCTCAACCCCGCCGGGATCGCGAGCGCGCACGGCTACGTGAACTCCCCGGCCAGCCGTCAGGCGCAGTGTGCCCAGGGCACCGTGTCGTGTGGCCAGATCACGTACGAGCCGCAGAGCGTCGAAGGGCCGAAGGGCCTGAAGTCCTGCAACGGCGGGCTCGCGCAGTTCGCGGAGCTCAACGACAACAACAAGGGCTGGCACGCCACGCCGATCGGCGCCAACGCGACCTTCACGTGGACCTTCACCGCGCGCCACAAGACGTCGAACTACGAGTACTGGATCGGCAACGACAAGGTCGCCGACATCAGCGGCAACAACGAGCAGCCGCCGGAAACCGTTTCGCACCAGGTCGACCTGTCCGGCCACACCGGACGGCAGACGGTGCTGGCGGTGTGGAACATCGCCGACACGGCGAACGCCTTCTACTCCTGCATCGACCTGCAGGTCGGCTGAGCCCCGGCCGCCCGGGAGCGCGGGTGGTCCTGGAGCAGACGATCCGCGATGACGCCCGCGAGACCCTGGACTACTTCGCCACCCAGGGCGTGGCGG
>NZ_JBVJON010000005.1:315175-381570 GCF_055583145.1 Amycolatopsis sp. NPDC104819 | reverse complement strand
GAAAACTCCCTTCGATCGTGGCCAAAGCTGAGGTGTGGCCGACCCCTGCACCCCCCGCCCCCCCCCCCCCCCCGCCCCCCCGGCACCTCCCCCTTCGCCGGACACCCACCACCCTGCCCGGCCGACCGTGGCCCGATCTTGGGTGTAGCTTGAATCGCCAGGTCACCTCGGGGGAGGAGAGTGCGCGATGGCGGTGGCGTTCACCCTGCTGGGCGCGGTCGGGGCGGCGGTCGACGGCCGCCCCGTCGAGCTCGGTCACGCCCGGCAGCGCTGGGTCCTGGCGGCCCTGCTCGCCGACGCCAACCAGCCGGTCTCGGTCGAGCAGCTGATCGAGCGCGTCTGGGGCGACCGGCCGCCGCACCGGGCGCGAAACACCTTGTACAGCTACCTGTCCCGGCTGCGGAGCTCCCTGCCCGGGCCGGTCATCGAGCGGTCCGCCGGGGGCTACCGCCTGCGCGTCGACCCGGAGCTGGTGGACCTGCACCGCTTCCGCCGGCTGGCCACGCGGGCTCGCGCCGCGGAGGACGCCGACGCCGCCGCACTGTTCGAGCAGGCGCTCGAGCTCTGGCACGACGGCCCGCTCGCCGACCTGGACACGCCGTGGGCGCAGGACCTGCGCCAGGCCCTGGAGGCCGACCACCTCGCCGTGGAGCTGGACCACACCGACCTGCGGCTGCGCCGGGGCGAGCACGCCGAGCTGCTCCCCGGCCTGACGGCGCGGACCCGCTCGCACCCGCTCGACGAACGCCTGGCCGGCCAGCTGATGGTCGTGCTGTACCGCTGCGGCCGCCAAGCCGACGCCCTGCGGCACTTCGAACAGACCCGGCAGCGGCTCGCCGCCGACCTCGGCGCCGATCCCAGCCCGCCGCTGAGCGAGCTGCACCAGCGGATCCTGCGCGGGGACCCGGAGCTGACCACGCCCGCCCGGCCGGACACCGGTGTGGTGCCGCACTCGCTGCCGCCCGCGCCGGGGTCGTTCGTCGGCCGGGCGGACGAGCTGGCCGCGCTCGACGCCGCGGCCGGCGTCGGGTCCGGGCAGGGCCGGACGGTGCAGATCTCCGCCCTCGCCGGCGCCGGCGGGATCGGCAAGACCTGGCTGGCGCTGCACTGGGCGCACCTGCGCCGCGACGAGTTCCCCGACGGCCGGCTGTTCGCCGACCTCCACGGGTTCTCGCCCGCGAGCGACCCGGTGGAGCCGGCGGTTGTCGTGCGCGGCTTCCTCGACACGCTGGGCGTCGACCCCGACCGCATCCCGGCCGACCCCGAGGCCCAGGCGGCGTTGTACCGCAAGACGGTCGAGGGCAGGCGGATGCTGATCGTGCTGGACAACGCCGGTGGCCCCGAGCAGGTGATCCCGCTGCTGCCCGGCGGTTCGGCCGGCACGGTCGTCGTCACCGGACGGCGGCACTTCGCCACGCTGATCACCCGCTACGGCGCCCGTCACCTCCAGCTGGACACGCTGACCCGGGACGAAGCGCACCGGCTGCTGGTGGAGCGGCTCGGCGAGGCGCGCGTCGCGGCGGAGCCCGAGGCGACCGGCGAGCTGATCGGGCTGTGCGGCCGGTACCCGCTGGCCCTGGCCATCGTGAGCCGACACGCCCAGACCCGGCCGCACATCCCGCTGGCCGAGTTCGCCGCCGAGATGCGCGAGCTGGGCCTGCACGCGCTCGACGACGACGAACCGACAATCAGCCTGCCCACCGTCCTGTCCTGGTCGCTGCGCGGGCTGAGCGACGAGCAGCGGACCGTCTTCGCGCTCCTGGGCATCGCGCCCGGACGCGACATCGGCCTGCCCGCGGCGGCCGCGCTCACCGGGCTGCCGCCCCGGCGGGCGGCGAAGGTCCTCGGCACGCTGGAGGAGGCGTCCCTGCTGACGCGCCGCCCGGGCGCCCGCTACACGATGCACGACCTGGTCCGCGACTACGCCGCCGGCCGAGAGCTCGACGCCGACGTCCGGGAGGCGGCGCTGCGGCGGGTGCTCGACTTCTACACCCACACCGCGTACGCGGCCGACAGCCTGGTCGACCCGCACCGCCCGCCCATGCGGCCCCCGTCGGCAGCGCCCGGCGCCGAACCGGAGCCGCTGCGCGACGACCAGGCGGCGATGGCGTGGTTCGAGCGTGAGCACGGCAACCTGCTGGCGGCGCAGCAGACCGCGGTGTCGCTCGGCCTGCCGCACACGGTGTGGCACCTGGCCTGGGCGTTGCACACGTTCCACCTCTGGCGCGGCCACCGCCACGACCGCCTGGCGGTCTGGCGCGCGGCCCTCGACGCGGCCCCCGACCCGGCCGCCCGGACCCGGGCGCACCGCCTCCTCGGCGACGCGTACGTCAACCTGGGCCGGACCGAGGAAGCGATCGGGCACCTGAGCCAGGCGCTGGAACTGGCGAAGCGGCACGACGACCACACGGAACAGGCGCTCGCCCACCACGTCCTGTCCTGGGCCGTGGCCGGCCAGGGCAACGGACAGCGGGCATACGAACACGCCGCCCAGACCCTTTCGCTCTTTCGCGCGGCGGCGCAGCCGGTGTGGGTGGCCCGCGCGTTGAACCACGCGGGCTGGTTCGCCGCCCGCATCGGCGACTTCGACACCGCGCGTGCCCATTGTGAAGCTGCGTTGCCGTACTACGAGGACCACGAGGACAGCAACGGCAAGGCGAACACGGTGGACAGCCTCGGCTACATCGAGCACCACACGGGCCACCACGACCGCGCGATCGGGTACTACGAGCAGGCGCTCGCCCTGCGGCGGGACCGCACCAACCTGTTCCAGGTGGCGGAGACCCTGGAGGGGCTCGGCCATCCACACGCGGCGCTGGGCGATCGTGACGTGGCTCGGACCGCGTGGGGAGAGGCGCTCGATCTTTTTCGCGGGCAGGGCCGTGACGAGGACGCGGAACGGCTGCGGCAGCTTCTGGACGACCTCGCGCCGTAGCTGCCTAGGGGTGAGGGATTTCTTGCGCGTGGGGATCGGACGGCGGCTGACCGAGCACCGTGCGGCCGGAGGGCACCGCGGTCAGCGGCTTGCCCGATTCGACGACTTCCGCCTCGCCGACCAGCCAGACGGCCGCGAGCGCCTGGTTCCAGGTAACCCACTCGACGGGATGCCTCGCCGCCACTGGGTTCGGCCGGTCAAAGCCGAACCGGCGAACACATCACATGTCCCCGGCCGGGGTCACCGACGTGGGGTGATCCGGGACGGCTCAGGCTGACCCGACCATTCTGCGCGGCCTACAACCGTTTCGCCGAGCGGAACTCCTGCGCGAACTTGCTCTCACCATCAAGCGACGACGCACCAAAACTGGGCCCATCAACGGCTTTCCGGCTGGACAGCACCCGCCGACGACCATCGCTATCGACCCCAAGATAGATGCCCACCTGCGACACCTCACCCTTCGGCGCCGGCGCGAAGAACAGCAGGTCCCCAGGCTGCAGTCGCGAGTAGCCGGTCGCCGGGCGGTGAGCGTCGGGCACGATCGGGCTCCCCGGGCCCGACGCTGACATCGTGACGGCGTCCCGCGGAAGTCCGTTGCCCCGCACCGGGAATCCCTCCCGATAGCCGTACACCAGCCTGACGAACCCGGCGCTGTCGAGCGTGCCGGAGCCGTGGAGATAGCGGTCGAAGTCCGCGTTGTCGGCGAACGCGGCGTCGCCCGCGATGTGGACGCCGGTCGGGTCGAAAACCGTTGGTGCGCCCTCGATGTACTGCAGCGCGACGCTGAGCACGTCGGGCGTGGTGCTGCCGAGCGAGCCCGCCAGCCACGGTCCGAACCACGGCGCCCGCTCGGCTCCCGAGGTCCACGGCTGGGGCGCGAGCCGGACCCACGCCGTGCTCGTCACCGCCGCCGACGGGAAGCTCGGTTCACGGAACACTCGCGCCGGGCCGGTCAGCACCACCGTGCGCGCGCCGTCGGTCATCGTCGCCAGCACCGCGCCGCCGGGGGTCGTGAGGACCGTCCGCGGCGGGTCCGTGAGACGGGCGAACCGGTGGGTGCCGCCCATCGGCGTCGCGCCGGCGGACGCGGCCACGGCGGTGATCGCCAGCTCGTCCTGCTCCTGGCGCGCGTAGTACACCGACGCCGTCCCGGACACCACGATCACCGTGGCCAGCACCAGAACCCGCCCGAACCTGCGCCACATGCGCTTCCCTCCACTCACACCGTCGGGACGAGGCCGATCAGGGCGCCGCTGGCGAGCACGGCGTAGCTGACGACGCTTACCCCGCCGGTCGCCAGCAGCGTCGCGCCGGGCGGCTGGCGCACCAGCTGGTAGGCGATGAGCCCCGGCACCACGAACCCGAGCGTCTGGTGCACGAACAGCAGCGGGAACCCGGCCTGCAGGAACACGACCAGCGACACCTGCAGCACGACCCCGAGCAGCACCACCGCCGCGAAGAGCCGCTTGCCGTACAGGATCACCAGGCGCTGCAACACTTTGGTGCCGCCGTAGGTCAGCGCCGTCATGAACACGATGACCGCGGCGCGGCGGTAGTCCTCGACGAGCGTCAGCGCCAGCCAGCCGGGGGTGATCATGCCGCCGGGGGACAGGTTCGTCGTGAGGTAGCAGACCAGGGACAGCAGCAGGCCGATGGCGAGGCCGATCGTGGCGATTTCGGGGGCCAGCCCGATGGTGTTCACGAGTGACCGGCCGGCAGCTTCGCGAGCTCTTCGACGAGCAGCTCACCCTGGCCGTGGATGTTGCCGATGGCGACCACGGACAGCTCGCCGTCCTGACCGGCGAGCAGCTCCCGCACCAGCTCGCCGGCGGGCCGGTGGCCACCGAGGTCGGTCACCCGGTCGTGCCACCCGTCCGGGATGGCGACACGGGCGCTGCGTGTCGGCTCGCCGATCAGCAGCACCCGTTCGGGTGCGATCGACGGCACCAGCGCGCCCATCTGGCCGTTGCGCTCCACGCGGTCCGGGCGGCAGTTGATGACGACGTGCAGCGGGTCGCCGATGGCGCGCTGCCCGCGCAGCTGCTCGATGTTCATCAGCGTCGACTCCGGGTCGTTGGCGGCGAAGACGTTCGCGAACCGCAGCCGCCCGCGTGCGGACCGGTAGTGGTGCACGCGCAGCACCCCCGGATCGGGCGGGGCCGCCCACATGCCCTCGAGCGCGAGCTGCCGCGGCACGCTCAGCCGGTCCGCCACGGCCAGCGCGATGGCGACGTTCTCCTTGAACGTGATCCAGCTGAACCCGCTCAGCTCGGCGTCGGTCACCGACTCCGGGTCGACGACGACGAGCTCGCAGTCGCGCCGGGCGGCCTCCTCGCGCAGGATCGCCAGCCGTTCGCGCTCGGCCGTGACGCACACCCCGCCCACCGGCATCGACCGGCACAGCGAGCGGGCGACGTCGTCGAGCGTCGGGCCCATCTCCGCCAGGTGGTCCTCGCGGACGTTGCACAGCACGCCGATCGTGGACTGGATCAGCTTCTCCTGGTTGAGCTCCTGCAGGTCCGGCTGGACGGCCATGCACTCGATCACCAGCGCGTTCGGCCGGTGCGCGGCGGCGCGGCGGACGATGGCGAGCTGCTCGACGACGTTGGCGAGGCCGAACTTGCGGTAGACGGGTTCCTCGCTGCCGTCGGGGTGGATGAACCGTGCGGCGGTGCCGGTGGTCTTCGCGGCGGTCACGATGCCACCCGCGCGCAGGGCGCCGGCGCACAGCCGGGTGATGGAGCTCTTGCCGCGGATGCCGTTGACCAGCACACGGTGCGGGATCGACCGCAGGTGCGTGTAGTGGTGACGCTGTTCGACGATCCCGCCGGCGAGCAGCCCGCCCGCGCCGAGCAGCAGGACGCAGTAGAGGAAGACCATGTCAGGACCGGTTCCCGACGAGCACGGGCGTTTCTTCGTCGGCCACGGTGCCGGCGGCCAGCTCCCGGCGGCAAATGTCCACACAGGACGCCACGGTGCCGATCTCGTCGAGGCGTTGCGCGTAAACGGTTTCCGGGTCACCGGCGGCGGCGCGTTCCGCGGCCGCGGCGACCCGGCGCAGCGGCCGGACGACGACCAGCTCGTGCCAGCCGCCGAGCAGTACCGCGAGGACGGCGGTGAGCAGGGCGGCGGCCCGGACGGAGTTGTCGGCGGCGCCGAGGCCGCCGACGGGTTGTTCGGCCAGCACGACCCAGCCCAGTGCACTGGCAGGCCCCCGCTGCGCGACGCTCTGGGCGGCGACGAGAGCGTCGCCGTTGACCTGGCCCGGCGACTGCCCACCGCGAGCGGCGGCGGTCGCGGCGCGCAGGCCGGGGTCGCCGAGCTGCTGGAAGGCGAGATAACCCTGGGTGTCGACGATGGTCCGGTCACCGCTGTCGAGCACCCGCACCCGCGCACCGGCGGACTGCAGCGGCTGCGCGAGCCGGGTGACGTCGAACTCGCCGACGAGCGTCCGCTCGCCGTCCAGCCGCGCCGAGGCGTAGACGACGGGCACACGGCCACTGGTGTTGTGCTGCCGCAGCCCGTCCCCGGCGGGAATCGGGCCTTCCCGCAGCGGTGCGCGCCCGCCGAGCGCGCGGACGGTCCCGGCCGGATCGGTGACGTAGACACTGCGGAAGGCGGGATCGGTCACCAGGCGGTCGACGAGGGCGGGGAGTGCGGTGTCGGGCTCGCCGGAGCTGAGCCGGGCCGCGCCGCGGAGTTCGGCGAGGCCGTGGGTGAGGCCGGAGCGCAGGGCATCGGCGGAGCGGTCGAGCCGAACTTCCTGCTCGGAGAGGAGGGTGGCGGGGACGCGGGTGCCTTGGAGGCCGAGGGCGCAGAAGACCGCGGCGGACCAGCCGAGGAGGGCGAGGGTGACGACGCCGATGAGAAGCCGGGCGGGGATGCCTCGTCGGGAAGGAGCGACAACCGCCGTTTCAGCGTCGTCGAGCAGCCGCCTTGCGCGGATGTCCCGCTCTGCGGGCAGCCGGGCGGACAGGCCCTGCGGGGAAGGAGCGACAACCGCCGCCGCGGCATCGTCGAGCAACCGCCGGGCACCGATGCTCCGCTCTGCGGTACCCGCGGGCGCACTGTCGCGGGTATCGCCGAGCAACCGCCGCCGCATCGTCTCCATCGCTGCCGCTGCCCGACTTACCTCCGCCGTCCGCGTTGTCCGCACCGGTTCCGCGCGATCCCCGTCCGCGACGGCCAGGGCGTCCGCGCGCAACCGGCGGATCGGCCGCACCAAACCACGCCGCAGCAGGAACGTGCCCGCTGCCGCCAATACCACCAGCGCAATCCCGAAGACCTCGCCCGGCCACGTCGGCGGGGCACTGTCCGCGGGAAGCCACGTCACCGTCACCACCGCCAGCCCGAGATCACCCGCGAAGGCCGCGCTCCGCACCGGCGCGTAAGCAACAACGGGCTCCGAACCAGCCCCCACCAGCACCCCGGACCCCGTCGAAGCCGCAGCGGACGCCGTGGCCAGCGAAGGGCCCACCGAAGCAGGCACGTCCGCGCCACCGGCGTACAACACCGCGCCACCCGCTGCCACGAGCCGGATGTTCTGCTGCGGCGCCTGGCCCGGCGGCGGCACGCGCAGCGCGGTCGACACCACCAGCACCCGCCCACCGGCCAAGGGAATCGCGCTGAGCAGCCGGGGGACCTCCCCGGGACGCGCCACCGGCCGCACGGTGAGCCGGCCCGCGCTCGCGAGCTCGTCGGCCGGGACCGGCTCGCCGTACGCGGCCCGCAGCGTGCGGGTGCCCGCGTCGAGGAGCGCCGCCCCGCGCCAAGACGGGTACACCGTGCTCAACGCGCTCAGCAGACGGCCGTCGTCCGGCTCGTCGAGGGCCTTCGACCCCGCGACGACCTGCAGGTCGTGGGCCGCCGACGTGGCCGATGCCGCGACGACCTTCGCAAGCGACTCGGCGTCTCGCTGCTGGGCCGCGGCGCCGGACGGTGGGTCGTTGAGCAGCGTGAACGGGCCGAAGAAGCAGAACGCGGCCACCAGCAGCAGGAGCACGAACCCGGTCGCCGACGCGGCGCCGGCGCCGCGCGGGAAACCGGCTTCGGGCAGGCGGTCGTGCAGCCGGCGAAGCGGCGCACTGGGGGAGGGGCGGGTGCGCATGCACGCTCCTAGGACGGGCGGCCTGGTGGGGCCGCCCGTGGTGACTGGGCCGGGGGAAGGACGCGAACGCGGGCCCGGGGTCGGGTGGCCGGGCACCGGTGGTCCACATCCACAATTGTTAGGAAAGTTTCTTTCCGAACGAGCCTCAGGATGATCCGCCACGCCCTCGCTGTCAACCCCCGTCGCGACCGACGGTGGTCGTCCGTGTCGCCACCGTGGTGCCTTAATTTGGAAAGTAACTTTACTAACTCGGTTCCCGGTTGTATGGTTCTGCTCAACGCCGCCTTCATGCAGTCCTGGTGACAACCAGTCAGCGACGGAGGAGTTTTGTCCAGACAGGCGATCCACTTCCCGGCGATCTCACGCCGGTAACGCACACTTCGTGCCCCGTCCGCCGGCCTCCGGCGGACCGATCGACCACAAGACCGCTCACGGTCCTTTGTGTACCCCGAAACACGCATCCTCTCGGAGGTTTCCTTGTCACGCAGAAAAACAGTCGTGATCGTGACCGCGGCGCTGTGCGTCGCGGCCGGCGCGGCCGGGCTGAGCCAGTCCGCGGCGGCGCCCGGGCCCGGCGCGCTGACGAGCCTCGACACGTCGGCGGGCAACCGCGCGGCGCCCGTGCCCGGTCTCTACGACTGGAGCAAGGCCGGCTTCCGCGGCGGGCAGGACCTGCCCGGCGCGAGCGCGGTCAACCCGAGCGCGAGCTGCACGATCACCGCGGCCCAGCTCGCGAGCACCTACAAGGTCAAGCCGGACGACGGGGTCGACGACACCGCCGGCATCCAGTCGGCCATCGACAAGATCCACTCGTCGTGCACACCGTCGGCGAGCTACACCAAGCTGAGCCTGATCACCTTCCCGGCCGGCACGCTCAACGTCACCCACGAGATCCACGTCGACGCGAGCTACCTGATCCTGCGCGGCGCCGGCATGGACAAGACGAAGTTCGTCTACGCCCCGGACAAGAACACCGAGTACGACGTCGTCACGCCCGACGGCGACCAGTGGGACCAGCACGAGATGAACTACGAGGACGGCTCCGGCGGCTGGCTGTGGCCGGGCCGCGGCCTGTTCCGCGTCCAGTCGCGCGGGGTGGACCCGAGCTACGCCAGCCAGTACAAGTCCGCGCCGGCCAACCGGAAGGACATCTTCGAGGGCACGGTCAACGTGCACTGGAAGGCGGGTGCGAAGCTGCGCGAAAAGCCGGGTGACAAGGGTTTCGCGGCGCGCGCCGGTGACAAGACCGTGTACCTGGCCACCAGCGCCAAGACCACGAACATGAAGGTCGGCGGGTTCATCAACATCCGGGCCGCCAACTCGATGAAGTTCTACCAGTCGATGAACGCGGTGCCCACGACCTGGCCGCTGCAGAACCTCCACATGCGCCAGCAGTGGTTCACCATCACCGCGATCGACACCAAGAACCACACGGTGTCCATCGACAAGCCGCTCGAGTACGACGTCCCCGTCGACTCCACTTCGGACGGTTCCGCTCCGATCGACGGCGCGACGTACGCGTCCAAGGCGTCGCCCATCGTGGACCCGATCGTCGGGGTCGGCTTCGAGGACTTCACCTATGGCCAGGTCGCCCCGCCGGGGGTCACCGAGGCCCAGGCCAAGGACAACTACGGCAACCTCGCGCCCTCGCTGGCCATGCAGGGCATCGTGTTCAAGTGGGCCGCCAACTCCTGGGTCCGCAACACGCACGCGACGATGACCGGGTCGCACCCGATCGTCACCGAGGAGGCCAAGAACCTCCAGATCGTGAACAACGAGCTCGACGGCTCGTGGAACAAGGGCAAGGGCGGCAACGGCTACTTCCGCGGCTCCCGCGTCTGGGACTCGCTCTACGCCGGCAACACCACCCGCGACCTGCGGCACTTCACGTTCCAGTGGTCGGCCTCGGGCAACGTCGTGATCGGCAACGACATCGACTCCGACTTCAACATCCACGGCGGGTACGAGCGCAACAACCTGTTCGAGCTGAACACCAACAAGGTCTCCTTCGCCCACCGCTCGGGCAACTGCACGGCGCACTGCGGTGACGAAGGCGGGGACGCCCCGGACGACTCGACGTGGTTCCCGATCTACTGGTCGACCGGGCAGAAGGCGGTCAAGTGGTCCGGTTCGTCCGGGCCGCGCAACGTCTTCTTCAACAACACCATGACCAAGCAGGTCACCGCCGGCGCGGCCTACACGCCGTACTACCCGGACCACACGAAGATCTACCAGTTCGGCTGGGACGGCACCAAGTTCCACCACCTGGACGTCGGTGGCAAGCCGATCGCGGACTGGGCGCACAACGAGCAGAAGGACTACACGAACGGCCACGGTGTCGACGACACGAAGACCAGCACCGCGAAGTCGTTGTTCCTGAAGAACGTGGGCTGAAAGGAGCGGACCGATGATCAAGACCCTCGCGGCGTTGTCCTTGGTGGGCCAGCTGGTCCACCCGGCGGCGACGACGATCAACGTCTCGACGGCGGCGCAGCTCTCTTCTGCGTTGTCCGCGGCGAAGGCGGGTGACACGATCGTGCTGGCCGACGGCGACTACAGCGGCGCGTTCGTGGCGACCAAGCCCGGCACGGCGGCCGCGCCGATCACCCTGACCGGTAGTGCGAAGGCCGTGCTGCACGACCCGCTGTTCAACCCCGGTGACACCGACTGCCCGTCCGGCCAGACCGGCTACGGCCTGTGGCTGCAGGGCGCGAGTTACTGGAACCTCAAGGGGTTCACGGTCAAGGATTCGAAGAAGGGCATCGTGCTCGACGGCGCGTCCCACGTCACGATCGACGGCGTGAGCGTGCACGACATCGGGTACGAAGGTGTGCACTTCCGCAAGAGCAGCGCGTACGGCGTCATCAAGAATTCGACCGTTTACAACACCGGCAAGGAAGAGCCGGGGTACGGCGAAGGCGTCTACCTCGGCTCGGCCAACAGCAACTGGGAGTGTTACGGCGCGAACGGCGGCAAGGATCCCGACGCCAGCAACTACGGGCAGGTGCTGGACAACAAGATCGGCCCGAACGTGGCGGCCGAGGGCATCGACATCAAGGAGGGCACGCACGACGGCGTGATCTCGGGCAACACCCTGGACGGCACCGGGGAGAAGAACCAGAACTCCGGCGACTCCACCATCGACGTCAAGGGTGACAAGTACACGATCACCGGCAACAAGGTGACCCACCCGTACCTCGACGGGTTCCAGACGCACAACGTCTGGGGCAAGACCGGCTGCGGGAACACGTTCACGAAGAACACGTTCACGCTGACCAACGCCCAGGGATACGGGATCAACTCGACGAACCAGAGCAGCTGCGTCTCGCAGAAGTCGCCGAACGTGATCGGCGCCTCCAACACCGCGACCGGCGGCAAGGGGGTGTCGAAGACCCCGGTGACGCCGGGGAGCTGAGCAGGCCCGCGGCGGTGGCTCACCCGGAGTCACCGCCGCGGTTCCCGATCATCGGGACAGGGCTCTTGACACCGAAAATAATAGGTATTTACCATCAATCGCACCTCGAAAGCCTCGATCACCGAGGGGTAGCCCCGGACTGTCCGACAGCCGCCACTGTCTCCGCACTCGTGAGGAGTGGCATGCTTCTGCTGTCCAGAAACAAAAAACGGTGGCGTGGGATGACCGTGGTGACGGTGGTCGCCGCGGCCACGCTCGCCGTCCCGGCCGGCCCGGCGTCGGCGGCGACGTCGGCGAACGTGTGGCTCACCACCCCCGACCGCGGAAACCTGTTGCGGCAGCAGGGAAGCGTGACCTTCGGCAGCGGTGGCAGTGGGCCGGTGATCACCGTGAACCCGAACTCCACCTACCAGTCGATGGTCGGTTTCGGCGCCTCCTTCACCGACGCGGCCGCGTGGAACGTCAACAACTCCCCGCGGCGCGACGAGATCATGAACGCGCTGTTCAACCCCGGCAGCGGGGTCGGCCTCAGCTTCCTGCGCCAGCCGATCGGCGCGACCGACTTCTCCCGCAGCTTCTACACCTACGACGACGGCGCCGCCGACCCCGGCCTGACGCGGTTCTCCGTCGCCCACGACAACGCCTACATCCTGCCGCTGGTCAAGCAGGCCAAGGCGCTGAACCCGAAACTGTCCATCATGGCCACGCCGTGGAGCGCGCCGGCGTGGATGAAGAACAACAACAACCTGATCGGCGGCAACCTCAACGACAGCCAGGTCGGCGCCTACGCCGACTACCTGGTCAAGTTCGCCCAGGCCTACGGCGCCGCGGGCGCCCCGATCGACTACCTGAGCGTGCAGAACGAGCCCAAGTTCTCGCCGCCGGGCTACCCGGGCATGCCGATGTCCTCGGGTCAGCAGGTGAACGTCATCAACACCCTCGCGCCGAAGCTGCGCTCCGCCGGGCAGAACGCCAAGATCCTGGGGTACGACCACAACTGGGACGACACGAGCTACGCGCAGCAGGTCAACAACGGCGCCGGGAACAACGTCGCCGGTTCGGCCTGGCACTGCTACGGCGGGAACCCGAGTGGACAGTCCGTCGTGCACAACGCCCAGCCGAACAAGGACATCTTCTTCACCGAGTGCTCCGGCACGGAGTCGGGCAACACCTTCGCGGACTCCCTGCGGTGGCAGGGGATCAACCTCGCGATCGGCGCCACCCGCAACTGGGCGAAGACCGTCACGACGTGGAACATGGCCCTTGACAACAACCACGGACCGGTGATCGGCAGCTGCACCAACTGCACGGGCGTCGTCACGACCAACGGGTCGAACGTGACCTACAACGCCGAGTACTACGTCCTCGGGCACCTCAGCAAGTTCGTCCAGCCCGGCGCGGTGCGGATCGACTCGACCGGCTACGGCGACGGCGGCGTCCAGAACGTCGCGTTCCGCAACCCGGACGGCACCATCGTGCTCGTCGCGCTCAACAGCGGCGGCACGCAGAACTTCCAGGTGTCCTACGGCGGCCAGTCGTTCGGCTACCAGCTGGCCGGCGGCGCGATGGCGACGTTCACGTGGCCCGGCACCGGCGGCACCACGCCGCCGCCCACCGGCCGCACCGGCGCGGTCTCGGCGCTGGGCAAGTGCCTCGACGTCACCGGCGGCTCGACCACCAACGGGAACCGGCCGCAGCTGTGGGACTGCACCTCGGGCCCGAACCAGCAGTGGACCCTCGCGACCGACGGCACGGTCCGCGGCCTCGGCAAGTGCCTCGACGTCACCGGGAGCGGCACCGCGGACGGCACGGCGGTGCAGCTGTGGGACTGCTTCGGCGGCGCCAACCAGCGCTGGACGACCGGCGCGAACGGCTCCCTGGTCAACGCCGGCAGCGGGAAGTGCCTCGACGTGACCGGCGGCGGCACGGCCAACGGCACGCAGGTGCAGCTCTGGACCTGCACGGGCGGGCCGAACCAGCGGTGGACGGTCCCGGCGTGAACGTCTGCTTCGGACGCCGGCTCGCCGCGGCGGCCGCCCTCGCCGTGGCCGGGGTGACGGTCGTCGCCGTCCCGGCCACGGCGGCGGGCACCGGCGCCATCACCGGCATCGGCGGCAAGTGCCTCGACGTCCCCGGCAGCGCCAACGGCACCCGGGTCCAGCTGTGGTCGTGCACCGGCGGCACGGCCCAGCGGTGGACCGTGACCGCCGACGGCACGGTGGTCGCCGCGTCGGGCAAGTGCCTCGACGTCGCCGGCGGCTCGGTGGCCGACGGCGCCGCGGTGCAGGTCTACGACTGCAACGGCACCGGCGCGCAACGCTGGACCGCCCGCACCGGCGCCCTGGTCAACACCGCGTCCGGGAAGTGCCTGGACGCCACCGGTGTGTCCAGCGCGGACGGCACCCGGCTGCAGACCTGGGCGTGCACCGGCGGCGCGAACCAGGCGTGGACGCTGCCCGGGAGCACCACGACACCACCGCCCGACGGCCTTTGCCCGTCAGGCCCGTTCGGCTCACCACTGCCTTCGTCCCCCCTGACCGCCACCAAGATCCAGGACGGCTTCAACTTCCTGGAGGGACCGACCTGGGACAAGGCGAGCCAGACCCTGCTGCTGACCAACATGCACGACGGCGCGGGGGCGCAGAACGTCCAGCCGTCGGACATCCTGCGCTACACCCCGGCGACGGGCGCGTTCACCACGGTGGTGCCCAACGCCGGCAGCAACGGGCTGGCGCTGAGCCGTGACGGGAAGTCGCTCATCGCGGCGACGCACGACAACCGCAGCGTCTCCCGGTACGACCTGGCCGGCGGGCAGCGGACCACGCTCGCCGCGAACTACCAGGGCCGGGCGTTCAACTCCCCGAACGACGTCACCGAAGGCCCGGACGGCACGGTCTACTTCACCGACCCGGACTTCCAGCGCGCGGATCGCCCGGACGGGATGGCGGGCCGGACCAGCGTGTTCCGGGTGCGCGACGGCGTCGTCTCGCTGATCGACGACACCATCCGCGAGCCCAACGGCATCGAGCTGTCCCCGGACGGCAAGACGCTGTACGTGGGCGGGAACGCCACCGGCAAGATCTACCGGTACCCGGTCAACGCCGACGGGAGCACCGGCGCCCGGAGTGACTTCGCGGCGGTGGCGGGCACCGACGGTGGCACGATCGACTGCGCGGGCAACGTCTACCAGGTGACGTACGGGGACGGCGTGGTCCACGTGTTTTCGCCGTCCGGACAGGCGCTCGGCACGATTTCGGCGGGCCGCAACGCGACGAACGCCGCGTTCGGCGGGCCGGACGGGAAGACGCTGTTCATCACTTCGGGCACGCCGTCCGGCGGTGGGGACAGCGGGAACTTCGGGCTGTACAGCGTCCGGCTGAACGTGCCCGGCTGGCCGTACTGAGTTCGCGGCCCGGCGTGGTCACTTCAAGGCCATGCCGGGCACGCGGGCCCGGATCGCGTCGAGCTCGGCTTCGTCGGAGACGCCCTGCCAGTCGTACCGGGGGGTGTACGGCGCGATGAGCGAGCGCACCTCGTCGTCGGTGAGCACGACGTCCAGCGACGCCACCGCGTCGTCGATCTGCCGCACCGAACCGGCGCCGACCAGCGGGGCGGTGACCACCGGCTGGTGGCGCAGCCACGCCAGGGCGATCTGCGCGCGGCTCACGCCGTGGGCGTCGGCGACCTGCCCGACGGCGTCCACGATCGCCTTGTTCGAGGCCTCTTCGGCGGGGGAGTAGAGCAGGTCGGCGAACGCGCCGTCGGTCGCGGAGCGTTCGGTCGCCTTCGCGTCGTCCCAGGCCCGGGCGAGGCGGCCGCGGGCCAGCGGGCTCCAGATGATCGTGCCGACCCCCTCGTCCAGGCACAGCGGGATCATCTCGCGCTCTTCCTCGCGGTGCAGCAGGTTGTAGTGGTCCTGCATGGACACGAACCGCGCCCAGCCGTGGTGCTTCTGCAGGTGCAGCGCCTTCGAAAACTCCCACGCGGGCATCGAGGACGCGCCGAGGTAGCGCACCTTGCCCGCCTTCACGAGATCGCTGAGCGCCTCGAGCGTCTCCTCCAGCGGAGTCGCGTGGTCGTTGCGGTGCACCTGGTAGAGGTCGATGTAGTCGGTGCCGAGCCGCCGCAGCGAGTGGTCGACCTCGGTCATGACGGCCTTGCGCGACAGGCCGCGGCCGTTGGGGCCGGGCCGCATCGGGTGGCGCAGCTTGGTGGCGATCACGACGTCGTCGCGGTCGGCGAAGTCGTTCAGCGCGCGGCCGAGGATCTCCTCGCTGGACCCGTTCGAGTACATGTTCGCGGTGTCGAAGAAGTTGATGCCGGCCTCGAGCGCGTGCTTGACGAGCGGCCGGGCCTGTTCTTCGCCCAGCGACCAGACGGGGTGGCCGCGGTCGGGCTCGCCGTAGGTCATCGCGCCGATCGCGACGGGCGAGACGTCGAGACCGGTGGTGCCGAGCTTCACGTAGCGCATGGGGTGCCTTCTGCGAGAGGGGAACTCGCGGAGGATCCTCCGCGAGTAACCTCGAAACTAGCGGAGGATTCTCCGCGTGTCAAAGATGAGGCATGATCCGGGGATGACCGACGGGACCTACGGCACGCAGCGCCGGGCCGCGGCGCGCAACCGCGTCGCGATCATCGAGGCCGCGCACGAGCTGTTCGCGCAGAACCCGCTCGTGCCGCTGAGCGAGGTCGCGAAGCGCGCCGGTGTCGGCGCCGGCACGCTCTACCGGCACTTCCCGACCCGGGAAGACCTGATCCTCGCGGCGTACCAGCACGACATCGAACGCCTGACGCTCGCCGCCGACGAGATGCTGAAGCGCCGGTCGTCCGCGAAGGCCGCGTTCATCGAGTGGTTCGAAACGCTCTCCGGCTACATCCGCATCAAGCACGGCCTCGGCGACGCCCTGCACAGCGCGGTGGCCCAGGAGGTGATCGACGCGACCTGGGTGCCGGCCACCGCGGCGGTGACGAAGCTGGTCGACGCGTGTGTCACCGAGGGCACGATCGCCCCCGGCCACGACCCGGCGGACATCATCATGCTGATGAGCTTCCTGTGGCGCGTGGCGAACACCGAGGAAGGCGCGGCGCAGGGGAGGCGTTTGATCGCCGCTGTCTTCTCCGGCCTGGCGTCCCCGCCCCGCCCGGTCTGAGCCCAGGGTGGTCGGGACGGGTCCCCGGCCACCCGTCCCATGCTCGGCGCATGCAGCTGGAGGGTGCGTGCGGCCGGATCGGCTTCGGAGCCGCTGTGGTGCGGGCGGTGCGGCTGAGCTTCCGGTTCCAGGGCCGCGCCTCGCGCCCCGAGTTCTGGTACTTCTTCCTCGCCTACGCCCTGATGTTCCTGGCCGTCGGGGTGGCGGAGGCCGCCGGCGAAGAGGAGTGGGTCCACGTCGCAGGCACCGTGCTCTACGTGCCGTGGATCGTGCCCTTCGTCAGCGCGGGCGTGCGGCGGCTGCACGACACCGGGCGTCGCGGCTGGTGGTGCCTCGGCATCGTCTCCTGCATCGGCTGGCTCGTCCTGCTGATCTTCTGGGGCGAGCGGGGCCGGCCGGGGGAGAACCGGTACGGGCCGGCGCCCCGGTGACGCGGGGTCAGCGAGCCGACACGGCTTTCGTACACTGCCCGCGTGGGCAAGGGGCGAGTCGTGGCCGGCCGTTACCGGCTGGAAGAGGAGCTCGGCCGGGGTGGCATGGGCGTGGTCTGGCGAGCGGTCGATCTCGAGCTCGGCCGGTCGGTGACGCTCAAGCGGTCGCTGGGCGAGGATGCCGGCCAGATCCGGCGCGAGGCGCGGATCGGGGCCGGGCTGCTGCACTCGAACGTCGTCACGGTGTTCGACACCGTTCTCGACGGCGACGGCCGGTGGCTGGTGACCGAATACCTGGCCGCGCGGAGCCTCGAGGAGCTCGTCGACGACGACGGGCCGCTGCCCGAGGAGCGGGTCCGGCGGATCGGCACGCAGCTCGCCGCGGCGCTCGCCGACATGCACTCGCGTGGCATCGTCCACCGCGACGTCAAGCCGGGCAACGTCCTGGTGACCGCGGACGACGTCGCCAAGCTGACCGACCTGGGCATCGCCCGCTGGACCGAGGTCACCCGCACCGGCGGCGCCCAGCTCACCGGCACGCTCGGGTACGTCGCGCCGGAGGTGGCCGACGGCGGTGAGGCCGGGCCCGCCTCGGACGTCTTCTCCCTCGGCGCCACCCTCTACGCCGCCATCGAAGGCCGGTCGCCGTGGGGCACGGGCGAGGACGGCCCGTTCGCGCAGATGCGGCGTGCCGCGGGCGGCCGGCCCGCGCCCGCCGAACGCGCCGGGCGGCTCGCGCCGGTGCTCGCCGCACTGATGGCCCGGCACCCGGCCGACCGGCCCGCCGCCGCCGAGGCGGTCGCGCTGCTCACCGCGGACGCGCCCGCACCCCGCAAGCCGCGACGGCGTCTGCGCCGGCGGCTGCTCGCCGGGGCCGCGGTAGTGGTGGTCGCCGCGCTGGTGACCGGGTTCTTCCTGACGCGGCCGCCGTCGGCGACCCCGGTCGCGGCCGGGCCGAACACCCTCGGCGCCGACCCGGGGAAGACAGACCCGTGCGCGGCGATCTCGACCGACTCGCTCGCGCCGTTCGGGGAGCCGTTCGTCGACCCCGAGGTGCTCGACTTCGGCACCTGCGTCGTCACGACCACCCTCGCCGACAAGACCGGTCAGGTGCAGACCGTGCTCTCGCTGACCGGCCCGGAGCGGTACCCGACCCGGCCGCCGGTGCCCGGCCGGGTCGGCGACATCGAACGGCCCGAGATCCGCGACGGCGCCTGTGAACGCGCCATCTCGCTGGCCGACGCCAACCGGATCGTCGTCACCTCGCACCCGACCGACCGCGCCCCGGACGCGCCGCTGTGCGCCTTCTCGGAGGCGGTGCTGTCCGGCGTGCTGGCCAAGCTCGCCAACGGGCCCCTGCCGGTGCGCGAGCGGCCGTTCCCGGAGTGGTCGCTGGCCCGCGTCGACGCCTGCGGCCTGCTCGACGTCTCCGAGACGTCGAACGCGCTGGGCCAGGCCAAGGCGCCGGACCGCGAGTTCGGCGGCTGGGGCTGCACCTGGGAGCACGACCCGCGCACGATCTCCGTGGAATACAGCCGGGAATGGCCGATCGAGGCCGACTCGGACGTGCCCGGCGACCGGATCCGCGTCGGCAACCGCAACGCCGTCGTGGCGCCGGTGCCGGGCGGGAAGCCGGAGTGCGCCGTCGAGGTCGTGCACCGCCTCTACACCCCGGTGCTGCCCGTGCTGCGCGGCACCGCCCCGCAGCGGGAGGAGGTCGTCGTCGTGTCCGTCCAGGACGCCGCGGCGGCGGACGGGAACGCGTTGTGCGCGCCCACGCGCTCGCTGGCGGAGGACCTCGTCCGGCGGCTGCCGTGAGCCGGGGACCGGTCCCGGGCGGCCTCGGCTAGAAAGAGTGCGGCCGGGGGAGAGGCGGGACGGGAAATGGTGATGCGGGTGCTGGCCGGCGTGGCGCTCCTGGTGACGAGCGTGGCCGGGCCGACAGTCGAGGGGTCTGCCGGACCGGCGCCGCGGACGCGGCACGTCGGCCCGCACGCGGAGTACACCACCGTCCAGGCGGCGGCCGACGCGGCCCGCCCGGGGGACACGGTCGCGATCGAGGCCGGGAGCTACCCGGGTGGGCTGACCGTCCGCCACGACGGCGCCCCGGGCCGGCCGATCCGGTTCACCGGCGTCGGCGGCAAGGCGGTGCTGACCGGGGGCGGCGGCCTGGCCCTGGGCGGGCACGGCCGGCTGGAGTTCACCGACATCACGGTGGCCGGCTCGACCGGCTTCGGCGTGTACGCCGACGGCGCCCACGACCTCGTGTTCACCCGCTTCGGCGTCGACGGCTCCCGCGACGGCGGGCTCGTGCTGGTCGGCTCCCGGCGGGTGCGGATCACCGGCTGCGACATCCACGGCACCAACGCCCGCGGCACCGCCGCCGACCACGAGGCGCTGAGCATCGCGTCCGGCTCGTCGGACGTCGAGGTGTCCGGCTGCCGCGTGCACGAGAACGGCGAAGAAGGCATCGACGTCAAGTACGACGACGCGGCCCGCGTGAAGATCCACCACAACGTCGTCACCGGCAACCGGGGTCCCGACATCTACGTCGACTCGTCGTCGTCGGTGGACGTCTACGCCAACCTCGTCGGCGGCACGCGCGAGGCCACCAAGGCCGGGATCGGGCTCGCCGTCGAGGACTACTCGGAAACCCGGCTGCTTTCGAAGGTCCGGGTCTTCGACAACCTGTCCACCGGAAACGCGCAGGCCGGGCTGAGCCTCTGGGTGGAGTCGACCGGGACCATGCGGGACGTCGAGATCGTCAACAACACCTTCGCCGGCAACACCCGCGGCTCGGTGCTGGTCGACGCCGACCGGTTCGCCGGGACGAACATCCTGCGCAACAACGTGTTCGGGGACGGCCCGGTCGGCGCCGGCCCGTTCATCGCCGACCACAACTTCGCCGGGGACCCGGGGTTCGCCGACCCCGCCCGCGGCGACTACCACCTGACCGCCGGCTCGCCCGCGATCGACGCCGGCAGCCCGGTGCACGCCCCCGCGACCGACCTCGACGGTGTCGCCCGCCCGGCCGGCGCGGGTTTCGACATCGGCGCCTACGAGCGGAGGTAGCCGTGGCCACCGGACGACTCGACCCGTACCGCCAGCGCAGCCTCCGCCACGGCGTCGCCGACACCGTGCCGGGCACGTTGAGCGCGCTCACCGTGACCGGCGGGGTCGCGGTGCCGCCGTCCCCCGGGAGCCGGGTCACCTTCGGGCGCAACCGGCTCGAGGTCGACGTCTGCGTCGGGGAGGAGGACGTGCGGATCAGCCGGGTCCACGGGCAGCTCGTGCGCGAGCGGGACCGCTGGTGGCTGAGCAACACCGGCCGCTCGCCGATCCGGCTGTCCGACAGCGTTCTGCTGCACCGCGACAGCGAACCGCTGCCGCTGGCCGAGGGGTACACCGCGCTGTTCCTGCGCGGCACCCGCGAGCACGTGCTGGAGCTGCTCGTCTCCGACGGCGAAGCCGGCGTCACCACGCGCCGTCCGACCCACCCGACGGCGCCGCCGAAACGCTGGCGGCTCTCGCCCGAGGAGCACCTTGTGCTGGCCGTGCTCGGGCAGCGGTACCTCGGGTACGACCCCCAGCCGCTGCCGCTGTCCCGGCAGCAGGCCGCCGCCGAGCTCGCCGAGCGGCAGCCGCGCGAGAACTGGACGGCCAAGCGGGTCGAGCACCTCGTTTCCCGGGTCCGGCAACGGCTTTCCGACGCCGGGGTGCACGGCCTGCGGCGCGAGGAGGTGGGTGAGCCCGTAGGGCTGACGCTGACCGTGAACCTGCTGCGTGAGCTCGTGCTTTCGACCACACTGGTGCCGATGGACCTGGAATGGCTCGAGCTGCCCGAACCGCCCGCGCCGTTCCCCGGATGAGGGAGGCCCGGATTTCCGGTCCCGGCACCTTTCGCGACCTGCTCGGCGGCGGTGCGGCGAAGCGGCTGGCGCGCGCCACGGCCCGCCTCGAAGCGGCTTTTCCCGGCCCTTCCGGTCCGCCGTCCGAGCGGGCGGCCCGCGCCTACGGAGACGCCCTGCGGCTGGCTTTGCGCGTGGACACCGTTCAAGCCGAGGAGCTCTTCCGGCGCTACGACGCCCGGATCCCGGCCGAGCACTACCCGTTGACCTCGGCCGACGAACCCTGGCTCACCGGAGCGGACCGGCCCGCGGCGACGGTCGTGTTCGAGGTGGCGACGCGGCTGCGGCTGCCGGCGCCACAGCTGCGCGCCCGGGACAGGCTGGCCGAGCTCCTCGACGACGCCGCGTCGATCGTGCGCACCCTCGACCGGTGGCGGGCGGCGGGGGTGCTCGACCTCGACGTCGTGACCCGCGTCCTGCGCGGTTACCCGCCCGAAGACTTCGCGCGCGACGAGCAGATGTGGCGCCTGTTCTTCGCGCACCTGCCCGAAGAGCTGGTGCCCGAGCTGTTCGAGGTCCGGGTCCTGCGCGGGCAGGGCTCGGCCGCCGTCCGGCTGGCCGGAACGCCGGAGCAGCAACAGCGGGCGCTGGACGCCTGCCTCGCCAGCGCCGAGCCCGACGACGTGACAGCCGGACTGGCCCTCGCCCGCGAACGAGGTGACGGCGCGGTCGTCACGGCGCTGGCCGGGCGGCTGGGCGACCTGCTGGCCGAGGCCGGCCGGTACGCGGAAGCGTTGCCCGCCTTCGAAGAAGCCGGCCGGGCCGACGGGGTGAGCCGGTGCCACGAGGAGCTCGGCCGGTTCGCCGAGGCCCTCGTGACCTGCCCGGCCGGGCAGGGCGAGCGGCTCGTGGACCGCTTCGTGGCCGGGATCCACCGGTTGATCGAGGGGGAGGACTTCACCGAGGCCGCCCGGCAGCTGCGACGGGTTCTCGACCGCGGCGAGCCCGCCGCACGGCAGCCTGAGCTGGCCGGCCTGCTCACCACGCTCCTCGGCGTCACCCGACGGCACTTCGGCGAGCTGCTGCGCGGTGGGGCCGACCGGCGGGACACGCTCCGCGCGTGGAGCCGGGTCGAAGAGGCGGCGGGGGAGCACGCCCTGGCGGCCGCTCGGGCCGAGGACGGCGGTGAGTTCTTCCGCGCCCACCAGCTGTTCCTGCGCGCGGGCCGGTTCGGCGAGGCGGTCCGCGTGCTCCGCGACGACGACACCCCGGACGCGCTCGCCGCCCGGGCCGAGGCGTGCGAAGCCGGGGGCGACACCGCCGGCGCGGCCGCGCTGTACGACCGGATCGGGCAGCTGGAGCGGGCGGTCCCGCTGTACATGGCGGCCGGCTCGTTCGCCGCGGCCGCGGACTGTCTTGTCCGCCGGCTCGGCGACGACGCCGCCGACGACCTCCGGCTGGCCGAGTGCCTGCGCAAGACCGGTGACCACGGTGAGCTCGTGCGGCGCTGCCTCACCGTGGTCGAGGCCCGCGGCGCCGGGACCCGGGCCGCGGGGGTGCTCCGTGAGCTCGTCCACGACGGCCTGGTGCCCGCGGAGCTCACCGCGCGGGTCACCGACGCGCTCGTCACGCGGGAGCGGGTCCGGTTCGAAGAACGCGCCCAGGCCTGGGTCGCCCAGGCTCGCGCGGACGTCGAAGCGCGCTACAGCGGCATCTGGGGGTTCGACCTCGGCACCACGACCTGCGCCTCGGCCGTCTACGACACCGAGACGCGGCAGCCGGTGTTCTGCCCGTGGAAGGGCGAGGTGCACTTCGCCTCGACGGTGAGCTTGGACCGCGACGGCAACGAGCTGGTCGGGCTGCACGGCGAGGAGACGCTCGTGCCGTGGCTGGTCGGCCACATCGACGCCGCCAAGCGCAAGATGGGCCGGGGCACGGTCTTCAAGGTCCGCGACCGCACCTTCCGCCCGGAGGAGGTCGCCGCCCGGCTCGTCCGGCACGCCCGGGGCCTGGTGGAGGCCTTCCTGGCCGACCGGGTGCGCGAGCGCGTCGCCGACCTGGCCGCGGATGAGCTCGGCGTGGTCCGGGAGGACTGGCTGTCCTGGACCGAGCGGAACCACGACCTGCGGCTGGAGCGGCCGCGGGCGGTCGTCACGATCCCGGCGTACTTCACCAACAACCAGAAGGCGGCCACGCGGGCGGCCTGCCGCATCGCCGGCGTCGACCTCGTCCGGCTGATCCACGAGCCGACGGCCGCGTGCATCACCGCCGCGCGCGAACGGCGGCTCGACGGCGCGATCGCCGTCGTCGACCTCGGCGCGGGCACCCTCGACCTGAGCCTGCTCGACGTCGGCGAGAACGTCTACGACGTGCAGGAAGTGGGCGGGGACAGCCAGTTCGGCGGCCAGGACTTCGACGCGGTGCTCACCGAGGCGCTGGCGGACCGGCTGGACCGGCGCGGGATCACGGTGCCGGCGGGCGGTGCGGCCCGGCGGCGCCTGGCGATCGCCGCGGAGAGCCTGAAGATCGAGCTGTCCGCGCGGGAGCACGCGGAGTGCGAGCTGCGCGGCCTCGGCGCCGGCGCCGTCGCCCTGGAGCTGACCCGCGCCGAGCTGGCCACGATCTTGGCCGGGCAGCTCGAGCACCTGCACGAGGTCTGCGCCGCGTTCAGCGCCGCGGCCACCACCCGCCCCGAACACCTCGTGCTGATCGGCCGCCCGATGTTTTCGCCGCTGGTGCGGGAAACCGTGGAACGGGCGTTCGGGCTGACCCGCACCGTGGTGTCCGACCCGCGGACCGCGGTGGCCGGCGGCGCCGCGCTCCTCGGCGCGATGCGCGACGGCTCGCTCGACGACATCGTGCTGCTCGACGTCACTCCGCTCTCGCTCGGGATCCGCGTGCACGACGAGCACGACCGCGAAAGCCTGTCCGAGCTCGTGCCGCGCCACACGACCATCCCGGCCACGCGCTCGGACGTCTTCTCCACGCACCACGACAACCAGTCCTCGGTGCGCATCGAGATCTTCAACGGCGGCCTCGACGCGGAGTCGAAGATCGGCCAGTTCGAGCTGGCCGGCATCGCACCCGCCGAGAAGGGCGTGCCGCAGATCGACGTCACCTTCGAGATCGACGCCAGCTGCGTGCTTTCGGTGACCGCGCGGGACCGCGCCACCGGGCAGGCCGGCTCGATCCGGATCACCGACACCACCCTGCTTTCACCGCGGGAGGTCGCCGAGCTGACCCGCAGCTACGACCGGCAGCGGGAGGTCGAGCAGCGCCGGCAGGACCTCGCCGACCGCCGCGACCGGCTGCGGGAGCTGGCGGCGTCCACAATGGACGACGACACGGAGGCGGCGTGGCAGGAGTTCCGCCACCGCCAGGCCACGCACGTGCCCGCGGCGGGCGCCGACGCCGACACCGCGCTGCTGGTCGAGATGTTCAGCCAGGCCGGCCAGACCGACCTGGACCTGCGGCACTCGCGGGAGGCGGTGCGCGAGGCTGCCGTCGCCGCGCTGAACCACGTCGACCGATCCGGTGGTGAGCTCGAAGCCGACTTCGCCGAGACCGCCCGGCTCACCGGTGAGCTGACCGCGCGGCTGACCGCGCTGCGCGACGTGGCGGCCAGGATCGCCCGGTGGAACGCGGTCCTGGTGCGGCTGGCCCTGGCCGAGCCCGACCCGCTGCGCCGGTTCCGCGCCTGTTACGAGGCCGGGGACTACCGGCAGGCGCTGGCCGCGCTCGACACACCGCCGGTGTCGGCCGACGACCGCCGCCGGTACGCCCGCTGCCTCGCCGAAACCGGGGACGCCGACGGGTACCGGAAGTTCCGCCCGGCCGGGTCCGGCGCGGTGAGCTCCGCGCTCGTCCGCGTCGAGGTCGGCGTGGAGTCGCGCGCCGGGTTCCTGGTCTCGGACCGGCTCGTCGTCACCGCCGGGCCGGGCCTCACCGCCGAAACCGTCGTGACCACCGGGCAGGGCGCCCGGGCCGTGACCCGGATCCACCGGCCCGATGCACCGGAGCACGAGGTGGCCGTGCTCCGGCTGGCCGAGCCGGTCGACGCCGACCCGCCGCCCCTGGGCTACCCCGCGCTCGTGCGCCTCGGCGACCCGCTGCGGACGGCCGACGGCGGCACCGGCCTGGTCGACCGATTCAGCGTGGCGGCCGGAGCGCGGCTGTTCCACGTCGGACTGCGCGTGTCGCCCGCCGATGTCGGCGGACCGGTGCTGGACGAGCTCGGCGACGTCGTCGGCGTGGTGGTGTCCGCCGAGCCCGGCGGGGCGGTGGTGCTCGGCGTCACCGCCGTCCACCCGCTGCTGACTGAAGCGGGAGGGAGCTCAGGCCGACCGTAGCGAGCTGAGGCCTTCCTTGATCGCCAAGGCGTTTTCCGGGTCCGAAAGCAGCGCGCGGCGCAGCGGTTCGACGGCCTGGCGGTCGCCCACGCGGCCGAGCGCCTTGGCGGCCCAGTACCGCACCTGGCCGTGGTCGTCCTCGGCGAGGCAGGTGATCAGGGTGGTGACCGCGCGAGGGTCGCGGAGGACGAGCAACGCGTGCACGGCGTGGAACCGGACGAGCCAGTCGTCGTCCTCGGCCAAGGCGGTGCACAGCAGGTCCACGACCTGGTTCTGCTCCGCCGTCCCTTCGTCCCGGCTCGAGAAGCCGAGCCGCTCCCAGCCGAGCTCGTCCCAGCCGAGCAGGTCGCCGCCGCTGATGTCACGGATTCCGAGCGCGGCGCTGCGCCGGACTTCGGGCCGCGGGTCCCGCAGGGCGCGGGACAGCGCGTGCAGCGCGGGCTCCGGGCCGCCCGCCTCGAGCAGCGCCTTGACCACCCAGTGGACCGCGGGGATCACCGGGAGGTCGTCGTCGTGGAGGTCCGCCGGCAGGGGAGCCCACCACGCCGCGTCGAGCGCCAGCATCGACAGCCGCGCCACGACTTCGTCGCCGCCGATTCTGCTCAGTGCCTCGATCATCACCCCGGCCGCCTTCTCGGACGGCCCGCGCCGCAGCGCGTCGAACAGCGGGTCCACCGCACGTGGATCCGGGTGTCGCCGCAGCGCGCGGGCGGCGTCGACACGCACCGGCGCGTCCGGGCTGCCCAGCCGGGCGGTCAGCTCCGGCACCGGGACCCCGACGTCGTTCTTCCGGCGCCACCACGGCATCGGTCCTCCTCGGTTCGGCCGGTGAGCTCGAGGTTGCCCGGCTGTGATCAATCCGACTCCGCCTCAGCCGGGCATCGGGTCGAAGCGTGGTGGCGGCATGAAACTCAGAACCAGGATATTTGCCGTTGTCACTCTCACACTGTCCGTGGTGCTGGCCGGCGCCACCCAGGCGCCGGCCGCCACACCGGGCCAGACCGTGGAGCTCGCCGCGCCGGCCGACAGCGGGCTCCGTCCCTTCATCGCCGTCATCAAGCCGGTCACCGCGCAGCGGCTCGCGTCCAGCTGGCACGAGGGCTGCCCGGTCGGGCCCGACCAGCTGCGGCTGGTGAGCCTGACCTACTTCGGCTTCGACGGCGCGGCGCACCAGGGTGAGCTGGTCGTCAACGCCGACCGCGCTGTCGAGGTCGCGTACACCTTCGCCGACCTGTACTTCGGCCGGTTCCCCATCGAGCGGATGGAGACTGTGGAGAAGTACAACTCCGACGACGACGCCTCGATGGCGGCGAACAACACGTCGGCGTTCAACTGCCGGGCGATCACCGGGGGCACCGCCTGGTCCAACCACTCCTACGGCCGCGCGATCGACATCAACACCGTGCAGAACCCGTACATCTCCGGCAGCGGCGCGGTCTACCCGCCCAACGGCGCGCCGTACGTCGACCGCACGCAGCACGCACCGGGCATGATCCACGCCGGTGACGCGACCGAGCGGGCGTTCACCACCCGCGGCTGGACCTGGGGCGGGTCCTGGGACACCCCGATCGACTACCAGCACTTCGAGAAGCCCTGACCCTCGGGGACGCCGGGACAGCTTGCCGGAACCCTGCCGCGGGGCGGTGGGGAAGCGTCCAAAAGGACATCGTGGGTGTGCGATCGGGCAACCGGGCCGGAGGTCCCGGCGGCCGGCCCCGGGGGATTGGTAGCTTGGGAAACGATCTCGGGCCGGTCACGGTGAGCCCGTGACTGTCTCTGCGACGAGGATGGTCCCTTCCCATGAGCAACCCGCTGGTCGCGCCGACGCAGGACTCGACGAAGGCGTACTCCGGGATCTCCCTGCTGGAGACGGCGAACGACCTGAAGTCCGCCATCGAGAGCGGCGACTGGGCGTCGGTCGCGATGGGCGCGGTCGGCACGGCGCTCGACGCCCTCTCGATGGCCATGGACCCCTTCGGCGCGATCCTCGCCGCCGGGGTGGGGTGGCTGATCGAGCACGTCGGCCCGCTGAAGGAGGCGCTCAACGGCCTCACCGGCAACGCCGACGAGATCGCGGCGCAGTCGCAGACCTGGAAGAACATCGCCGGTGAGCTGCAGAGCGTCGGCACCGACCTCGGGGACATGGTCAAGGCCGACCTGCAGTCGTGGACGGGCCCGGCGGCCGACGCCTACCGGCAGCGCTCGCAGGACACCGTCACCCTGCTGGAAAGCGCGCAAAAGGGCTGCGAGGGCGCGTCCAGCGGGGTGAAGACCGCGGGCGAGGTCGTCGGCGCGGTCCGGTCGCTGGTGCGCGACATCATCGCCGAGCTGGTCGGGCACCTGATCAGCTGGGCGCTGCAGGTCGTGTTCACCCTCGGCATCGGCCTGACCTGGGTCGTCCCGCAGGTGGTCGCGGCGGTCGCCAAGACGGCGTCCAAGATCGCCGACCTCGTCACCCGGCTCGTCAAGGCGCTCAAGGCGCTCATCCCGCTGCTGAAGAAGGCCGGCTCGCTCTTCGACGACGCCGCGAAGGCGTTGAAGGGCCTCAAGACCGGCGGCAAGGCGGCCCCGCCGCCCAAGGCCCCGAAGATCGACGGCACACCGAAGGCGCCGGAACCCAAGCCCAAGGGCGGGAACGGCGACGGCACCACCACCTCCGGCGCGCACGGGAACCCGCCGAAGAACGACGGTCCGCCACCCAAGAACGACACCACGTCGCCGTCCGGCTCGGGCGGCAACGGCGACCCCACGCCCGGCGGCTCCGGCGGCGGCCACGGCAACGGCTCGAACGGCTCGCCCGGCGGCAAGGGCAACGGCACCACGCCGTCGTCGAACAAGCCGGACAACCCGCGTGACACCGCCCCCGGCCCCGACAACCGCGTCTGCAAGGACGACCCCGTCGACGTCGCGAGCGGCGAGGTGATCCTCGAGCAGCGTGACCTCGAGCTCGGTTCGCTCGTGCTGGCGCGCACGCACGTGTCCACTTACCGGGCGGGCCACTGGTTCGGCGTCTCCTGGTCGTCCACTGTGGACCAGCGGCTCGAGGTGGACGACGAGCACGTCTGCTACTTCTCGCCCACGGGCATGATCCTCGTCTACCCCCACGGTGAGCAGCTGCCGCTGGAAGGCGCGCGCTGGCCGCTGACCCGGAACGGCGACACATACACCCTGACCACCGACGACGCGGTGCTGGAGTTCTCCGGCGCCGGGCGCGTGGTGCCGCTGCGCGCGTTCGAGGGGGAGCAGCGCGTCGAGGTCTTCTACGACGACTTCGGCACTCCCACGCTGCTGCGCCGCGAGGACGGCGTCCGCGTCGCGCTGCGGACCCAGCGTGGCCGCGTCACCGAGCTGGTCGTCCTCGGCGAAGGCCTGCCGGACGTCACGGCGCTGCGCTTCGACTACTCGCCGCAGGGCCACCTGGCCGCGGTGACGAACTCCTCCGGGCAGGCGCAGCGGTTCGAGTACGACGAGGCCGGCCGGCTGACGGCGTGGCGGGACCGCAACGACGTCCACTACGCCTACACCTACGACCACCTGGGCCGGTGCGTCCGCACCACCGGCGACGGCGGTTTCCTCAGCGGCACCTTCACCTACGGCGACCGCGTCACCCGCCACACCGACTCGCTCGGGCACGTCACGGAGTTCCACCTCAACGACGCGCGCCAGGTCGTGCGCGAGGTCGATCCGATCGGCGGTGTGACCCTCTCCGACTGGGACCGCTACGACCGGCTGCTTTCCCGCACCGATCCGCTCGGCCGCACCACGCGCTACGGCTACGACGAGGACGGCGTGCCGGCCGAGGTGCACCGCCCCGACGGCTCGGTGGTGCTGCTCGAGGGCGCCACGATCACCGTCCACAGTGGAGAGAACAGCTGGCGCCGCCGGTACGAGGACACCACGCCCGACCCGCGCACCACCCCGGTGGGCGTCGCCACGTCGATCTCGCTGGGCGGCGACGACGAGCCGCCCGCTCCCGAAGGGGTGGCGCCCGACCAGTTCGGCCGGCCGACGGCGGCCGGGGCGGTCGCGCTGAGCTGGACCGTCGAAGGCCGCCGGGCCGGGCGGGTCGGGCCGCGGCAGGAGCGGGCTTTCTGGCGCTACGACGGGGAAGGCAACGAGACCGAGCACGTCGACGAGCTCGGCCGGGTCACCCGCCGCGAGTACGGCCCGTTCGACGTGCTCACCGCCCTGGTCGAGCCCTCGGGCGCGCGGACGGTCTACGGCTACGACACCGAGCTGCGCCTGACCTCGGTGACCAACCCGCAGGGCCGCACCTGGCACTACCGCTACGACGAGCTGGGCCGCCTGCGGGCCCAGACGGACTTCGCCGGGCGCACCCGCACCTACGCCTACGACGCGGCCGGGCAGCTGGTCCGCGCCACCGATCCCGCGGGGCTGGTGACGACGTACCGGCACGACCTCATCGGCAACCTCGTCGAGGTGCGCGCGCCGGACCGCACCACCACCTACCGGTACGACCCCGTCGGCCACCTGGCGCACGCCGCGAACGGCGAGTCCACTGTGGAGTTCGAGCGGGACGCGCTGGGCCGCGTCGTCCGCGAGACCGTCGACGGCCGCAGCGTGACGTTCGAATACGACGAGTCGGGCTACCTCCACCGCCGCACCCCGGGCGGCGCCGAGAGCACCTGGTTCTTCGACGACCTCGACCGGCCGGTCGGGCTGCTCGCGGGCGGGCAGGCGATCGTCTACCGCCACGACACCGCGTCGCGCGTGGTCAGCCGCCACGACGGGGCGGCCCAGCTCGGCCAGACCTTCGGCGGCAACGGGGAGCTGCTCGGCCAATCCGTCGTCGCCGGGAGCGTCCCGGTGCAGCGGCGGTCGTTCGGCTACCAGGCGAACGGGACGCTGTCGGCGCTGCGCGACGACGTCACCGGCGCGACGACGGTGACCCGGGACGTCGCCGGGCGCGTCGTCGGCGTCACCGCGGCGCACGGTCGTGAGGAGTACCGCTACGACCCCGCCGGCACGTTGCTGCCGCCCGCGGACCTCGCGGTCACCGAGGACGGCTATGGGCGGCGGGTCGCCCAAGGCGCGCTGAGGTTCACGTGGTCCGGCGACCGCCTCACGGCCGCGGCCACGCCGGACGGCACGGTGTGGCGCTACCACTACGACCCGCTCGGCCGCCGCATCGGCAAGACCCGCCACGGCGCCGACGGCAGCACCGCCACCACGATCTACACCTGGGACGGCACGACGCTCGTCGAGGAGGCCGGCCCCGGCCGGGTCGTGACGTGGGACCACCTGCCCGGCACGGTGACGCCGGTCGCCCAGCGAGAGCGGGACGCACAGGGCACGCGGGTGCGCACGTTCGTCACCGACGCCGTCGGCACCCCGACCGACCTGCTCGACGAGCGCGGCGGGCTGGTGTGGACCAGCCGCCGCACCGCGCACGGCCGCGAGCTGACGGCGGCGCCGACACCGCTGCGCTTCCCCGGCCAGTACGCCGACGCCGAGACGGGCCTGCACTACAACGTCTTCCGCTACTACGACCCGGCGACGGCGCGGTACCTGAGCCAGGACCCGCTGGGCCTCGAACCGGGGCCGGACCCGTACGCCTACGTGCCCGACCCGTACGCGGAGTTCGACGCGCTGGGCCTGATGAACTGTTCCACCAGCTCGCAGTCCGCGGGCGGCGGTGCTCCGCAGACCCCGAGGGGCGGGCACGACGCCGGCAACACGGGCGGCAGCGCCCCCAAGCCGAAACCGGAGCTCGGGCCGAACGGCAGGCCCATCGTGCCGCCCAAGCCGAAACCGAAGCCGAAGCCGGAGCTGGGGCCGAACGGCAAGCCGATCGTGCCGCCCAAGCCGAAACCGAAACCGGAGCTCGGGCCGAACGGCAAGCCCATCGTGCCACCCAAGCCGAAACCGAAGCCCGACACGCCGGCCGCGCCGGAGCCGGACACCCCCGGGCCGTCGAACCCGAAGCCGGACTCGGGTGGCGCGCCGGGCACCGCGGGCAACCCGGCGCCGACACCGCCGCCGGGCAAGGCGGACTTCCACCAGCCCGGCCCGGGCGCGCCGAGCAAGCTCCAGGGGGAGTACACGTTCAAGCCGGAGCCGCAGAAGATCAGCGGCAGCAACTACGGCGGTGTGACCCCGATGCAGGAGCACGTCTTCCAGGGCGTGATCGACGACAAGATCGCGAAGTGGAAGCAGGACGGGCTGATGGACACGCCCCTGGACGTCAAGGTCTACTACCCGCCGGGCTCCAACCAGCTCAAGCTCGCCGGCGACGGCCACCACTCCTTCGCCGCGGCGATGGAGAGCGGCCGCCCGATCAACCTCCAGCTGTGGAAGCAGCCTGGTGGTGGCCTGGCCAACCCGCAGACCAGCTGGACGAACACCACGGCGCTGCCGGGCGTGCCCAAGCCGGGCCAGTGGCAGAAGTAGCCGGTCAGGTCCGCCGCGGCCGGTAGCGCAGGGACACCAGGCCCGGGTCGGTGCCGTCCCATCAGCATCGCCGAGCAGTCGCGCAGACCCGGTCGGGCCGGAAAGGAATCGGTCCGGGCCGTTGACCGGTGCTCCGGTGGGGCGGTACTTTCCGACATGGTTAGGAAACTTTCCTAACCATCGGCCGCCGCCCTTGCCCCGGAGGACCCATGCGTCTCGGAACAGCGGCGGTCGCGGTGCTGGCCGCGGTCGTGTCAGTGAGCTGCCCACCCGCCGCGGCGGCGACCACCCCGCGGATCCGGGTGGACCAGGTCGGCTACTCGACCGGCGAAACCAAGGCCGCCTACCTGATGGGCACCACGGCGAACGCTGGGGCCGCGTTCACCGTCATCGACCCCGTGGGCCGGTCGGTGCTGACCGGCAAGGTCGGCGCCGGCACCGGGAAGTGGAGCGCGGCCTACCCGGCCGTCTACCCGATCGACCTCTCCGCGGTCCGGACAGCCGGCACCTACCGGATCAAGGTGGGGGACACTGTCTCGCCGAGCTTCAAGGTCGACACCGCGAGCGCCCTTTTCGCCCCGCTCGTCGAGGACACGGTGAAGTTCTTCCAGCTGCAGCGGGACGGCTCGGACGTCGTCCCCGGCCCCATGAACCGCAAGGCGAGCCACCTCACCGACCGGACGGCCGCGGTCTACGACGTGCCGAAGTTCGACGACGAGACCATCACGGGCAAGCTGACGAAGACGGGCGCCACCGTCGACGTCTCGGGCGGCTGGTTCGACGCGGGTGACTTCCTGAAGTTCACCGCGACCACCTCCTACACGGTGGCCAACCTGCTGCTGTCCCAGCGGTCCCACCCGAGCGCGTCGCTCGCCGCGGAGGCGCGGTTCGGCCTCGACTACCTCGACAAGATGTGGGACGCCGAACACGGTGTCCTCTACGCGCAGGTCGGTATCGGCGTCGGCAGCGCGAAGGACGGTTTTGTCGGCGACCACGAAGTGTGGCGGCTGCCGGAAGCCGACGACGCGCTCGACGTCAAGGCCGGCGACCCGGACTACTTCATCAAGTACCGTCCGGTGTTCGCGGCGAACAAGCCCGGCGCGAAGATCAGCCCGAACCTGGCCGGGCGCGTCGCCGCGACGTTCGCAATGGCGGCCCAGAACCTGGCGGCCACGGACCGGGCGAAGGCCACGCAGTACCTGACGACGGCGGCGGCGATCTACGCGCGCGCCAACACCGGCGGCGGCAGCATCGTCTCGGTCTTCCCGCACGGGTACTACCCGGAGTCGTCGTACCTCGACGACCTGGAGCTGGGCGCGACCGAACTGTCCCTGGCGGCCAAGGCACTCGGCGACAGCCGCGCCGCCGGCTGGGCGACCGATGCCGGGAAATACGCCAAGTCCTACCTCGCCAGTGGTGACCAGGACTCGCTCAACCTCTACGACGTCAGTGCCCTCGCCCACGCCGACCTGGTCGGCCTGCTGCGGCAGGCGGGGACGCCGAAACTGGCCGTGACCGAGGCCCAGCTGACCGCCGACCTGGCCCGCCAGCTGGCCGGCGGCACGGCGCAGGCGGCCAAGAGCCCGTTCCGCACCGGCGTCCCGGTTTCGCAGGGCGACGGCGCCACCCACGCGTTCGGCCTGCTGACCACGGCGCTGCTGTACGGCCGGCTGACCGGCAAGCACGACTACGACGCCTTCGCCACCCAGCAACGCGGGTACCTCCTGGGCTCGAACGCGTGGGGCATCTCGATGATGATCGGCGAAGGCAGCACCTGGCCGAAGTGCGTGCACAACCAGGTCGCCAACCTCGCGGGCAGCCTCACCGGCTCCGGCACGGTCGCGGTCGGCGGCGTGGCCAACGGCCCGACCGGCGCCGGCCAGTTCGACACGATCGACCCGCTGCCCGACGGCTACCGGGACTGCAGCGACCCGTCGTACAAGACGTACGACTCGACGACGTCGCGCTACCTGGACAACATCCTGACGTGGGCGACCAACGAGCCGGCTGACGACTACACCGCGACCGGCACGCTCGCCCTCAGCCTGACCGCGGCCGGCTGAGGATCAGCGCGCGGTCACGGTGTTCCAGCGCGACGGCGGCAGCACGATCAGGCGCACCTTGCCGATGACGTCCGAGACGGGCACGGTGCCGTTGACACCGCCACCACCTTGGCAGCGCGAATCGCACGAGTTCCCGCGGTTGTCGCCCATCACCCAGAGCCGGCCCGCGGGGACGGTGACCGGGCCGAACGTCTGCCCTGGGCTGTCGGCGGGGAGCGGGCGGACGTACGGCTCGTCGAGCGGCTTGCCGTCCACCAGGACGTGGCCCTGGGGATCACAGCACTGCACGGTCTGCCCGCCGACGGCGATAACCCGCTTGACGAAGTCGCGCTCGTCCGGCGGGGCGAAGCCGACCAGCGACCCGGCTTCGCGCAGCGCCTTGGTGACGAAGTTCGCCGGTTCCGGCGGGGCGATCTCGTTCTCGGTCCACGACTGCGGGCCCCGGAACACGATGACGTCGCCGAGGGAGGGGCCGGTGAAGTCGTAGGTGACGCGGTCGACCAGCACCCGGTCGCCGAAGCAGCCGGTGCAGCCGTGCAACGTGGTCTCCATCGACTCCGACGGGATCAGGAAGACCTTGGCGACGAACTGCTGGATGAGGATGGTCAGCACCAGCGCGACCACGAGCAGGATCGGCAGCTCCTGCCAGAACGGCCGCTTCTTGCGCGCGCGGCGCCGCCCGGCCGGGGCCGGGTGGTCCCCGTGCTCTCCAGGTGCATCGGCGGCGGGGTCGGGAGAATCGGAGTCGGCCACGGCACCAGGCTACTGATCATGGTGCCGGGTCGCCTCAGCTGATGACCAGGCGAGTGATCAGGCCGTCGCTGATCCGGATCTCGAACGTCCCGTCGCCGTTGAACCGCCGGCTGGTCACGGTGAGGTCGACCAGGTAGTCACCCTCGGCCGCACCCGGGCGGACGCCGCGGAGCTCGAACTGCGCGCCGACACCGATGTTGTCGGTGGAGTTCCAGCTCGCGGCGCCGTCCTTCCCGCGGAACTCGCGGCCCCAGTCGTTGAGGTAGGCGTCCTCGCCGAAGGTGTCGACGAACGCGGCGTCGTCCCCGCGGTTGGTGGCGTCGATCATCCGCTGGACGGCGGGCGGCACGGCGGTGTCGGTCATGTCGCCCATCCTTCCCCGATCCGCGGGTGCGCGCGAACCGTGGCGCCGCCCCCACCGGGAGCGGCGCCACGGGTGGCGCGTCAGGCCAGGGTGAGGCCGTAGGCGGAGAGCTCCCGGGTCAGCGGGTAGAAGTAGCTGACCGTGGTGTTCCCGCCGGACAGGGTGCCGAGACCCTTGGAGCCGTCGTACGCCGGGCCGCCGGAGTCACCGTGGTCGGTGTGGGCGGTGGTGCCGAACTCGTGGTTGAGGACCCCGACGTCGAAGTTGACCGACTGGTCGACCGACGTCACCTGGCCGGTGCCGCCGCCGGTGGTCGAGCCCTGCTTCGAGATGCGCTCGCCGACCTTCGGCGCGGCCGCGCTGGTGATGGCCTGGCCGGTGTTGATGCGGCCGGGGCCGGTGCCGTTCGGGCGGGTCAGCAGACCGGAGTCCGCGCCCGGGCAGTCGCTTTCGACGACCCGGGCGCCGCTGACGTCGCCGCCGCTCCAGGTGCCGCCGAGGTTGGTGCAGTGCCCGGCGGTCAGCAGGTACGGGGTGCTGCCGCGCTTGACGTTGAAGCCGAGCGAGCACCGGCCCTGGCTGTTCTGGATCGCGTCGCCGTCGGCGATGTACAGCTCCAGCTTGCCCGTCTGGTACTCGACGCGGGCGCTGTCGCCGTACTGCTTCGCGGCGGTGGTGACCTTGTCCGCGGTGGCCTTCGTGGCGGCCGAGAAGATGGTCACCACGACCTGGTTGGTGGAAGTGTCGATGCCCCAGGCGGTCTGCGGCACGTTGCGGACGTTGTCCAGGGCCTCCTTGACGCCGGTCAGGGCGGCGAAGGTGTGCGCGACCTTCTTGGCGGTGAGCCCGGCCGCTTCGACCTTCTTGGCGTCGGCGTCGGTCGTCACGTTGACGATCGCCTTGCCGTTGTCGAGGTAGTAACCGCCCGACGCGGCGCCCAGCGCGTCGGTCACCTGGTCGGCCTGCGCCATGGCGTTGCTCTGCGCGAGCGTGAACGCGGCTTCGGCCGACAGCGGCGCGGCGTGGGCGGCCGGCACGCACAGCGCGCACGCCAGCGCGGCCGAGGCGAACGCGGTGAAGCCGGCGAGTTTCTTCCGGGAAGTCATCAAAATCCTCCGGGACGTCTTGGGGGAGAAGACTGGCGAGAGGGGAGTGCCACGGTGGGACACCGCGAGACGATCCAGCTTCCGCGAGGGCCGCACCACCGACGAAGGTTTGTTTCCCACCGAACGGTCAGTGGTAAATCCCCCAAACAGGACATGGTGGGTAAAAACCGCACGGAAACGTCCGACGAAAGTCGGCCAGGCCCGCGCCGGGTCACGCTCGGGGTGAGCCGCTTGGCCTGCCGCAGCACGGGTTCCCGCTCGAGGCCAGCCCGGCGATCACGCGTGGGCCGTTGGTGACGACCGCGGTCAGAGCCGCCGGGCCAGCCGGAAGACGCGGGCGAACACCCCGGTCCCGGTGAGCACCGACGCGCCGTTGGTGTCGCCCATCGTCGGGCCGTTGTGGAACTTGCGGCTGGAGACGAACCGCGGCTGCCCGGCCGAATCCAGGCCGAGGTAGATGCCGGAGTGGTCGAGCACCGGGCCGTCTTCGGGGTCCAGGTCGAACAGCAGCAGGTCGCCGGGCAGCAGCCGGGCGAGCTCGGCCGCCGGCGGCGCGGCGCCGGTGTCGGGGACGACGACCGTGCCCGGCCCGGCGGTCGCGATGTCCCCGACCTGCCGGGGCAGACGCCCGGGCGCCGGCTCCCGCCCGAGCGGGTAGCCGGCCCGGTAGCCGAACACCATCCTCAGGAACCCGCTGCAGTCCAAGGCGTCCTTGTGCACGGGGTCCGGCTCCTGCACCACACCGTCGTCGTAGGTCCAGGGCACCCCGAGGTAGTCGACGAAGTCCGAGCCGGTGACCCGCTTGCCGCCGACCATCGGCCCGAAGAAGGCGCGGCCGGCATAGCGGACCCCGGCGCCGGTGACCAGGTCCGGGGTGTCCCGGCGGTACTGCATCGCGAGGTCGAGGACGTCGGGACCGTCGTCGGGCAGGCTGCCCGCCAGGGTGTTCGCGAGCCACGCGCCCAGCTCGCCGTCGGTTTCCCCGCCGAGGTGCCAGGCCCGCGGCGCGAGGCGGACCCGGTCCTGAGTGGACACGGTGGCGGTGGTGGCCGCCGGCTCGGCGAACGTCCGGGCGGGGCCGCGGAAGACGGCCGTCCGGGCGCCGTCGGTCAGGGTCGCGACGGTGTCGCCGGCGCTGTTCACGACGAGGGTGCGTGCCGGGTCCGCGGCACGCTCGTAGTGGTACGCGGGCGGAGCCGCCTGAGCCGGCAGTCCGATCAGGATGGTCATCGCGGCGACGGTCAGTGACAGCAAGGGTTTCATGGTTGCGGCTCGGCTTTCAGTCCACTGAAGACGGCGTTCGCGGGAGTGTCACCCGGGTTGCGGACGTAGTCGTAGGGAGCCCATTCGGGCGGCAGCCCGGCGACCGCCCGCCATTCGACGAGCTCCAGGTCGTCGACGTCGACGAGCCCGGTTCCGGGGCCCGCCCCGGCATAGAGCAGGGCCATGTTCGCCTGGACGCCGTCGCGGTCGAGGTCGGCGGGGGAGAGGTCGGCGGAGATCTCGTGCCAGGCGCCGTCGGCCGGAACCGCGAAGGTGCGGTCCACCGTGCGCAGGAGCCGGGAGTCCGGGGCTTCGGTCGGATCGCTGTCGTCGAAGTGGTAGGCCGCGACCCGCAGCAACGCCGTGGTCCCGGCCGGCATCCGCACCCGGGCGCGGACGCCGTAGGTGGGCTCGGGGTCCAGCGGGGCGCCGTCCGGCGCCTGCTCCCGGTGCCGGGGCAGGGTGACCCGCGCGACCGGGTGCGCCGGCCGGCCGCCGGCCCGCAGGTAGCCGGTCGCGCCGAGGGCGCCAGCCCCGACGACCGGCCCGGCGCTCGCGGGCCAGTGCGTCGCCCCGCTCGCGACCCCGTCGGCGGTGTTGTCTTCGAAGTGCCCCCAGCCGAACAGGTCGCGCCCGACCGCCAGGCCCGGCGGTCCGCCGGGGTCCGGGCGCACGAGCCCGCCGCCCGGGACGGACGCGTCGCCGTGCGCCGGAACCGTGACCGCGACCCGCTGTTCGGGGGGCGGGTCGGCGGTGATCCGCGCGGTGCCGTGGTCGAACCGGAACTGCGCCGGGCGGGAGTCCGCGTCCCGTGTCATCGGCGTGGTCACGACGCTCCGGTCCTTCGCGCGCTGGGTCTGCGCGTCCCGCAGGCCGGCGGCCCAGACGCCGTTCACCGTGCGCCGGGCCGCGGCGCCGGTGGCGACCGCGGGCCGGTAGCCGTCGATCTCGACCGGCACGAGCCGCGCTTCGACGAGCTGGCTGCCTTCCCAGACCGTGCGCAGGAAAGCGCTGGAGAAGGTGGCGAGGAAGTCCTGGTCGAAGACGAAGTTGCCCATGCTGTAGGCGATCAGGTGCCCCTTGTACCACTCCATTCCCTGCAGGACGTGCGGGTGGTGGCAGATGACGATGTCCGCGCCCGCGTCGATCGCGGCGCGGGCCATGTCCCGCGCCGGTTTCGCCGAGGCGGTCTGGAACTGGAACCCGGAGTGCAGCTGGACGATCGTGAGCCCGCGTTTCGCGGCGGTGATCTCGCCGGGGGACGTCGCCGGGTCCCAGGGCGCCGGGCCGCTGTGCCCGCGTCCGGCCACCCAGTCCTGCAGCTCGGGGTAGACGCGGGTGAGCGAAGTCCACATCGGACCGGATTCGGCCGCCGTCAGCTTCGGCTCGAGTTTTTGGTACAGGCGCCAGGCGTCGCCGATGGTCCGGGCGGCGTCGGGCACCCGCGAGCCGAACCGCCAGTGGCGGAGCTCGTGCTGCCAGGCCTCGGCGTCGGCACCGGCGTGAGGATAGCTGTTGTTGACGAAGCTGCCGTCCACACTGGTGTAGGACAGCATCGTCACGTCCGTGCCGCGCACCTGCGTGTGGTACGCCGGTTGCGGCCGGTCGCCGTCGGCGAGCCCGACGATCGGGAAACCCGCCGAGGTCAGGGTCTTCGTGGTGTCGGCCACCCCGGTGTCCTGCAGGTCGCGGGTGTGGTTGTTGGCCAGCGACGGGACGTCGACGCCGAGCCGTTTGAGCCCTTCGGTCGTGGCGGGCGGTGACTGGAGGATGAACCGCTTGCCCGGGTACGAAGCTTCCGGCGGGGCGGCGCTGACGACCGTCTCCAGGTTGACCGTGCGCAGGTCGCCGAGCCGGAACGCGGGCGCCACGGCCGCGACGACGTCCGCCGCGCCCCGGGCGGCGTCGGCGCCGGGGATCAGCGGGGTGCCGGGGGCGTCCTGGTAACGGCGGCCGAACATGACGTCACCCGCGGAGTGCACGGCGAAGCGCTTTCCGCCGTGGTCGGACAGCAGCCGCACGGGCACGGTGCGGCCGACGTCCGCCAGTCCGAGCGGGACGGGTTCGGCGAGGAACCCGGGGGCGGACACCACGGCGAGCGCGGGGCCGCTGCCGAGTGGCACCCGGGCGAGACCCGTACTCGAAGCCCGTCCGGTAGCGCCGTCGGCGGCGACGGTGGCCGCGACCGGCGCACCGGCCTCGTCGGTGACGGAGACTGTCGCGGTCGGAGCGTCGGGAGTGCTGGACTGGCCCGTGTCCTCGAAGCTCAAGTACAGGACGGCCGCCGAAACGACCACAGCCAATAAGAAGGCGCCAAACGTCTTCACGTGATTCCCACCGCTGCGCTCCACCCGCTCGACGTTGATGAGGGGACAACTCCACTGAGTCCAGTGCGCTGCGGCAGGCGAGCACTCGATGCCTCTGTTGTAACTCATTCACGAGATGCTTGTCCAGCTCTCGGGCCGAGTTAGTTAAAGAACTTTACGAACAAAACCCCGGACCTGCCGGCGGGGGTGTCCCGCCGGCAGGTCCGGGCTCAGGCTTGCGTCAGAAGCCCATGCGGCACCCGGACAGGATGATCTCCTGGCCCAGCAGCGTCACCACGCGGACCGAGTACTGCGCGAGCTGGCCGTTCGGACCCACGACCGTCTGGTTGGCGTAGACCGTGGCCACCCCGGGGATCCCGATGGTGATCGGCGCGGTGCCGATGATCTGGCCGTTGATCTTGCCGACCCGCGACGAGCCGGACAGGCCCTGCTCGTTCGCGACGCAGCTCGTCTCGACGTCCGTGACGCTGATCAGCCCGCCGAGCAGGCTGGCCCCGGACACCGTCGCCGAAGCGTTGGTGCGCCCGGTGTTCACGTCCAGCGAGCACTGCGCGTGCAGCGCGTCCACGCTCGCGAGGCCGAGCACGTTCACCGACGCCGTGGTCTTGTCCGAGCTCGGCGGGCAGCCGGCCAGCGGTGTCTTCGCGACGGTGACCAGCCCGGACGCGCTGAGCGCCCACGCCTCCGCGTTGACGAACGTGACGACCTTGACCGTGGCCGTCCCGATCCCGCCGTCGTCATCGGTGACCTTCACCGTGACCGGGTGCGCGCCGATGCCGGTGTAGGCGTGCGACGCGGTGCAGGTGCCCGAACCCGCGCCCTGCGCGACCGTCCCCGCGGCGACGGGGCTGCCGTCACCGAAGTCGACCGTGCAGGTGTGCGTGTCGTGCTTCCCGGCGTCGGTGAACGGCGCCGTGAAGGTCACCGGCGTGCCCCGGGTGACGTTCGCCCCGTCGGCCGGCGCGGTGATCGTCACGACCGGCGCGACGTTGGCCAAGGTGAGCGTTGTGGTCTTGACGACGTCCGGGTGGAGGCCGTCGTTCGCGCTCAGGGTGAGCGTGAAGACCCCGTCGTCGTCACAGGTGACCGTTGTCGTCAGCGCGGCCGGGTTGCCGAACGCGCACGTCGTCCCACTGTCCACTCCGGACTGTGGGGCGACGCTCCAGTGCGTCGTGGACGGCGGGCCGTCGGGGTCGGTGACCACGCCGGTGAGCGCCACCGCGCTGCCCTCGTTCCCGGTGTACGGACCGCCGGTGCCGACGACCGGCGGGTCGTTGACGATGATCCGCACGGTCGCGGTGCCCACGCCGCCGTCGTCGTCGGTCACCTTGACCGTGATCGTGTACGTCCCCGAGACGGTGTACGCGTGCGACGCCGTGCAGGCGCCCTGCGCGATCGTGCCGGTGACAACCGGGCTGCCGTCCGCGTAGTCCACTGTGCAGGTGTGCGTGTCGTGCTTGCCCGCGTCAGTGAACGGCGCGGTGACGGCCACCGGAGCGTCGTGCCCGAACACCTTGTCGGTCGTGGGCGCGGTGATGCCCACGACCGGCGCGACGTTGCCCAACGTGAGCGTGGTCGTCTGGAGGACCGCCGGGTGCAGGCCGTCGTTCCCGCTCAGGGTGAGCGTGAAGACGCCGTCGTCGTCACACGTCACGGTGGTGGCGAGCGCGTCGGCGTTGCCGAAGACGCACGCCGTCCCACTGTCCACTCCGGACTGTGGCGTGATGCTCCAGTGCGTCGTGGACGGCGGGCCGTCGGGATCGACGATCGTCCCGCTGATCGCCACAGCGGCGCCTTCGTTGCCGGTGTACGGACCGCCGGGCACCACCACGGGCGGGTCGTTGACGATGATCTTGGCCACGGCGGTCGCGGAACCGCCATCATCGTCGGTGACCTTCACCAGCACGTTGTACGTGCCGGAAACCGGGTAGCCGTGCGAAGCGGTGCAGGTGCCCGAACCCGGGCCCTGCGCGACCGTGCCGGTGACGATCGGGCTGCCGTCGGCGTAGTCCACCGTGCAGGTGTGCGTGTCGTGCGTCGAGACGTCCGTGAACGGCGCGGTGACGCCCACCGGAGCGTTGTGGGCGAAGACCGTGTTGTCCGCCGGCGCGGAGATCGTCACGTGCGGGGCGACGTTGCTCAGCGTGAGCGTCGTCGTCTTGACGACCGGCGCGGCGATGCCGTCGGACGCCGTCAGGGTGAGCGTCCAGACGCCGTCGTCGTCGCAGGTGACGGTGGTGGACAGCGCGTCGGCGTTGCCGAGCGTGCAGGCCGCGCCCGGATCGACGCCCGAGTCGGGCGCGATCGTCCAGTGCGTCGTCAGGCTCGGCCCGTCGGGGTCGGTGACGGTGCCCGCGATCTCGACCGCGGTGCCCTCCTGGCCGGAGTACGGGCCGCCCGCGGTGACCACCGGCGCGGCGTTGACCACTACGTGGGTCACGGCCGTGCCGGTAGCGCCGTCGTCGTCGGTGACCCGCGCGGTGATGGTGCGGGTGCCCGAAGCCGGGTAGCTGTGGCTCGCCTGGCAGGTGGCGCCGGTGATCGTGCCGGGCACCGGCGGGCCGCCGTCACCGAAGTCGACGGCGCAGGTGTGCGTGTCGTGGGCGCCCGCGTCCGAGAACGGCGCGGTGACCGCGACCGGGGTCCCGGGGCTCACCTTGGCGCCATCGGCCGGCGCGGTGATCGTGACGGCCGGGGCGACGTTGGCCACTGTCACCGTAGTCGTCTTCACGACCGGCGGGTTGACGCCGTCGTCCGCCGTCAGCGTCAGGGTGAAGACGCCGTCGTCGTTGCAGGTCACCGTGGTGGACAGCGCGTTCGCGTTGCCGAAGGCGCACACGGTGCCCGGGTCGACGCCGGAGGACGGCGCGATGGTCCAGGTCGTGGCGACGCCGGGGGTGTCCGGGTCGGTCGCGGTGCCCGTGATCGGCACGGCCGAGCCCTCGTTGCCGGTGTACGGGCCGCCCGCGGAGACCACCGGCGGTCCGTTGATGACCACGTGGGTGCAGTCGGTGACCGCGCCCGCGCCGCCGCCGTCGGTGCCGGCCGCGGTGACGCACAGCTCGTGCCGTCCCGCGCCGAGCGCCGGGGTGGCGACGGTGAAGTTCACCGACGCGGGGCCGGTCTGCGGCAGGCCCGGTGTCACGTTGGTGACCGGGATCGCGCCGCCGCCGTCGACCTTCAGGGTCAGGCCGGTCAGCTTCGCGCTGATCAGGCCGGGCACCACGTTGGGCAGGTTCGCCGGGTCGGGCACCTCGGTGCAGGTGCCGTGGGTGAGGTCGGCGATCGCCTGCAGGCTGGCGTTGTAGCTGGTGCCGGCACAGCTCGAACCCGCGCCCACGGCGAAGGTGTAGTAGGTGACGTCCGCCGGGACCGCGCCCGCGGCCGGCCGCACGTCGCCGGTGGCGACGCCGTCCGACATGAACACCACGATCTTGCGGGCTTCGGTCTGGGCGTTGGTGACGGTGGTCGCGGAGCCGATGCCCGCGATGTAGTTCGTGCCGGTGCCGACGCTCTTCGGGGTGAACTGCCCGACACCGCCGATGGCCGCCGAGTTCAGCACCTCGTCGACGTCCCGGGTGCCGTTGGTGTTGGCGTCGGTGGCCGGGCCGGTGAGCAGCTGCTCACCGGCGGCGGGACCGACGTCCGCGGCGGCCGCGTTCGAGCCGAACACGGCGGCGCCGACGTGCCCGACGACCGTGTTCGGGCCCGCGGCATTGGTGTTGAGGTTCTTGCCCGCGATGATTTCGCAGCCGAGCACAGTGGTGGTCGAGCAGCTCGACGCCGTGCTGCCGGAGACGTCCAGCACGTAGGTCAGCGCGGTGTCCTTGACCGCGACGCCGGTCCCGATCGCCGCCGTTCCGGTGACCGTCGCCGGGCCGGGCGGGAGAACGGTGTTTTCGGCGGGCCCGGTGACGTCCACCGAGATGCTCGTCCCGCCCGGGAGGTTTCCGTCAACGGCGTTCGCCGGAACGGTGCTCGCGAGCAAACCCGCGATTCCCGTCAGCCCGGCGGCCGCCCATAGTCTGGGTTTCATGTGTTTTCCACTCTTTCACTGGGGATGATGCAGTGTGAAAATCGCGTGAAAGAGACAGGCGGTTACTGGGCTGATTCAGTGAGTCACGCTGTGAAATGGTCACGGAAAGCAGGCGATGACTAGTTCACCGGTCTGGCCGCTTCAGCAACCGGAAGAGCTACACAGACATGGGTTTCCTCGGTATAGAAATGCATTGAGTGCACGCTGTTTCCCGGCCGATTCCGGATCAGACGGTGAGGACGAGCTTGCCCTGGAGGTGACCGCCGTCGTCTCCTGCACGTGGACCCGCAACCGGCCCTGCGCGGCCAGGTCGGCGAGACCGCGCAGGGCGACCGGGTCCGGGTCGACCGCGATGCCGCTGAAGCGCTTCCCGGCTGCCTCGAACTCGGCGGCCAGCTCGGTCTCCTCCTCGGCGACCGCCGTCACCAGGTGCCCGCCCGGCCGGAGCACCCCGAGCGACCGCTCGACCACGTCGTCCGCGCCGAGACTCTCGACGAACTCCCGTTTGCCCGGCCCGGCGGTCGTGATCACGTACGCGCCCAGCGCTTTCGCGATCTGGATCGCGACGTGGCCGACCCCGCCACCGCCGCCGTGGACCAGGACGCGGTCGACCTCGGTCACGCCGCCGAGGTCGACGAGGCCCTGCCAGGCCGTCAGCCCGGCGATCGGCAGCGCCGCCGCCTCGGAGTGCGAGAGCGACGCCGGCTTGCGGGCCAGGTGCAACGCCGGAGCCGCGACGACTTCGGCGTACGCGTTCGCCACCCGCGGGAACAACGGCATCCCGAAAACCTCGTCGCGGGGCCGGAACCGCCACGTCCGCGGCGCGTCCTCGACCACCCCGCTGATGTCCCAGCCGAGGACGAACGGCGGGGTGCCGAGCAGCGGGAACTCGCCGGCGGTGCTGGAGGCACTCGAAGTACGCTCTCCCGGGAACCCTGCGAACCTGTCGACGAGGACGTGAGGAGGGTCGCGATGGGACAGCCCGCGACCAGGCAGCCGGCCGTGGTGGTCGGAGGCTTCTCCTACCTCGAGTGCCCGAGATGGCACGACGGCCGGTTGTGGGTTTCGGACTTCTACACCGAAAAGGTCGTCGCGGTCGACAGCGCCGGTGGCACCGAGGTCATCGCGGAAGTCCCCGGACAGCCGTCGGGCCTCGGCTTCCTGCCCGACGGGCGTCTGCTCATCGTGTCGATGCGGGACCACCGCCTCCTCGTGCGTGACGCGTCGGGCCGGCTGGACGAGCACGCCGACCTCTCGGGTGTGGTGACCGGCGCGCTCAACGACATGGTCGTCGACGACCGGGGCCGCGCCTGGGTCGGCAACTTCGGCTTCGACCTGATGGGCGGCGCACCCTTGCGCTACACCACGCTGACCCGCGTCGACGCCGACGGAAGCGTCAGTGTCGCCGCCGAAGACCTCGGGTTCCCCAACGGCATGGTGATCCTGCCCGGCGGGGTGCTGGTCGTCGCCGAGACCTTCGCCGGCCGGCTGACCGCCTTCGACATCGGCGAGGACGGCGAGCTGATCGGGCGCCGCGTCTGGGCGCAGTTCGGCGAGACTCCGCGGACCGACAACGTCGAGGAAGCGGTGCAGCAGCTCGAAGTGGCCCCCGACGGCATCTGCGCCGACGCCGAGGGCGCGATCTGGGTCGCCGACGCCGTCCACAACCGAGTCCTCCGGGTCGAGGAGGGCGGCCGGATCCTCGACGAGATCAACGCCGGCACCGGGGTTTTCGCCTGCATGCTCGGCGGTGACGACGGCCGCAAGCTGTTCCTCTGCGCGGCACCGTCCTTTCCGGAGCACGAACGCCGTCCGGTCCGGGAGGCCCAGCTGCTCGCGGTCGACGTCGAGGTCCCGCACACTGGCCTGCCCTGAACCGACCGAGCGGCGGCACCTCACGGTCCACTCCGGACAGCCGTGCGGGCCCGGCGTCCGGTCCGAATTGGAGCGGTTTCTCGACGCGGCGACCCCCTGAACCGGGGAAGTCATCCTAGAATCCGACCGAGATCCGGACCGGGTGACCTGGGGGCGCAGTGAGCGAAGTCAAGGTGTTGGTGGCGGGCGCGAGCATCGCGGGGCCCGCGTTGGCCCACTGGCTGCGCCGGCGCGGGGCCGAGGTGACCGTGGTGGAGCGGGCGCCCGAGCTGCGTCCCGGCGGGCAGGCGGTGGACGCGCGCGGCGTGACCAGGGAGGTCATCCGGCGGATGGGCCTGGACGCGCCGATCCGCGCGGCCCGGACCGAAACCGCCGGCGCGCACAACGTCGACGCGGACGGGAACGTGCTGGAGACCTTCAGCGCCGAGGACGACGGCGGCGACGGCTACATCTCCGAAATCGAGATCCTGCGCGGCGACCTGTCCCAGGTCCTCTACGACGACACCCGCGACGGTGTCGAGTACGTCTTCGGCGACCGGATCACCGAGCTCACCCAGGACGCGGACGGCGTCGACGTGGTCTTCGCGAGCGGCGACCGGCGCCGCTTCGACCTCGTGTTCGGCGCGGACGGCCTGCACTCGGCGCTGCGGGCGATGGTCTTCGGGCCGCACGAGCAGTTCGTCCGCCACCTCGGGCACGTGCTGGCCTTCTACAGCGTGCCCAACGAGTTCGGGCTGGACCGCTGGCTGCTCGAGCACCAGGAGCCCGGGCGCTCCGCCATGCTGCGGCCCATCGGCGACGCGACGCGGGCGATGGCCATGTTCTCGTTCGTCTCACCCGACTTCGCCGTCGACTACCGCGACATCGAGGGCCAGAAGACTCTGCTGCGCGAGCGGGTGGCCGGCCTCGGCTGGCTGACCCCGCGCATCCTCGAGCACCTGGACGACACCCCGGACTTCTACCTCGACCAGGTCGCCCAGGTGCTGATGGACCGCTGGTCGAGCGGCCGGGTGGGCCTGTTCGGGGACGCGGCGTTCAGCTCGTCGCCGCTGTCCGGGCAGGGCACCGGCCTGGCCCTGGTCGGCGCCTACCTGCTGGCCGGCGAGCTGGCCGCCGCCGGGTGGGACCCCGAGCCCGCGTTCGCCGCGTTCGAGGCGCGGATGCGCCCGTTCGTCGAAGCCAACCAGGAGATCGGGCGGCTGCACGCGGCCATGCGCGGTGCCCCCGGTTCGGACCCGGCGGCCGAGCCGGCCGCGGAACCCGACATGGAGGCGATGATGGCGCTCGCCGAACGCGCGATCAACGGCGTCGAGCTGCCCGACTACGCCGATGTGCCGGACTCCGGGGCGCGGGTCACCTCGTAGCGGTTCACCGCTGGGCGGCCAGCACGGCCGCGAGGCCTTCTCGCAGGTCGTCGACGAAGTACCCGGGAACTTCCAGCGACGGGAAGTGCCCGCCGGCTTCGGGTGCCCGCCACCGGACGATCTGCCGGTACCGTTCCCGCGCCCAGGGGCGCGGGTACTTCTCGATGTCGCGGGGGTACACGGTGATCGCCGCCGGGACGTCGACGCGGAGCTCGGGGTCGAGCGAGTTGTGGCTTTCGTAGTAGATGCGGGCCGCCGACGCGCCGGTCCGCGTCAGCCAGTAGAGGGTGACGTCGTCGAGGACGCGGTCCCGGGAGATCGTCTCGAACGGGCTGTCCCGGGTGTCGGACCACTCGGCGAACTTGTCGAGGATCCAGGCGAGCAGCCCGACCGGTGAGTCGACGAGCGAGTAGCCGATGGTCTGCGGCCGGGTCGCCTGCTGCTTCGCGTAGGCCGCACGGTGGTGCCAGAAGTCGTGCGTCTCCTCGGTCCACCGGCGCTCGGTCGCGGTCAGCCCGTCCGTGCTCAGCCCGGGCGGTCCTTCCGCGAACGTGGTGTGGATGCCGAGGACGTGGTCCGGGAACCGGCCGCCGAGCACGGTGGTGATGTTGCCGCCCCAGTCACCGCCGTGGGCCGCGAACCGGTCGTAGCCGAGCCGCCGCATCAGCTCCACCCAGGCGGCCGCGATCTTTTCGGTTCCCCACCCGGTGGTGGCCGGCTTGTCGCTGTAGCCGAAGCCGGGGAGCGACGGCGCCACGACGTGGAACGCGGGCGCGCCGGCGTCTCGCGGATCCGCCAGGTCCTCCACGACGTCGACGAACTCGGCGACACTGCCCGGCCAGCCGTGCGTCATGAGCAGGGGAGTGGCGTCCGCCCGCGGCGACCGGCGGTGCAGGAAGTGGATTCCCAGGCCGTCGATCGTCGTGCGGAACTGGCCGATCCGGTCGAGACGCTCTTCGAACGAGCGCCAGTCGTACCCGGTGCGCCAGTAGTCCACGACCTCGGCGAGGTCGGCGAGCGGGACGCCCTGGTCCCACCGGCCGGGGCCGCGGACCGTCTCGGCTTCCGGCAGCCGCGCGGCGGCCAGCCGTGCGCGCAGATCCTCGAGGTCGGCTTCGGGGGTGTGGGCTGCGAAAACTTCGACGTTGCTGGGCATGAGACCTCCTCGGCCATCGGTGAACCGGCTTAGACGGTTCTAGCAGGCCGACACGGCGTGACGCAACCGGCTAAGGTGGTTCCATGCGTGGTGGGTTCCCCGACTTTCGCCTCGGCAGCGTGCTGGCGACCAGCTTCACGGCGACGTTGACGGAGCGGTGTGGCGACGCCGTCGAGCGCATTCCCGTGCCGCAGCGGCTGGTCGACTGGCTGGCGGTGAGCGGTCTCGCGGTGGACTCCTGCACCGACGCCCAGTTCGCCCTCGCCCGGGAGCTGCGGGAGGCGGTGCACGCCGTCGCGACCGCGGCCGCGACCCAGGACCCGCTTCCCGCGTCCGCCGTGCAGGTCGTCAACGACCGCAGCGTGCAGGGCCGCGCCGCGGCGATCCTGACGCCCGAAGGCGAGCGGCGCTGGCGGCTCAGCTCGGCGTCCTGTGTGGAGGACGCCCTCGGCGTGATCGCCGCGGACGCGATCAGCATCGTCTCGGGCGAACGGGACGGGAAGCTGGCCCTGTGCGCGTCACCGACCTGCCGGGCCGCGTTCTTCGACACCAGCCAGAGCCGCACCCGCCGGTGGTGCGACATGAACACGTGCGGGAACCGGCAGAAGAAAGCCCGCTTCACCGCCAACCAGCGCAAGAACGCCAAGTCACCCGAGTGAGCCGCCCCGTGCGACGATCGGGGGGAACCCGGACCGGACGAAGGAGCGCCTGACCTTGCCCTTGGTGCACGCTCTGTGGTCCCCGGGCCGGGGTCTGCTGCTCTGGGCGGAACACGACCGGGGCCCGGCCGGGACGTCGAGCCGGTCGGCGCACATCGCGCTGCCGCATCCGTTCGCCGTCTCCAGCGCGAACCTGACCGCCCTGCACCCCGGCAAGCCCACTTCGGCGACCCTGCTGCTGCCGTCGCGGGCGAACCGGCCGCTCGCCTCCGCCGAGGCGACGGCGGGCGGCAAGCGGCGTGGCCCGGCGCCGGTGCTGCGGCCGTGGTCGGTGCCCGCGCTGGTCGTGGACGCGGCCGAGCTGGACGACCTCGACGACTCGGCCACCTACGGCGCCTCGGTCACCTACCTGCGGGCGGTGGCCCGCCTGGCCGCGGATCTCGTGCGGCGCGGGCGGGTGCTGCCCACGCTGGTCCGCCAGGGTGACGCGGCCGAGGCGCGGTGGCGCCCGGTGCTGCAGGGTGTCGACTTCGTCGCGTTCGACGCCCTGGTCGCGGCCATGCCGCCGGTCGGGCGGGCCGAGCAGGTGGCGCCGCTCACCGGGGGCTCGCCGCGTGCGCTGGTCACCGATGCCCTCCACACGCTGGTCGACACGGCGGTCCGGGACCGGCTGGGACGCGCGGATCCGCCCGTCGACCTGCACACGAGCCGGGGCCCGGCCGGGGCTTGGCTATCCGCCTTGCAGGGCGGCGCTGCCCGCGTCGAGCTGCCGCTGGACGAGCTCCGCGTGCTGGCCGACGCCGTCGCGAAGTGGGACGAGGTCGCCGACACCGACGTCGTCGACGGCCGGGCGTGCTTCCGGCTGGCCGAGGTCGGCACCCTGCGGCAGCAGGACGCGGACGACCCCGACGACCAGACCGGCGACAGCACCAAGTGGCAGCTGCAGTTCCTCCTGCGGGCCACCGCCGATGCCAGCCTGCTGCTGTCGGCCGGGCAGATCTGGTCGGGCGAGGCGACCGGGCTGGTCCGGGACCCGAAAGGGCTGTTCGTCGCCGAACTGGGCCGGGCCGCGCTGGTGGAGCCGATGCTGGCGCCGGCCCTGCGCCGCACGCAGCCGTCCGAGTACGACCTGAGCGTCGAGGAAGCCGAACAGTTCCTGACCGAGGGCGCGACGCGGCTGGTCGAGGCCGGTTTCGAAGTGCAGTTGCCGGCCACCTGGGACGGCCGGCGCCGGCTCGGGCTGCGGCTCTCCGTCCACAGCACGCCGTCCGAGCAGGTCCTGGCCCGCAGCCGGGTGGGCCGCGACGAGCTGGGCGCGTTCCGCTGGTCGATCGCGGTCGGCGACGACGAGATCGGCGAGGAAGAGCTGGCCCGGCTCGTCGCCGCGAAGTCGCCGCTGGTGCGGCTGCGGGGCCGGTGGATCAGCGTCGACGCCGATCGCCTGCGCGCCGGTCTCGAATACCTGCGCCGCGACCCGCACCGGCAGAGCCTTCGTCCCACCGCGGCCGAGCTGCTGGAGCTCGTCCACCTCGGGTCGGCGGCGCCGCTGCCGGTCGTCTACGTCAGCGCCGACGGCTGGGTCGGCGACATCCTGGCCGACCGGGTCCACCAGCGCCTGCGGCCGGTCGAGCTGCCGCCGTCGTTCCGCGCCACGCTGCGCCCTTACCAGCAGCGGGGCGTCGCCTGGCTGGTGTTCATGGCGGAGCTGGGGCTCGGTGCGTGCCTGGCCGACGACATGGGCCTCGGCAAGACCGTTCAGACGCTGGCGCTCGAGGCGATCGAGCGTGCCGGAGACGATCGCGGGCCGACGCTGGTGCTGTGCCCGATGTCGCTGGTCGGCATGTGGCAGCGGGAGGCGGCGAACTTCGCCCCCGGCTTGCGTGTCCTCGCCCACCACGGCAGCGAACGCGCCCACGGGGACGCGCTCGCCGAGCAGGTCGCCGCGGCGGACCTCGTCGTCACGACCTACCCCACCGCCGCCCGTGACGCCGACGAGCTCGAGACGTTCGCTTGGCGGCGTCTGGTGCTCGATGAAGCGCACGCGATCAAGAACGCCGACACCGCGACGGCCAAGGCGGTCCGGCGGTTCCCCGCCGGGCACCGGCTCGCGCTGACCGGCACCCCGGTGGAGAACCGGCTGGCGGACCTCTGGTCCGTGTTGGACCTGCTCAACCCGGGGCTGCTCGGCACCAGGTTCGAGTTCCGGCAACGGTTCGCGGCCCCGATCGAACGCGGCGGCGACACCGCCGTGGCCGCCGAGCTGCGCCGGCTCACGCAGCCGTACCTGCTGCGCCGGGTGAAGACGGACCCCGCAATCGTCCCCGAGCTCCCGGAAAAGATCGAAATCCGGCAGGAATACCGGCTCACCCGCGAACAGGGCACGCTGTACAGCGCGATCGTCGACGAAATGATGAAGAAGATCGAAGACAGCCACGGCATCAAACGCCGCGGCAACGTCCTCGCCGCGATCACCAAACTCAAGCAGGTCTGCAACCACCCCGCGCACCTGCTGCACGACGGTTCCCCGATCGGGCAGCGGTCCGGCAAGGTCAGCCGTCTCGAAGAGATCCTGGCCGAAATCCTGGCGTCGGGTGATCGGGTCCTGTGCTTCACGCAGTACACGGAGTTCGGGCACCTGCTGGTGCCCCATTTGTCGGACCGGCTCGGCGCCGAAGTCGCGTTTCTCCACGGCGGCTTGGCCAAAGGGGCGCGAGACACGATCGTCGAACGCTTCCAGTCCGGCGACGGACCGCGGATCCTGTTGCTCTCGCTCAAAGCGGGCGGCTCCGGGCTCACGCTGACCGCCGCCGGTCAGGTTTTGCACCTGGACCGCTGGTGGAACCCGGCCGTGGAGAACCAGGCCACCGACCGGGCGTTCCGGATCGGGCAGGGACGGACCGTCCAGGTCCGGAAGTTCGTCTGCCCGGGCACGATCGAGGAGCGCATCGACACCCTGATCACGAAAAAACGCGCGCTCGCCGGAATGGTCGTCGGCGAGGGCGAAAGCTGGCTCACCGAACTGTCCACCGACGCGCTGCGCGAGACGTTCACCCTGGGGGAGGAGGCGATCGATGACTGAGCCACTCCCGTGGTGGGCGACCCGGTTCATCCGGGCGTTGACCGCGCTCGGCGTCCTCCTCCCGGCGCCCGGCCGCGGGCGCGTCGTGTCCTTGGCGGCCGGCGCCGGGCGCGTCGACGCCGAAGTGGCGGACGGCGTCCCTTACCGGGTCCGCATCGGCCTGACGGCGTTCGGCAAGGCGGACTGGGCGGCGATCACCCATGCCCTGGCGGCAAAAGCGTCGGTCACGGTCCAGCTGCTCAGGGGCGAGCTGCCCCAGGAGGTCGAACAGACCTTCAAAGCGGTCCGGCTGCCGTTGTTCCCGTCTTCGGCGCGGGAGGTGTCGCTCGACTGCACCTGCCCCGACGCCGAGGTGCCGTGCGGCCACCTGAACGCCGTGTTCTCGGCGCTCGTGGCGCGGGTGGGCGAGGATCCGTTCACTCTTCTCGCGCTGCGCGGCCGGGACCGCGAAACGCTGCTGGAGGAGCTGAAGAACCGGCTCATCTCCGCCGAGCCGCTCGACCCGGACGACCGGTCGCCGGCCCTGACCGAGGTCATGGACACCTTCTTCGACTGCGGTCCGGCCCCGGGCCTGGGCGGCGCGGCGCCGCTGCACGTGCCGCGGACGCCGTCCGACGCGCTCCTGGACCAGGCCCCGCCGTTCGCGGTCACGGCGGGCGGCGAAGACGTCACCGAGCTGCTCCGGCCGGTGTACGAGGCGCTCGCCGGAGAGCCCGGCAGCTGACCTCCGCGACGGCGGTCAGCCCATCGGAAAGGTCCGGCCCGCCCAGACCTCCGCCTCGGTGCGGGTCAGGTACTCGGGCTGGTAGCTCCCCGCCGCCACGACGACTCCCAGGCCGTAGAGCAGCTCCGCCTGCTCCTGCGACGCCACGCCGTACGCCCCGACCTTGATGCCCAGCTCCTCCGCCCGCTCGACGAGCTGGCGGACGTTGCGGCGGGTCCAGGCCGGCGCGTCTTCGGCCGCGACGGCTTCGACAACCGGCCCGGTCAGCATCACGCCCGGCGCCGGGACCTCGTGGGCCGCCAGCAGCTCCAGGTCCGGCAGGCCGGTGATGGTGACGACGAAGATCACCCCGAGCCGGGCGAGCCGGCCGAGGGAGTCGAGCAGGTCGCCCCGGGGGTCGACGAGGGACTCCGCCTCCGCGCACAGCATCAGGTGCCGCGGCTCCAAGCCGTTCTCGGCCAGCTCCGCGCGCACGATGCCGACCAGGTCGGCGTCGATGGCCATCCGGCGCGGCAGGGTGAGGCAGACGACCGGCGCGCCGTCGCCGAAACGCAGCTGCCACTCCGCTTTGGTCCGCAGCGCCTGCGCCAGCAGGTGCCGGCCCAGCGGCACCGACATCCCGGTCAGCTCCGCGAGCGGGAGGAACTCCGCCGACCGGAGCCGGCCGCGGGCCGGGTGGTTCCACACCAGTGCGGCGTTGAGCGACGTCACGATGTGCGCGTCGGGCAGGACGACGTGCGGCTGGTAGGCCACGGTGATCTCGCCGAGCTCGATCGCCCCGGCGATGGCGGCCGCCAGCCGGTAACGCTCACGGTCGGCGTCCCCGGTCTCGGGGTCGAACAGCACCCAGCGCGCCTTGCCCAGCGACTTCGCCTGGTGCAGGGCGATCTGGGCCGAGCGCATCAGCTTCTCGTGGGCAGCGCTGCCCGCACCGGCGGTGGCGATGCCGAGGCTGGCGCTCACGCCGATGCCGATGTCGGCCGCGTAAACCGGTTTGGCCAGTTCGCGGATCGCCTGCTCGGCCAGCTCGGCGAGGGCGGCCCGGTCCGGCTCGCCGGGCATCACGACGGCGAAGCTGTCGCCGAACAGCCGCGCGATGAACGTTCCCCGGCTTACGAACACCGTGCGCAGGGTGCCCGCCGCGCCGCGCAGCACGAGGTCCGCGACCTCGGGGCCGAGCGCGTCGTCGACGACCTTGAACCCGTCGATGTCCACGTAGAACAGGGTGATCGGGTCTTCCCCGGCGCACAGCGCCTCCAGCCGCGCGCGGAAGTGAGCCGCGTTCGGCAGGCCGGTCAGCGGATCGTGCAGGCCTTGGTGCTGGAACGTCTCCTGCAGCTGACGCAGCTCGTCGACGTCCTCGACCATGAGGATCGGGTAGCGGCCGCGGTTGCCCGGCAGGGTCGTGACGGTCAGCCGGACGAGCCGGGTGACGTCCGCCCCGGACCGGATCACGACCTCGCCGGCCACCACTTCGCTGTCCGCGATCGCCTTCGCCAGCGTGGATCGGTCGTGCTCACCGGCTCCCAGGTCCTCGACCCGGGTGCCGACCAGTTCGGTTTCCTCGTCGATTCGGAGCAGCCGCAGAAATGCCGGGTTGGCGGCTCCGACCACCCCGTCGGGCGCGGCGAGCACAACGCCGATCGGGCAATGCTGGTAGAACAGCGCGAACCGTTCATCGGCGACGGCGAGCCGGTTCCCGATCTCCTCGGCGTCCGGTGCCGGGTCGGGCTCCGGCACAGTGGTTTCCTTTCGGCGGGTGCGGCACTTCGAACCGGAAAATATCACCACGGTCCGGCGTCGAATGTGAAGTCCCCCGAACGGACGCATCCGTCTCGGCCGCCACGATCGATTGAATGATCATCTTTCCGTCAGCTGTTTCCCGGCCTTTCGCGCACGATGGCCGGAACAGCAGCCGAGGCGGAGGTGCCGGTCGATGAGTCGCGTGTCGGGGCGGAAGGGGCCGGCGCTCCTGGTGGTGGCGACGCTGCTCGCGCTGTGCGTGGCCGCCTTCGGACCGGTCGCCCGCGCCACCGCGGCGACCGAAGGCTGCGGGTTCGCCTCGGCGGGCACCGGCACCTACGCGCGGACGCTGTGCTGGTTCGACCTCTCCGGGTACGACGCCGCGGCGGCCGGCTCCGCGGCGGGCCAGCGGCTGACCTTCGCGCTGCCCGGGGGTTACCGGCTCGCGGTCACGCTCAAGGTGTCCGGCGGTCCGGTCGCCGCGAACCCGCTGCCGACGTACTCGGCGGCCTACCTGGGCAACTCCGGGCACTACACCGGAGTGCCGGGTCGCCCGGCGCTCTACCAGACGGCCTTCGGCACGACGACCGTCGCCGCGCTGAGCGACATCGTGGCCACCGACAGCGCCGGGGCCGTGGTGCGGGGGTACGGGCTGGTGGGCGCCGACGCCGAGTCGACCGACGCCGGCGAGTCGATCGAGTGGACCTCGTCCTCGCCGCTGGAATCGCTGACCGCGACCGGGTCCGACCCCGGGATCGGGAACGCCTGCGGCGGTGGGTACACCGGCGTCGGCACCCGGACGGTGCGGTGCGCCGGGCGGACGGGCGCGAACAAGACGGGCACCGCGATCATCTCCGCCGACGACCCCACGTCGTTCAGCCAGCGCATGGTGGGCGGTGGCCGGCAGGCGGTCGGGTTCGGCGTGCTGGTCTCCAGCCTGCAGCTGACGAAGAAGGTCGTGCGGGGCTTCCCCGGCGACTCCTTCGCGGTTTCGGTCGCGGCGCCGGGTGGGAGCGTGCTCAGCGCCGCCGACACCGGCGGCGGCACCTCGGCGAGCACCGGCGAGGTCACCGTGCTGGCCGGCGCCCGGGGTGGTGACTACACCCTGCGTGAGACGGCGACCTCGGGCCTGGAGTCCAATTACGACAGAGCGTGGTCCTGCACCCGCAACGGAAAACCGGACGCGGAGCTGCCCGACGGCGACGCCGGCGGCTCGGCGCGGGTGCACGTCGACATCGGCGACTTCGTGTCCTGCACGGTCACGAACACGGCGAAACCCGCGACGCTGAAGCTCGAAAAGCACGCCGCCGTGCCGGTCGACGTGAACGGCAACGGGATCACCGACGCGGGCGACACCGTCGCGTACACCTTCACCGTCACCAACACCGGCGCGCTGGCGCTGCACGACATCACCGTGACCGACGCCAAGGCCGGACCGGTCACCTGCCCCCGGCCGAGCCTCGCGCCGGGGGAGTCGCAGACCTGCACCGCGCGGACCCCGTACGTCATCACCCCGGCCGACGAGAACGCCGGAGCGGCGGTCAACACCGCCACGGCCTCGGCGCTCCCGCCGGGCGGCACGACGCGCGTGACGTCGGACCCGTCGTCGACCCGCACGCCGACCGAGAAGGCGGCCCCGGCCCTGACGCTGAAGAAGTCGGCTTCACCCGACAACCCCGACGCCTACACGGCCGGCCGGCCGATCACCTACTCCTTCCGGGTCACCAACACCGGGAACGTGCCGCTGACCGAGATCGGCGTCGCCGAGACCGCGTTCTCCGGCAGCGGTGTCCTGCCCGCCGCGACGTGCCCGGTCGCCACGCTCGCCCCCGGCGCGAGCACGACCTGCACCACCACCTACGTGCTGACCCAGGCCGACGTCGATTCCGGCCGGCTGGACAACACCGCCACCGCGCACGGCAAGCAGCCCGGCTCGCCGGACCCGACGACGTCGAACCCGTCGAGCGTCTCGGTCCCGACGCCCGCGCACCCGGCGATCACCCTGGTCAAGACCGCGGATCCGACGACCGTGGACCACGCCGGTCAGTCCGTCGCCTACACGTTCGTGGTCACCAACACCGGTGACGTGACGGTGCGTGACGTCGGGGTCGCGGAGACCCGCTTCACCGGCTCCGGGCCGGCGCCCGTCATCACCTGTCCGGACACCGTGCTCGCCCCCGGCGCCGCGCAGACGTGCCGTGCGACCTACCCGGTCACGCAGGCCGACATCGACGCGGGCGCGGTCGAGAACACCGCCGTCGCGCACGGCACGGCGCCTCGCGCGACGGAACCGACCACGTCGGCGCCGTCGTCGGCGAAGGTGACCACCACCCGCTCGGCCGCGCTGACCCTGGCGAAGTCCGCCGACCCGGCCACCGTCACGGCCGTGGGGGAGCGGGTCCGGTACTCGTTCGCGATGAAGAACACCGGCACCGTGACGCTGACGGGGGTGGCGATCACCGAGGGCGCGTTCAGCGGCAGCGGGCGGCTGTCGGCCCTCGACTGTCCCGCCGGGAGCGGGACGCTGGTTCCCGGCCAGGTCGTCACCTGCACGGCGGACTACGCCGTGACCCAGGCCGACCTCGACGCGGGCCGGATCACCAACAGCGCGACCGCGGAGGGCACCCCGCCCGCGAACCTGCCGAAGGTGACCACTCCACCGGCGACGGCGGTCGTCACCGCCGGTGGGGGCGCCGCGCTCTCGCTGGTCAAGTCCGTCGAACCGGCGAGCGTGGGCGGCGCGGGGGAGACCGTGACCTACCGCTTCGCCGTGACCAACACCGGCAACCGCACGCTGACCGCCGTGTCCGTGCGCGAAACGGCGTTCAGCGGCACCGGCCCGGCGCCGGTCGTCGAGTGCCCGGCGCGGACGTTGGCGCCGGGGCAGGCGCAGACCTGCACCGCCACCTACACCCTGACCCAGGCGGACGCCGACGCCGGGGCCGTGACCAACACCGCCGAGGCGACCGGCGCCGGTCCCGGCGGTGAGCCGGTCACCTCCGGGCCGTCGCGGGCGAAGGTGACCGTGCCCGGGAACCCGGGGCTGTCGCTGGTCAAGTCGGCGGACCCGGCCGACGGCGGGCACTTCCGTGCCGGGCAGACGGTCACCTACTCCTTCGTGGTCACCAACACCGGCAACCGGACGCTGACCGCGGTGACGGTGCGCGAGACGGCGTTCTCGGGCACTGGCCGGCTGCCCGAGCCGTCGTGTCCGGGCGGCGGCTCGACGGTGGCCACGCTGGCGCCGCGGGAGCAGGTGGTCTGCACCGCCACCTACGTGCTCACGCAGTCCGATGTGGACGCCGGGAAGGTGGTCAACACAGCCGTCGCCACCGGTACCCCGCCCCAGGGCGAGCCGCCGGTCTCGGATCCGTCGACGGTCGTGGTGCCGGCCCCGCCGGACGCCGCGCTCACCCTGGCGAAGACGGTCTCGCCGGGAACGGTTTCCGCCGCCGGGCAGGAGGTCACCTATTCGTTCGTGGTCACCAACACCGGCAACGTCACGCTCACCGCGCTGTCGGTGCGCGAAACGCGCTTCACCGGCAGCGGGGAGCCACCGGCTCCGGTGTGCCCGGCCGGTTCGCTCGCGCCGGGTCACCATGTGACGTGCACCGCGGCCTACCGCGTCACCCAGTCCGATGTGGACTCCGGGCGGATCGGCAACACCGCCGTCGTGTCGGGAACTCCGCCGGCGGGCGGGCCACCGGTGGACTCGGCGCCCGCGAGCGCGACCGTGCGGGTCACCGCCGCCGCGGCGCTCGCGATCACCAAGGCGGCCCACCCGGTCGACGTGGACGGCGACGGCTCGATCGGCGCCGGCGACCGGATCGAGTGGACCGTCACGGTCACCAACACCGGTGCGGTCAGTGTCGGAGAGATCCGGGTCGACGACCCCGCCGCGGGCACCGTGACCTGCCCGGCGTCCGCGCTGGCGCCGGGGCAGGCGATGACGTGCACGGTGCCGGCGCACGCGGTCACCGCCGCGGACGTGGCCGCCGGCCGGGTGCGCAACGTCGCCACGGCGACCGGCGCCGGACCCGGCGGATCGCCGGTCGCCGCCGGGCCCGCGGTCGCCGAGGTTCCGGTCGTCGCCGCGCGGCCGACGCCCGGCCGTCCGCCCCAGCTGGCCGAAACCGGCGTGGACGTCGGCAGGCTGCTCGCCGAGTCGAGCGTGCTGCTCCTGGTCGGAGTGGCGCTGTGCGCGGCCGTCCGGCGCCGGTCCGCGTGAGCCGGCCGCTGTGGGCGGTGGTTCGCCAGAGGCCGGTGCGGGCCACCGCGTCACGCCGAGACGGCCCGGCGGATCTCGGCGGCCACCAGCGCCATCGTGGTGCGCGCCCGGACCGGGTCCTCGGTGAGGAAGTAGTGGTCCACACCGGGCGTCCGGTCGTGCACGACGTCGACGCCCGCCGCGCGCAGCCGGGCCGCGTACCGTTCGCCGTCCTCGCGCAGGACGTCGTGCTCGGCGGTGAGGACCACGGCCCTCGGCAGTCCGGTCAGGTCGGGCGCCAGCAACGGTGACGCGTACGGGTGCGACCGGGTCGCCGGGTCGGGGAAGTAGACCCGGCGGACCAGCTCGCGCAGGCCGGGCGAGATCATCCCGGCCGCCGCCGGGGCGGGGTCGGCCGCCAGGTCCAGCGCGGGCACCCCGAGCACCTGCAGCACCGGCCGCCACGTTCCCGCGTCCCGGGCCTGCAGGCAGACCGCGGCGGCGAGCCCGCCGCCGGAGGAGAAGCCGCCCACCACCACCCGCTCGGCGGCCGCGTCGCCGGTGGCCACCCAGGTGGCGACGTCGGAACACTGGTGCTGCGCCACCGGGAACGCGACGTAGGGGCCGCACCGGAAGTCGACGTTGTACACCGTCACCCGGGCCTCGGCGGCGACGTAGCGGCACCACCAGTCGTCCATCGCCGGGTGCCGCATCAGCCAGGCTCCGCCGTGGAAGTGCACGTACGCGCCGCCGCGGACCGCGCCCGGCGGCCGGTAGACGTGGACCCGGACCGGCCCGTGCCGGGTCCGGACGCGGACGACCGCGGGGCCGGGCAGCTCACTGCCGGCGAAGCGCAGCCCCTCGCCGTAGCGCACGGTCCACCGCGCCGAGCCGTGCATCACCATCGCCGTGATCCGGTCCCGGAGCTTCATGACGCGGGTTCCGCCTCCTCAGGTCAGCGGTATCTCGGCCCAGACCGTCGTGCCGCGGGAGCGTGCCCGGCGACCCCAGCGCGAGCAGGCGAAGGACAGCACGGGCAGGACGTGGTCGTGCGGGGAGGGCCGGGGATCGGTCACTTCGAGCCGGACGCTTCCCGGCTGCAGGGTCAGCGCGACGTCCTCCGCCGCGCCGCCATCGGCGAGGGCCTGGGAGAGGAGCTCGTCCAGCACCATGACGACGTCCACGACCCGGTGCCGCGGCGCGTGGGGCGCGTGCTCGGCGAGGAACCGCGTCAACCAGGCCCTGGTGCGGGCGAGGTCTTCCAGGTCGTCCATCGGGCAGCCCTTTGTGTCGGTCGTCCCGGTGGTTCGGAGCGGGACGGCGGCCGGATGGGTGCCCCTTCCCGCCCGGCGTCAGTGGGGTGTGTTGCGGGCGTACTCCGTCAGCTCGCCCCGGTTCTGCAGGTTCGCCTTCGCCAGCAGGCTCGCCACGTGCTTTTCCACCGTGCGCGGGGAGATGTGGAGCCGGCGGGCGATGTCCTTGTTGCCCATGTTGTCCGCCAGCAGCTGCAGCACCTCGTACTCGCGGACCGTCACACCCACGGTCCGGAGGATGGCCGGGAGGCGCTCGGAGCCGGTGCGGCGCTGGCCCACCGGGGCGCCGATCTTGCGCAGCAGGCCGCGGCACGCGCTCGCCACCGCGCTCACCTCGGCCTGGTGGAAGTACTCCTCGGCCTCCTTGAGCCAGGTCACCGGGTCGCCCCAGCCGTCGGCCGACGCGGACTCGGCCACCATGCGCAGGCCCAGGTGGCGGCTCATCGGGAACGGCGCGGCCGCCTCGATCGCCTCGGCCACGGCGGCGTCGGCCAGCTCCGGCGCGCCCGCGCGGCCGTGACGGACCGCGTCACCCAGTAGGACGAACTGGCGGTTCCAGCGCATCCCGCTCACCGCCGCCGGGGGCCGGGCCGGGTCCGGCTCGGTCCCGTCGAGCGCTTCGACCAGCAGCCGCAGGCCGTGCTGGCCGGCCAGGTGGAACCGGCTCGGCTGCCGTTCCTCCAGTGCCAGGACCTGGTCCAGCTCGCGGCGGGCCCGTTCGGCGTCCTCTTCGAGCAGGGAGCAGAACACCTGCGCCAGCCCGACGCTCAGCACGAGCTCCTGCGCGCTCGCGCCGCCCGCCTCGCGGAAGTCCTCGAGCGCGCGTTCCATCCGCGGGCGGTCCGCCTGGTGCGCGGCCACCATCGCGCGGGTCATGTGCGTGTACTGCAGCAACGCGACCAAGCCGAGCCGGCCGAGCACCGCGAGGTTCTCCTCGAGGATCGTGTCGGCCTGCGCGAACTCGCCGCGCATCGCCGCGTGCACCGCGCGGCTCGCGTCGACGGCGCAGGTCAGCGTGATCGCGCCGGTGCGCTGGGCTTCCGCGCGGGCCAGGTCGAACGTGCGGACGTCGCCCTCGGCCAGCATCCGGTGCCCGCCCAGGCGGACCAGCACCTGGGTGCGCAGGTGGGTCAGCTGGTGCTGCTCGGCCAGCCGCCGCGCCAGCTGCAGGAAGCGCTCGGCCTCGGCGAGGTCGGTCTCCAGCGCCACCATGCCGAGGACCTGCAGCGCCTGGCACGACACGAACGGCACACCCGCGCGCTCGGCGACGTCCCACGCCTGCTCGGCGAGCTTGCGCGCCCGCTCGGTGTGGGACGGGCCGGGGATGTCCAGCCAGAGCGTCGCCTCGACGGCGTCCAGGCCCGCCTTCTGCTCTTCGGTGATCTCGCCGCCGAGCGGCGCGCGAGCCTGCTCGATCTGGTTGAGGCACTCGTCGTGGCGCCCGCCGATGTAGGCCGCCCACGCCAGCTGAATGTGCAGGTCGACCGCCCGTTCCAGGCGGCCGATCTCGGCGAAGCGGGCGGAGAACCCGACGGCCCGGTCGAACTGCCCGGTCTGCCCGAGCGCGTGCAGCAGGGTCTCCAGCGCGTCGGCCCGGTCGTCGGGGCTCGCGGTGGCCAGCAGCTCGACGGCGCGGGTCAGCATGGTCACCGCCGTGTCGGCCGCGCCGCCGTCCAGGGCGCGGCGGCCGGCCTCGGCGAACAGCCGGCCGGCGCCGGGGTGGTCCATCGCCGTCAGCCGCAGCGCCGCGGCCAGCGCGCACAGCTCGCCCGGCAGGCCGGGGTGCAGCAGCTCGACGGCGTCGGCGGCCCGGCGCGCCAGGTTCGCCTTCGTCGACGGCACGAGCCGGGCCAGCAGGGCCTCGGCGGTGAGCGGGTGCCGGAAGGCGTACCAGCCGGGCGTGGTCTCGTCGGTGGTGACCAGGTGCGCGGCGACACTCGCGCTGATGTGGTTGTGCAGCATGCGGTCGTCCATGTCGGTGACCGCCTGCACCACCGAAAGCGGGAACCGCCGGCCCAGCACGGCGGCCACCGAAAGCAGCGTCTCGCCGTCCGGGCCGAGTGCGTCGACGCGGGCGGCGATGCTGCTGATCAGCGCCTCGGGCACGCGGGCCTGCAGCTCGCCGACGACCTGCCAGCCGTTCGCCCCGCCGACGAGCAGGCCGTCGCCGAGCATGCCGTGCAGCAGCTCCTCGACGACGAACGGCACGCCCTCGCTGTTCTGCCACAATAGGTTCGCGACCGCGGCGGGGACGGCGGCCGGTTCGGTCTCCAGGCAGGCGGCCGCGAACTCGCGGGTGCGTTCGGCGTCGAGCCGGGCCAGCTCGAAGGTGTGGCTGGACGAGCGCTGTGCCGCCGCGGTCGCCAGCCGCAGCGCCTCGCCCGGCTCGCCGCGCAGGGTGCCGATCAGCATGACCTGGCTGGAGGCCAGGTTGTCGACGAGGTACTCGACGATGAACAGCGTCTCGGCGTCGGCGTTGTGCAGGTCCTCCAGCACGATCAGGCAGCCGCCGTCGCGGCCGGCCACCGACAGCAGCCGGAACACGGCTTCGGCCAGCACCAGCAGGTTGCCGTTGTCGTGCGGCCGGTCGCCGCGGTACCAGTCGGGCACGAGCCGGGCGAGCACCGGCACGAGCGGGTCGAGCTCGGGCGCGGCGGGCGGCAGGCCGCCGCGGAAGTGCGAAAGCAGCGCTTCGGCCAAGGGCCGGAACGGCACCATCGGGCCGATCGAGCTGGCTCGTCCGCGTAGCACCGGGAGCCCGGTCGCCAGTGCCCGCGAGGCGATGTCGGCGGCGAGCCGGGACTTCCCGATCCCGCCTTCGCCGACAAGGAAGAAGGCCCCACCGTGGTCGGTGCGGGCCTTCTCCAGAGCCTCCGACAGTGCGCCGAGCTCCCTGTCGCGTCCGATGAGACGCGTCGACCGGATGCCCATCGCGGTCACTATAACCGGATGCGCGCCCTCCGGACGTAGGTCGAATTGCCGACGTCCAGGTGTCTCACTGTTCGGCGAAACCGCCCGTGACGACCGTGATGTCCATCGTGGTCAAGGAGTTCTGGCTCACCCGTGCCGCCTTGCCGGACAGCGCGTGGTTGCGGGCGCCGGTGCGGGAGGTGCGGGGGAGGGTCAAGTCGCCGATCGGGTTGTCCGTGGCGGCGAAGTCGTGCTCGGTCATGCGGGTGGCTCCACTCTCGGTAGTTCTCGGTCGTGCTGGGCGGAAAACGGGCTGATCGGCGAAGCCGACACTCAAGGTGACGTCAGAGGGCGAAGGTGCCGTTGGTGACGACGGTCGGGTCGCCGAGCGTCTCCAGGGTGATCCCGGACAACCGGGGCCGGGCGCCGGCCAGCGCCTGGTTGCGGGCCCCGCAGCGGTTCGCGCGGGGGAGCGCCAGGGCACCGATGGTGGCTTCGACGGTCTCGGCGGTGGGTTCGGGCATCGTGCGTTCTCTCCTCGTGAGTGGGGACGGTTGTGCTCAGCGGGTCGGGGGTTGCAGGAGCAGGGCGGACGGGACACGGCGGCCGAAGCCGAGGCGCAGCAGGCCGTAGCCGATGCCGGCCAGGCCGGTCAGCAGGCCGGGGGACGGGACGGCGTCCGGGGTGCCGCAGCGCGCGCCGTCCTGCTCGACGGCGGTGAGCAGCTGCCCGGTGCGGGTGGCGACCGCGGCGGCCGCACCCTCGTGCCCGGCTTCGGCGAGGACGCCGAGCACGTCGGTGATGCCGGTTTCGCCGTGGCAGAGGCTCAGGTCGCGCAGCGGGTCCTGGGCGGCGAGCGCCGCGACCTGCTCGTCGAGGCCGAGCACCGCGGGCTGCCCGGCGTAGGCCAGCACCTGCCCGGCCAGGCCGGAGCACCAGCCGTGCCCGGTGGCGGCCTCGGCGGGCGGCAGGGTCGGGGTCTCCCGCGGGTACCCGGCCAGCGCCCAGTCGACGCCGGCCGCGCCGTGCGCGAAGCCGGGGTCGGCGAGGTCGGGGTCGAGCGAGCGGACGGCGAGCTCGGCCGCGTAGGCGTCGGCCAGCAGCGTGGCTTCGGCGAATCCGGTCTGGGTGGCCACCGAGCGCAGCGCCACCAGGCCGCCGGCCAGGCCGGTGGTGTACCGCGGCGAGGTCTCGGGGGTCGGCGCCGGCATGACGGCGACCGTGCGGGCGGTCAGCTCGAGCAGCTCCGGCCGGTCGAGCAGCCGGGACAGCCGGGCCGCCGCGTAGGCGACGCCGCCGAGCCCGAGCAGCCCGCCGGGACCGGCCGCGGCGGCGAGCTCCGGGTCGTCCTCCAGCGCCGACACCAGCCACGGCAGCCCGGAGACGGCCTTCGCGGCCAGGTCGCGGTAGCGGTCGATGCCGGTCAGCTCGGCCAGCTGCGCCAGGAACAGCGCCACGCCGGTGTACCCCTCACCGAGCCCGGCGCCCATCGGCAGCACGGTCCAGTACTTTTCGTCGACGAGCTCGAGGCCGACCCAGTTCACGCGGCCACCGGCCGACGACGCGCGCGCGATGATCGCGTCGGCGACCCCGCACGCGGCCGAGAGCAGGTGCGCGGGTTCGGGGCTCTTGCTCGGCAGCACGGTATCGGTGACGCCGGTGCCGGCGTGGGTCTCGGCGGCCGGCCGGGTGGCCAGCGCGGCGGAGATCAGCCACTCCTGGTCGCGGCGGTCGATCGTGGTCATCCCGGCGACCTTCGTGCGGACCGTCGTCAGCGGCGCTTCGCCGAGCAGTCCGGGCAGGCGGTTGCCGTCGGCGTCCCAGAGGTCCGTGGACCCGGGCCGGCCGGTGAACATCGGGACGTCGCCCGCCCACAGGTCGGTGAGCTCGGCGGCGACGAGCCCGCGGCGGACGTCGTCGGTGCTGTCGTCGTCCAGCAGCCCGAAGGCCGCGTCGCGTTCGTCGGCTTCGGCCAGCAGTGACGGGTGGGTGGTCTCGTCGAGCAGCCGTGTGTAGAAGCTGGTCGGGCGGACCAGGACGCGGATCCCCGCGCCGGCGCAGCGGTCCAGCAGCGCGGTGAACTCCGCCGCGCCGGCGACGATCGTGTCGTAGCCCGCGCGGAACCCGGCCAGCAGCGCGGCGCCGTGCTCGGCCGGCTCGACGTCGACGCCGCCGAGGGTGGGCCGGTTGACGCCGGTGCCGACGCCGCCGGGCACCCGGGTCAGCCGCATCCGGTCGGTGCCGGCGTCGAGCCAGTCGACGCGGGTCAGCGCCGGGGCCGCCGCGCGGCCGCCGCCGAGGCCGGAGATGTCGACCGCGCCGTGCTCGCCGACGATCATCTGCGGCAGCAGCATGGTCCGGTGCACCGACCGCGCGAGCAGCTCGGTCGCGGGGTCGGCTTCGGCTTCTTCGGCCGGCAGCACCGGCTGGAAGAGCGTCTCGATGTCGATCAACACGGGCTGGTCGCCGGCGGCGATGATGTTCTCGAAGTGCACGTCGGTGCCGTCGAGGGCGTGCAGCAGGGCGAGCAGGACGCCCTGGCGACGGTAGAACCGGTCCACCTCGGTGAGGTCGGCGCACGGCCGGTGCTCGACGAAGCGGAGCCAGCCGTAGCCGGGGCGCACCAGGACGTCGACGGTGCGCAGCTCCAGGCCGGGCACCCGCGGGTTGAGCCAGTCCACCAGGCCGGTGAACGCCGCGTGCAGGTCGAGCGGACGGGGCTTGTAGATGACGCGCGCGCCGCCGGCGAACCGCAGCTCGCGGACCGAACGGCCGCGCTGGTGGGCGTCGCCCGTGCCGCCGCTGATCTCGGTGAGGAGACCGGGGTCGGACCCGAGGAACGCGGTCAGGGCGGGGCGGTCGGCGGTGAAGCGGTCGAGCAGCTCGGTGACCGCCGCGATCGTGTGCAGCGCCGTCTGCGCGGCCAGCCGGGCGAGCACCGGGTAGCGGTGCAGCAGGTCGGTGAGCCCCGCCTGCGTGCCGGTCCGCCGCACGAAGCCGGCAAAGCGCTCTTCCGGCGTTTCCCCCGCCAGGTCCTCCGCGCGGCGCGCCCGGCCCAGCTCCAGCACCAGGGTCCGGGCGGCGAGCCCGGCGAGCTGGTGACCCAGCCGGGCGGCGCACCCGTCAGCGACCGCGTCGGCGTCGACGGCGGGCGAAGCCGCTGCGGCACCGGCGATCGCGGCGCGGGCCGCGTCGGTGAAGGGGTGGAACACCGCGGCGAACGCGGTACGCCAGTGCGCGGAGCTTTCACGTGAAAGCTCCGCCTGCAGGTCGTCGCTTTCACGTGAAAGCGACGCTTCGGCGAAGGCGGCCCACTCGGGGAGCGGGGCGCCGGGACGGCGTTCCCGCGCGGTCAGCGCCGCCGCCCACCAGGTGGGCGGGAGCGTCGTGGTCGCCGGGTTCGGCTGCGGGGGAATCACGGGATCGAGCATGCCAGCGGGTGACGTGGGTTACATGGGGGTGCTACGCCCGCATTCCCGCGCGGCATGGGGGCGTCCTGGGGGCGCATGGGGGCGTCGGCGGCGAAACGCCTGGTCGCCATCTACGCGGCTGCGCCGAATGGATGCGGTGGCTGCTCCGTTCGGCGGGCGGGTGGCACCGGGCCCGGCGAAGGCCTGCGCGGCCCTGATCCCCCATGCGGGGCAGCGCCGGCACACCCGACTCCGCGGCCGCGGGGGGGGGGGGGGGGGGGGGGGGGGGGGGGGGGGGGGGGGGAGGGGAGAAGGGGGGGGGGGGGGGGGGGAGGGATATACGGCGAAGGGCGAAAGAAAGGTGACAACACGAGCGAACTCAAACCCCCCCCGCTCC
>NZ_JBVJON010000005.1:212022-315165 GCF_055583145.1 Amycolatopsis sp. NPDC104819 | reverse complement strand
GGGCTGGCCCCCCCCCCCCCCCCCGCCTCCCCCCCCCCCCCCCCCCCCCCCCCCCCCCCCCCCCCCCCCCCCCCCCCCCCCCCCCCCCCCCCCCCCCCCCCTCGCCCGCGCGCGAGGCGGACCCCGGCGCCGGAATGCGGGGCCGCCGCACCCATGTGCGGCGGCGGCCGGGCGATGACGATTCGTCGTGAGAAGTTCGCGGCTCGCCCCGCGGACGTTCCCCGAACGCACAGGGAGCGACACGCGATGACCACGTTCCAGATCGAGCAGACCCCCGATGGGCCCGGTGTGGCCGCCGGGCCCCCGCTCAAGTTCGTCCTGTCCAGCGTCCAGTCCGACTCGCACATGTGGAACCTCGTCGCCCTCCAGCTGATCATGGAGGAGATGGGGCACGAGGTGGTCAACCTCGGCGCCTGCGTCCCGGTCGAGCGGCTGCTGGCCGCCTGCCGCGCCGAGCGGCCGGACTGCCTGGTGATCAGCACCATCAACGGCCACGGCCACGTCGACGGCGCCCGGGTGATCTCCGCGCTGCGCGCCGACCCCGGCCTGGCCGGCCTGCCCGCCGTCATCGGCGGCAAGCTCGGCGTGCAGGGCGACGCCAACGCCGAGCTGGAGACCGAGCTGCTGGCGCTGGGCTACGACGCGGTGTTCCACGTCGGCGCCGGCGACTCCGGCCAGGCGATCGAGTCGTTCCGCGAGTTCGTCGCGGCGAACGTCCGGACCTTGCGGTGACCCCTGCCCGGTCGGTGTTCAGCAGCTTCGTGGCCGAGCACCGGCGTCGCCGGACGCTGCTCGTCCAGCCGCGCATGGGGTTCTCCGACCCCGCCGCGATGCGCCGCGGGCTGCGCGCGGTCGCCGGGGCCCGGGTGCCCGCCATCGGCACCGTGACCCTGGACAGCTACACCCGCACCGGGCAGCACGACCTCGCCGCCATGTCGATCGCCTCCGGCGTCCGGCTCAACGGCTACCCGCTGGTGGCGCTGGGCGCGGCCGTCACCGCCGAGCTGGTGGCGGGCCTGCCCGGCTTTCCCGTCCAGGTCCGGCACGGCTCGGCGCAGCCGGAAGACATCTTCGCCGTGATGCTCGAAGCCGGGCTCGACGCCTCCGAAGGCGGGCCGGTGTCCTACTGCCTGCCCTACAGCAGCGTGCCGCTGCGCACGGCGGCGAAGTCGTGGTCGCGCTCGGCGTCACTGCTGGCCGGGCAGGCCGACCGGGGCGTGGACTGCCACCTGGAGAGCTTCGGCGGCTGCATGCTCGGCCAGCTGTGCCCGCCGGGCCTGCTCGTCGCGCTGTCGGTGCTGGAGTGCCTGTTCTTCGCCGAGCACGGCGTGCGCAGCGTGTCGGCCAGCTATGCGCAGCAGATCAGCCCGGAGCAGGACGCCGAAGCGCTGTGGGCGATGCGGCGGCTCTGCGCCGAGGAACTGTCCACTGTGGACCACCATGTGGTGCTCTACACCTACATGGGCCTGTTCCCGGAGTCCGCGGCCGGGGCGCGGGAGCTGGTCGCCGAGAGCGTGCGGCTGGCCGTGCGCACCGGCACCGAACGGCTGATCGTCAAGACCACCGCCGAAGCGCACCGGATCCCGACCGTCGAAGAGAACGTCGAGGCCCTGCGGCTGGCGCACGCCACCGCACTGGACGCTCCTTCGCCCGGGCCGCCGCCCGACGGGGACACCGAGGTGTACGCGCAGGCGCGGCGGCTCGTCGACGAGGTCCGCTCGCTCGCCCCGACGCTGACCGAGGCGCTGCCGGCGGCGTTCGAACGCGGGCTGCTCGACGTCCCGTACTGCCTGCACCCCGACAACGGCGGCGAAACCCGGTGCGTGCTCGACGACGAAGGCCGCCTGCAGTGGTGGCACACCGGCCGGATGCCGCTGCCGCCCGAGCTGGGCGGCCGCCGCGGTCACGACCGGGTCAGCGCGACCCGGCTGCTCGCCGACCTGTCCTACCACCGCCGAAGGCTCGACCCGGTCCTGTCCTGAACCGCCCGACCAGCTGGGAGTGAGAACGCCATGGAGCACACCGATCCGCCGGACCCGCGCACGCACCTGACCTCGGAGACCACACGGCGGGTGCTGGGCCTCCAGCACAAGCTGCTCACCGAGGCGCGCGCGTTCCTGGGCGCGCGCGGCTTCACCGAGCTGCTGCCGCCGGTGATCGGCCCGGTCACCGACCCGGGCGGCCGCGGCGCGAAGCAGGTGGACGTCGACTTCTACGGCCACCGCTACAAGCTGATGACCAGCGCGATCCTGTACAAGCAGGCGTCGCTGCTGGGGTTCTCGAAGATCTTCTACGTCGCGCCGAACGTGCGGCTGGAGCCCCTGGAGACGGCGAACACGAGCCGGCACCTGGCCGAGTTCCACCAGCTCGACGTCGAGGTCGCCGGGGCGTCCCGCGACGACGTGCTCGACCTGCTGCAGGACCTGGTGGCGCACGTGGTGCGCCGGGTCGTCGAGGACGCCGGCGACGTGCTGGAGGCGCTCGGCCGCGACTCGGGCGCGTTCACCGACCTGCTCGGCGGCGCGTTCGGCCGGCTGTCGCACGCCACCGCCGTCGAGACGTTGCGCGAGCTCGGGCACCCGCAGAGCGCGGACGCCGAGATCGACTGGGCGGGCGAGGCGATCCTGTCGGAGAAGCACGCGAGGCCGTTCTTCCTGGTCGACTACCCGAAGGGGTCGCGCGGGTTCTACGACCGCGAAAGCACTTCTGTCGGCGGTGTCCTGCGCAACTTCGACCTCATCGCGCCGGAGGGGTACGGCGAGCTGTGCAGCGGCAGTGAGCGTGAGCACGACTACGGCCGGATCGTCACGCGGATGCGCGAGACGGGCGAGAACCCGGCGAAGTACGCGTGGTACCTCGACCTGGTCCGCGCGGGCATTCCCGCCAGCGCCGGGTTCGGCCTGGGCGTGCAGCGGTTCACGCGGTACGTGGCCGGGCTGGACGCGGTGTGGCAGGCGACGGCGTTCCCGAAGCTGCCGGGGGTGGTCTCGCCGTGACCGCTTTGGAGGCTTTCGGTTTCCCTGCCGATGAGGTCCGGGCTCGTGCCCTGCACGGCGCTTCGGCGGTGTTCCCCGCCGCCTCTTCCTACGGGACTTCGTTGTTCGGCGCATCTTCTTCGGCTTCGGGCGACGTCTTGGAGTCGGCCCGGCTGGTCCCGCCGGTGTTCGTGCCGCGCCGGCTGGAGAAGCTGATCGAGCTGGGCCGCGAACCGTTGTACGGCGACGTCTCGCTGTCGGCGTCGATCGGCGGGTTCGGGTCTTCGCTGCCGTTGTACCTGTCGGCCTTCGGGTCGACGCAGGTCGCGGGGGCCGGGCTGGGCGCGGCGGCGTCGGCACAGGCCGCGCGGCTCGGGATCCCGATGGTGATCGGCGAGAACGTCGTCCCGGTGCACGGGCACGGCCGTGCGGGCGGCGCGTCGGACGGGACGCTGCTGGAGCGCATGCGGGCGTACGCGGACGCGGTGCCCGACGGGCTCGGCGGGGTGGTCGTCCAGCAGAGCACCGAGGACGCGGACGCGGAGGTCTGGAACCTCGTGTACTCGGACCCGTCGGCGGCCTCGCTGCTGGAGTCCGGGCGGCTGGCGTTCGAGCTGAAGGTCGGGCAGGGCGCGAAGCCCGGGCTCGGCGGGATGACGCTGGTCTCGCCTTCCGTTGCCGCTTCCCTGGCGGATTTGTACACAGTGGACGTTCCGCTCGGCTCTTCGGTGGTGCGGAGCAGCTCACCGGGGACGTTCACCGACGAGATCCTCCGGCAGCAGATCCGCTTGATGCGCAACAACTTCCCGCGGGCCGGGGTGTGGGTGAAGCTCCCGCCGGGCCGTGATGTCGCGGCCGCGGCTTCGGTGGCATGGGCGGCGGGAGCGTCGGCGGTGACGGTCGACGGCGCCGAGGGCGGATCGGGCTGGGCGCCCACCGCGTTCGCCTCGGTCGGGCTTCCGCTGGCGGAGTGCCTGGCCCGCATCGGATCACCGGCGGGGTGCCTGCTGGCGTCCGGCCGCATGTGGGAGGGCACGCGGGTGGCGAAGGTCCTGGCACTGGGCGCGTCGGCGGCGGGTCTGGGCCGGGCGGCGCTGCTGGCGGTGGACACGGACCCGGTCGACGGGCTGGTCCGGTTCGCCGAAGCGCTGGCGTTGGAGCTGCGGATGCTGCTGAGCGCGCTGGGCCAGTACCGGGCGGACGCGCTGACGCCGGACGATGTCTGGTTCCCGGGGACGCCGGAGCAGGTCCGCGAGCAGGTGCTGTCATGACGGCGGCGGCCGAGCGAACCCCCACGGACCTCGATCCGTCGACCGGTCCGCACGTGGCGCCTGGACCGGCGGAGGTCACGGGGGCGCTGGGCAGCCCTGCCGCCCAGCACGCCACCGCGCCGGCCGAGCCGGGCGCGGCCGGGCCCGCTGCCGCTGCGGCCGGGCAGGGCAAGGCGGGCGAGCCCGTCGCCACCACCGGCAAAGGCCTTCCCGCGCCTTTCCTCGGCCTGGTCCTCGCCATGGGCCTGTCCTCCCTCGGCGACGCGGTCTGGCTCATCGCCCTCTCCGTCACCCTCGTCGGCACGGCCGGACCCGCCCTCGCCGGCCTCGTCCTCGCCCTCGGCTCCCTCCCCAAGGTCCTCACCCTGCTCGTCGGCGGCGCCGTCGCCGATCGGAGCGGTCCGCGGCGCGTCCTCGTCACCACCGACCTCGTCCGGGCCGGGGCCATGCTCGCCGGGGCGGCGGCCGTCCTGCTCGTCGGGCCGGTGCTGCCTCTTCTCGCCGGGCTCATCGTCGTCATGGCCGTCGCCAGTGCCTTCTTCATCCCGGCCTCCGACGCTCTCCGGCCGAACCTCCTCCCGCCCGAACACCTCGTGCGGGGCAACGCCGTCTACCTCGCGGCCGTGCGGGGCGGGCAGGCTGCCGGTGGGGCACTCGGGTCCTGGCTGGCCGGGCTCGGCGGGCTGGTCACCGTCGCCGTCGTCAACGGGGTCAGCTTCGGGATCTCCGCGCTCGCCGCCGGCAAGACCAAGACCCTGGCCGGCAACGAACCCCGGCAGCGCGTCAAGCTCCGGGAACTCGGCAAGGAAATCGCGGAAGGCGCGAGGTACGTCGCCCGACGGCCCGCCCTGCGGACGGCCATGATCGTCACCGGCCTCCTCGAGCTCAGCGGCGCCGGCCCGATCAACCTCGGGCTCGTCCTGCTGGGCGGCAGCGCCGGCGCCGGCTGGCTGCTCACCGCCATGACGCTCGGGGCGTCCCTCGCCTTCGTCGTCTCGGTCAAGTGGCCGCCCCGCGGGAAGGCCGGGCGGCTGGCGACCGGCGGGCTCGCCGCGCAGGTCGGCTGCCTCGCCCTGCTGGCCACCGGAAACCTCGTTGTCGGCATCGCCGCCTTCTTCACCCTCGGGCTGGTCGCCGGGCTCACCGCGCTCGTGCTCGTCAGCCTCGCCCAGCGGTGGGCGACGCCGGAGATGCGCGGCCGGGTCATGTCGATCCTGGCGCTGTTCACCCTCGCCGCCACCCCCGTCGGGAACCTGCTGATCGGCGTCCTGACCGAGGCCATCGGCGTCCCGCTCACCATGTTCGCCCACGCCGCGGTCGCGCTCGTCGCGCTCGCCCTGCTCGTCGCCACCCCGGCACTCGGCCGGGCCGCACTCACAGAGGAGAAGCAGTCATGACCAATCCCTTCGAAGACGAGAACGGCACCTTCCTGGTCCTGGTGAACGCCGAGAACCAGCACTCGCTCTGGCCGTCCACAGTGGACGTCCCGGCCGGCTGGACGAAGGTCCACGGCGAGGACACCCGCGCCGCGTGCCTGGAGTACGTCGAGACGCACTGGACCGACCTGCGTCCGGCGAGCCTCGTCGCCTCGATGCGCTGACCACCCACCCGCCGGCAGAACCGAACTGGAGCTGATCTACGTGAACGACGACACCCGGCAGCTGCTGGCGGCCTGGAACGACACCACCACCGACGTCCCGGAGGCGGGCCGCACGCTCGCCCGGCTGCTCGCGGAGCAGGCGGCCCGCACCCCGGACGCGACGGCGCTGGTGTTCGAAGGCGCGACCCTGACCTACCGCGCCCTGCACGAGCGAGCCGGCCGGCTCGCGCACCTCCTGGCCGAGCGGGGCGTGGGCCCCGGCGTCCTCACCGGCGTCTGTGCCGACCGCTCCCTTGAGCTGGTGATCGCCCTGCTGGGGGTGCTCAAGGCGGGCGGCGCCTACGTCCCGCTCGACCCGGACTACCCGGCCGACCGGCTGGCCTACATGGTCGCCGACAGCGCCGCGCCGGTCGTCCTCACCCAGACTCGCCACAGAAGCCTCTTCGACGCCGAGACGCTCTGCCTCGACGAGCTCGACCTGACGACCGGCTCGGCCACCACCGTCGAGACGTCCACAAAGGACCTCGCCTACGCCATCTACACCTCCGGCTCCACCGGCCGTCCCAAGGGTGTGCCGGTGCCGCACGCAGGCATCGTCAACCGGCTCGCCTGGACCCAGGCCGAGTACCGTCTCGACGAGACCGACCGCGTGCTGCAGAAGACGCCGTCCAGCTTCGACGTCTCCGTCTGGGAGTTCTTCTGGCCGCTGCTGACCGGCGCCACGCTGGTCATCGCACGCTCCGGCGGCCACCGTGACCCCGCCTACCTGGCCGGGCTGATCCGCGCCGAGCGGGTCACGACCGTCCACTTCGTCCCGTCGATGCTGCAGGCGTTCCTGCTCGACCCGGCCGCCGCCACCTGCACCGGCCTGCGCCGCGTGCTCTGCAGTGGTGAGGCCCTGCCAGCCGAGCTGCAGGCCCGGTTCTTCGAGACGCTCCCCGGTGTCGAGCTGCACAACCTCTACGGCCCCACCGAAGCCTCCGTCGACGTCACGTACTGGGCCTGCGATCCAGCCCAGCGGACTGTCCCCATCGGACGTCCGGTGTGGAACACCCGCACCTACGTCCTGGACGCCCAGTTGAACCCGGTCGCGCCCGGTGTCGCGGGAGAGCTTTACCTCGCCGGGATCCAGCTGGCCCGCGGTTACCACGGCCGACCGGGCCTGACGGCGGAGCGGTTCGTCGCGTCGCGGTTCGAGCCGGGGGAGCGGATGTACCGCACCGGCGACCTCGCGCGCTGGACGGAAGACGGCGCCCTGGAGTACCTCGGCCGCACCGACCACCAGGTGAAGATCCGCGGCCTGCGCGTCGAGCTGGGCGAGATCGAGGCCGTCCTGGACCGGCAGCCCGGTGTCGGCGGCTCGTGCGTGCTGGCCCGTGAGGACCGCGCGGGTGACCAGCGCCTGGTCGGCTACGTCGTCCCGGACGGCACCCCGGACGTCGAAGCCCTGCGTGCGGCGCTGGCGGAGAACCTGCCGGAGTACATGGTGCCCGCGGCGTTCGTCGTCCTGGCCGAGCTGCCGCTGACCCCGAGCGGCAAGCTCGACCGCAAGGCCCTTCCCGCGCCGGACTGGTCCGCCGCCCGAGCCGGACGCGCCCCGCGTAACCCGCGTGAAGCGGCGCTTTGCGAGCTGTTCTCCGAGATCCTCGGTGTCGACGGCGTCGGCATCGACGACGGCTTCCTCGCCCTCGGCGGCCACTCCCTCCTCGCGGCCAAGCTCGTCTCCCGCATCCGCGCGACGCTCGGCGTCGAGGCCGGCATCGGTGACGTCTTCCGCGCGCCGACCCCGGCCGGCCTGGCCGGACTGCTCGAGGACGCCCCGGAAGCGCGCCCGGCCCTGACCCCGCGCCCGCGTCCCGAGCCGATGCCGCTGTCGTTCGCGCAGCGCCGGCTCTGGTTCCTCGACCAGGCCGACACCCGGAACTCCGGCTACCACATCCCGCAGGCGATCCGCCTCGACGGCCCGATCGACGCCGAGGCGCTGCGGAGCGCCATCGGAGACGTCGTCGCCCGCCACGAATCCCTCCGCACGATCTTCACCCGCGACGGCGACGAGCCGGTGCAGCACATCCTGGCCGCCGGCGAGGTTTCCTGGACCGAGGGAGAGTCCACCGAGGACACTCTCGGCGCCGACCTGACCGCCGCCACCGAGGCCGAGTTCGACCTCGCCCGCGAACTCCCGATCCGCGCGACCATCTTCAGCCTGAACACCGAAGAAGCGGTCCTGCTGCTGGTCGTGCACCACATCGCGAGCGACGGCTGGTCGTTCGCCCCGCTTCTGCGCGACGTCTCGACCGCCTACGCCGCCCGGGTGGCCAAGGAACGTCCGAAATGGACACCGCTGCCGGTCCAGTACGCGGACTACACCCTGTGGCAACAGGGACTTCCCGTCGAGCGCGACCTCGCCTACTGGCGTGACGCCCTCGCCGGACTCCCCGAAGAGCTGCCGCTGCCCGCCGACCGCCCGCGCCCGGCCGTCGCGAGCCACCGCGGCGGCGTCGTCCCGGTGGACGTGCCCGCGGACGTCCACCGCGGCCTCGCGGACCTGGCCGCGGCCGAAGGCGCGACGCTGTTCATGGTCCTGCAGGCCGCGTTCGCCGCGCTGCTCACCCGCCTCGGCGCCGGCGACGACGTCCCGGTCGGCTCGCCGGTCGCGGGCCGCACCGACGCCGCCCTCGACGACCTCGTCGGGTTCTTCGTCAACACCGTCGTCCTGCGCACCGCCACCGGCGGCGACCCGACGTTCCGCGAGCTCCTCGACCGCGCCCGCGAGACGTGCCTGGCCGCGTTCGAGCACTCCGAGGTGCCGTTCGAGCGCGTCGTCGAAGAGTTGAACCCGGCCCGCTCGCTGGGCCGCCACCCGCTGTTCCAGGTGCTGCTCGTCCTGCAGAACAACCTCGCCGCCGAGCTCGGGATCAACGGCGTCCGCTCCACCGGCGAGCGCGTCGACATCGGCTACGCGAAGTTCGACCTGGCCGCGATCTTCGAGGAGCGCGACGGCGAGCTGACCGGCCTGCTGGAGTACGCGAGCGACCTGTTCGACCGCGCCACCGCCGCCACGCTGGCCGGTCGGCTGGTGCGCGTCCTCACCGCCGTCGCCGCGAACCCGGACACGCGCCTCGGCGACCTCGACCTCCTCGACGCCGCCGAACACGCCCAGGCCGTCACCGGCGGCATGCCCGCCCCTGCCGCTCCCGCCGCCACCCTGCACGAGCTGGTCGAGAGCCACGCTCGCCGCACCCCGGACCGCACCGCGTTGCTGTTCGAGAACGAGGCCGTCAGCTACGCCGAGCTGGACACCCGCGCGAACGGCGTGGCCGCCCACCTGGCCGGCGTCGCGGCCGGGCGGATCGTCGCGATCTGCCTCGACCGCGGTCCCGAGCTGGTCGCCGCGATCCTCGGCGTGCTCAAGGCCGGCTGCGGCTACACGCTCTTGGACCCGTCGTTCCCGGCCGAGCGGCGGCAGCTGCTGGCCGATCAGGTGGGCACTCCGCTGGTCCTCGACGACTTGTCCACTGTGGACGCCGTCGCGGCCGCGCCGGTGCGGCACACCGACCCGGCCGGGCCCGCCTGCGTCATGTTCACCTCCGGCTCGACCGGCACGCCGAAGGGTGTTGTCGCCTCCCACGAGGCTGTCGTGACGACCATCCTCGGCCAGGGCTACATCGGCGACGTCTGGCTGCAGACCGCGCCGGTCTCCTGGGACGCGTTCGCGTTCGAGCTGTTCGGCGCGCTGCTCACCGGCGCGACCTGCGTCCTGCAGCCCGGCCCGAAGCCCGAGCCCGCGCTCATCGCCGACCTGGTCGAGCGGCACGGCGTCACGACGATGTTCGCCTCGGCCAGCCTGCTGAACTTCCTCCTCGACGAGTACCCGGCGGTGTTCTCGCAGGTCAGCGACGTCTACACCGGCGGTGAGGTCGCCTCGGTCGCGCACCTGACGAAGGCTCTCGAAAGCCACCCGGCGGTGGCGTTCCACAACGCCTACGGGCCGGTGGAGAACATGATCTTCGTCAGCTGCCACCGCGTCACGGCGGCCGACCTCACCGGCGCGCCCATCCCGATCGGCACGCCGCTCAACGGCAAGCGCGCGTACGTCCTGGACGAGCGGCTGCGGCCGGTCGCGCCCGGCGTGGTCGGCGAGCTGTACGCGGCGGGCGGCGGCATCGCGGACGGTTACGTCGGCCGCCCCGACCTCACTGCCGTCCGGTTCGTCGCGTCACCGTTCGAGCCGGGGGAGCGGATGTACCGCACCGGCGACCTCGTGCGCCGCCGCGCCGACGGTGTCCTCGAGTACGCCGGCCGCGCCGACGACCAGGTCAAGATCCGCGGGTTCCGCGTCGAGCCGGGCGAGATCCGGACCGCGCTGGGCACCCACCCGGCCGTCACCGAGTCCGCCGTCGTCGTCCGCGAAGACCGGCCCGGCCAGAAGCTGCTGGTCGCCTACGTCGTGGGCGAGCCGGCCGACTTCCGCGCCCACCTCGCCGAGCGGCTGCCGGACCACCTGGTGCCGAGCGCGTTCGTCCTGCTCGACGCGCTGCCGCTGACCCCCAACGGCAAGCTTGACCGCCGGGCGCTGCCCGCCCCCGAGCGCACCAGCACGACCCGCGCGCCGCGCACCCCGCGTGAAGAGGTCCTTTGTGGACTCTTCGCCGACGTGCTCGGCGTCGACGCGGTCGGCGTCGACGACGGGTTCTTCGCCCTCGGCGGACACTCCCTGCTCGCCGCCCGGCTCGTCGCCCGCGTCGGCGCGGTGCTCGGGGTCCGGATCGGCGTCGCGGACGTCTTCCGCGCCCCGACCGTCGCCGGGCTGGCCGCGGTGCTCGACACCGCCCGCGCGGCCCGCCCGGCTGTTGTGGCCCGGCCGCGCCCGGACGTCCTGCCGCTCTCGTCGGCGCAGCGCAGCCTGTGGTTCGTCGAGCAGCTCGACCAGGCCGGCGCCACCTACAACGTCCCGCGCGCGGTGCGGCTGACCGGCGCCCTCGACGTCGCCGCACTGCGCCAGGCGTTCGCCGACGTCGTCGAGCGCCACGAGGCGCTGCGGACGGTGTTCCCGGACACCGACGGTGTGCCCCGCCAGGAGATCCGCCCGCTCGCCGAGCTGCCGTGGACCGAGTCGGCCACCGACGTGTCCGAGTTCGCCGCGCGCGAGTTCGATCTCGCCGCCGACCTGCCGATCCGCGCCGCGCTGATTCCCGACGGCGACGACCACGTCCTGGTGCTCGTCACCCACCACATCGCCGGTGACGGCTGGTCGTTCGGCCCGCTGCTGCGCGACCTGTCGACCGCGTACACAGCCCGCGTCGTCGGCGAAAGTCCGAAGTGGACGCCGTTGCCGGTCCAGTACGCGGACTACGCGCTGTGGCAACAGGACCTCACCGACGACTCCCTCGACTACTGGGCCGATGCGCTCGCCGGGCTGCCCGACGAGATTTCCCTGCCCTTTGACCACCCGCGGCCGCCGGTCGCGAGCCACCGCGGCGCGACCGTCCCGGTCATCCTCGATGCCGAGCTGCACGCCCGGCTCCTGCAGCTCGCCCGCGGTGAGCACGCGACGCTGTTCATGGTGCTGCAGGCCGGGTTCGCGGCCCTGCTGTCCCGCCTCGGCGCCGGGGACGACGTCGCCGTCGGCACCCCGTCGGCGGGCCGGCCGGACGCCGCGCTCGACGACCTCGTCGGCTTCTTCGTCGAGACCCTGGTGCTGCGGACGGACCTCAGTGGCGACCCGAGCTTCACCGAGCTCGTGCGCCGGGTTCGGGAGAGCTCGCTCAAGGCGTTCGACCACGCCGACGTCCCGTTCGAGCGGGTCGTCGAGCGGCTCAACCCGGCCCGCTCGACCGCGCGGCACCCGCTGTTCCAGGTGATGCTGGCGCTGCAGAACAACGTCGCGGCGAACCTGGCCCTGCCCGGCGTGGCCGTGGCCGACGTGCCGGTGGCCACCGCGACGGCGAAGTTCGACCTGACGCTGAACCTGGAGGAGACCACCGCCGGGATCGGGGGCTACCTCGAGTACGCGACCGACCTCCTGGACCCGGGTACCGCGGCCGACCTGGCCGACCGGTTCGTCCGCCTGCTCACCGCCGCGGTCGCCGCCCCGGACGTCGCGCTGTCCACAGTGGACCTGCTATCGGACGGCGAGCGCGTGGCCATCGAGACGGCGAACAGCGAGACGGCCCGGTCGCTGCCGGACACTTCGGTCATCGAGCTGTTCGAGACGCAGGCCGCGGCCACCCCGGACGCGCCCGCCCTGCAGTTCGGCGCCACGACCCTGACCTACGCCGAGCTGAACACCCGGGCCAACCAGCTCGCCCGGCACCTGGTCGCCCGCGGCGCCGGGCCCGAGCGGTACGTCGCCCTCGCCCTGCCCCGCGGCGAACAGCTGATCATCGCGATGCTGGCCGTGCTCAAGACCGGGGCGGGCTACCTCGCGCTCGACCTGGAGTACCCGGCGGACCGGCTGGCGATGATGCTGGAGGACGCCGCCCCGGCTCTGGTACTCACCCCCGATGACCTCGTCTTCGAAGGGGAAGCCGGGAACCTGGCGCACACCGCGTCGCCGGACAGCCCGGCGTACGTGATCTTCACGTCCGGCTCGACCGGCCGCCCCAAGGGTGTGGTCGTCCCGCGTCGCCCGCTGCTGAACTTCCTCGTAGACATGGTCGACCGGTTCGCCATCACCCCGGGCGACCGGCTGCTGGCCGTCACGACCGTCGGCTTCGACATCGCCGGCCTGGAGATCTTCGCGCCGCTGCTGGCCGGGGCCACCGTTGTCCTCGCGAGCCGCGACGACGTCCGCGACACCCGCGCCCTGGCCGCCCTCGCCGAGGACGGCGTCACGCTCCTGCAGGCCACCCCGAGCCTCTTCCACGCGCTGCTGGCCGAGCCCGTCGACCTCACGAGCGTGCACGTCCTGGTCGGCGGCGAAGCCCTGCCGGACGACCTGGCCGTCGCGCTGCGGGCGCGGGCCGCGTCGGTGACCAACATGTACGGCCCGACCGAAACGACGATCTGGTCCACCACCGCCCGCGTCGGCGAAGGGGCGCCGACCATCGGCACGCCGATCGCGAACACCCAGGTCCACGTGCTGGACCGCGCGCTGCGGCCGGTCCCGGCGGGTGTGCCGGGTGAGCTGTACCTCGCCGGTGACGGCGTCGTGCGCGGTTACCTCGGCCGTCCCGACCTCACGGCGGACCGGTTCGTCGCGTCGCCGTTCGCTCCGGGGGAGCGGATGTACCGCACCGGGGACCTGGTCGCGCGCCGTCGCGACGGCGAGATCCGGTTCCTCGGCCGCGTCGACCACCAGGTCAAGATCCGCGGCTTCCGCATCGAGCTGGGCGAGATCGAGGCGGTGCTGGCCACGCACCCGGCCGTCGCGCTGCGCGCGGTCGTCGTCCGCGAGGACCGGCCCGGCGACAAGCGCCTGGTCGCCTATGTCGTGCCCGGCGAGCCGGTCGAGGTCGAAGACCTGCGCCGACACCTGGCCGCCGCGCTGCCCGGGTACATGGTGCCCTCGGCGTTCGTGCTGCTCGACGAGCTGCCCCGGACGCCCAACGGCAAGCTGGACCGGCGCGCGCTGCCCGCACCGGCGCTCGAAAGCGGCGCCGGCCGGGTTCCGCGCACCGCTCGAGAGCATGCGCTGTGCGAACTGTTCGCCGAGGTCCTCGGCGCGCCCGAGGTCGGCATCGACGACGGCTTCTTCGACCTGGGCGGCCACTCGCTGCTGGCCACCCGGCTCGCCGGCCGGATCCGCGCGGTGCTGGGCCTCGACGTCACCGTGCGGGCGCTGTTCGCGAACCCGACGGTCGCCGGGCTGAGCGAAAGCCTCGGCGACGCCGTCGTGGCGCGCCCGGCGATCACCCCTCGCGAGCGGCCGGACCGCCTTCCGCTGACGTCCGGCCAGGAACGGCTGTGGTTCCTGGCCCGGATGGACCGCGACGACACCGCGTACCACATGCCGATGGCCTTGCGGCTGCGCGGAAACGTCGACGCCGCGGCGCTGGCGGCCGCACTGTCCGATGTGGCCGGTCGGCACGAAGCCCTGCGCACGTACTACGCCGAGGACGAATCCGGCCCGTACCAGGTGATCCTGGACACCTTCGAGGTCCCGTTCGAGGTCGGCACCGGCTCGGTCGCCGACGCCGCTCGGACGCCGTTCGACCTGGCCGCCGCGCCGCCGGTCCGGTCGTGGCTGTTCGGCGAGGGCGACGAGCACGTCCTGCTGGTGCTGACCCACCACATCGCCGGGGACGGCTGGTCGATCCCGGTCCTGCTGCGCGACCTGGCCGACGCCTACACGGCCCGGCTCGACGGCCGCGCTCCGGAGTGGGCGCCGCTGCCGGTCCAGTACGCGGACTACACGCTCTGGCAACGAGAACTCGACAACGACGTCGCGTACTGGACGAATGCTCTGTCCGGCCTGCCCGAGGAGCTGGCCCTGCCCTACGACCGCGTCCGGCCCGCCACCGCGGACCACACCGGCGGCTCGGCGGCGATCGAGATCCCGGCCGAGCTGCACGCCCGGCTGCTGGAACTGGCCGCCGGGCAGCGCGCGACGCTGTTCATGGTCTTGCAGGCCGCGCTCGCCACCCTGCTCGCGCGGTTCGGCGCCTGCGACGACATCCCGATCGGCACCCCCGTCGCGGGCCGTCCGGACCCGGTTCTCGACGACCTGGTCGGCTTCTTCGTCAACACCCTTGTTCTGCGCACAGACCTCAGCGGCGCCCCGGCGTTCACCGACCTGCTGGCCCGCGTCCGGGAAGCCGACCTGAGCGCGTTCGAGCACGACGACGTCCCGTTCGAGCGCCTGGTCGAGGAGCTGAACCCGGCCCGCTCGGCGTCGCGGCACCCGCTGTTCCAGGTGATGCTGGTGCTGCAGCAGGAGAACCCGCCCGTCGCACTGTCCGGTGTGGACACCGAGCCGTACGAGGTGACCCGCTCGGTCGCCAAGTTCGACCTCACCGTCGCTCTGGAGGACCACGGCAACGGGATCACCGGCGCCTTCGAGTACGCGACCGCCTTGTTCGACGCCGCCACCGCCGAGCGCCTGGCCACCGCGTTCGTCCGGCTGCTGGAGCAGATCGCCGACGCGCCCACGACGTCGGTCGCGGCGTTCGACGTGCTCACCGCGGCCGACCGCGATCTCGTGCTGACCTCGGGCCACGCGGTCCAGGTGAGCGCCGCGCCGGAGGAGTGCCTGCACACGATCGTCGAGTGCCAGGACCCCGAGGCCGTCGCGATCCTGTTCGACGGCGAGTCGCTGACCTACGGCGAGCTGAACGCCCGCGCCAACCGCGTCGCCCACCACCTCATCGACGACGGTGTGCAGCGCGGCGAGGTGGTCGGCGTCTTGTTCGACCGCGGCCTCGACTTCGCCGCCGCGGTGCTCGGCGTGCTCAAGTCCGGCGCCGCGTACACCCTGCTGGACCCGAGCTACCCGGCCGAGCGCCTGGCCGCCGTCACCGAACAGGCCGGCGTGCGGCGGGTCCTGAAGGCGATCCCGGACCACCCGGACGCGACCAACCCTCACGTCGAGCTGACCCCGGCCGACCTGGCTTGCGTCATGTTCACCTCGGGCTCCACCGGCGTGCCCAAGGGCGTCGCCACGTCGCACCGCGGGGTCGTCGCGACCATGGGCCAGGGCTACGCCACCTTCGACGCGGACCAGGTGTGGCTGCAGTGCGCCCCGGTTTCGTGGGACGGCTTCGCGCTCCAGCTGTTCGGCGCGCTGCTCTACGGCGGCCGGACGGTCCTGCAGCCCGGCCAGAACCCCGAGCCGGACCGCATCGCCGCCCTCGTCGTCGAGCACGGCGTGACCGTCCTGCACGCCTCGGCGAGCCTGTTCAACTACCTCCTCGACCAGGAGCCGCAGGTCTTCACCGTGCTGCGCCGCGCCATGACCGGCGGCGAGCCGGCGTCCGTCGAGCACGTCACGAAGGCGCTGCGCGAGTACCCGGACGTCGCGCTGATCAACGGCTACGGCCCGGCCGAGAGCATGGGTTACACGACGTTCCACCCGATCACCGCCGCCGACCTCGGCGGGACCGCGATCCCGATCGGCCGGCCGGTGGCGAGCAAGCGCGCCTACGTCCTCGACGCGCACCTCGCCCTCGCCGCGCCCGGTGTCACGGGTGAGCTGTACCTCGCGGGCCACGGCCTCGCCGACGGCTACCGCGGCCTGCCCGGCGCCACCGCCGAGCGGTTCGTCGCGTCGCCGTTCGTGGCGGGGGAGCGGATGTACCGCACCGGCGACCTGGTCCGGTGGAACGCCGACGGTGTGCTCGAGTACGTCGGCCGCGCCGACGACCAGGTCAAGGTCCGTGGCTTCCGCGTCGAACCCGGTGAGGTCCGGGCCGTGCTGGCCCGCCACGACGGGATCGAGCAGGCCGCGGTCGTCGTCCGCGACGGACGGCTGATCGGCTACGTCGTCGGTGCGGCCGAACCGGCTGAGCTGCGGGCCTACCTGGCCGACCGGCTGCCGGACTACCTGGTGCCGTCGGCGATCGTGCCGCTGGCCGAGCTGCCCCGGACCGCGAACGGCAAGCTGGACCGCCGCGCGCTGCCCGCACCGGACTTCGCCGCGGGTTCGCGACGGCGGCCGCGGACCGTCACCGAGAACGTCCTCTGTGGACTCTTCGCCGAGGTGCTCGGGCTGCCCGAGGTCGGTCTCGACGACGGCTTCTTCGAGCTGGGCGGGCATTCGCTGCTGGCGGCCCGGCTGATCGGCCGCGTCCGTGCCGTGCTCGGGGTCGAGCTCGGCATCCGTGACCTGTTCCGCACCCCGGCCGTCGCCGGGCTCGCCGAAGTCCTCGGTGACGCCGCCCCGGCGCGGCCGCCGGTGACCCGCCGCGACCGGCCCGAGCGGCTGCCGCTGTCGTTCGCGCAGCAGCGGCTGTGGTTCGTCGACCAGGCCGAGGAGGCCAACGCCGGCTACGACGTCCCGCGTGCGCTGCGCTTGCGCGGCTCCTTGGATGTGGCCGCCCTGCAAGCGGCGTTGGCCGATGTCGTGCAGCGGCACGAGTCGCTGCGGACGGTGTTCCCGGCCCACGAAGGCGAGCCGTGGCAGGAGATCCTGACCGCGCCCGCGGTGCCGTGGACGCTCACCCAGTCTACTGAGGACTCCTTGCCGGACGTGCTTGCGGAGGCCGCCGCGCACGTGTTCGACCTGCGCACCGAGCTGCCGATCCGGGCGCACCTGGTCTCGGTCTCCGCCGACGACCACGTGCTGCTGCTGGTCCTGCACCACATCGCCTCCGACGGCTGGTCGGCCGCGCCGCTATGGCGCGACCTCGCCACCGCGTACGCGGCCCGCCTCGACGGCGACGCTCCGAAGTGGACGCCGCTGCCGGTGCAGTATGCGGACTACACGCTCTGGCAGCGTGAAGTCCTCGACGAGCCGGAGATCGCCGGCCAGCTCGCGTTCTGGCGCGATGCACTCGCCGGGGCACCCGAGGAGCTGGCGTTGCCCGCCGACCGGGTGCGCCCGGCCGTCGCGAGCCACCGCGGCGGTTCGGTGGACTTCGCGCTCGACGCGAGCGTCCACAAGGGACTCGCCGACCTCGCGCGGGGGAGTGGTGCGACGCTGTTCATGGCGCTGCAGGCCGGGTTCGCGGCCCTGCTGTCGCGGCTCGGCGCGGGCGACGACGTCCCGCTCGGGACCGCCGTCGCCGGCCGCGGCGACACGGCGCTCGACGACCTCGCCGGGTTCTTCGTCAACACCCTCGTCCTGCGCACCGACGTCTCCGGGCAGCCGACGTTCCGGCAGCTCCTGGCCCGCGTCCGCGACGCCGGGCTGGCCGCGCTGGCGCACGCCGACGTCCCGTTCGAGCGGGTCGTCGAAGAGCTCAACCCGGCGCGGTCGGCCTCCCGGCACCCGTTGTTCCAGGTGATGCTGGTGCTGCAGAACAACGCCACCGCCCAGCTCGGCCTGCCCGGTCTGGTCACCGAGGGCGTTACGGTCCGCCGCGACGTCGCGAAGTTCGACCTGACCGCGGGTATCGAGGAGAACCACGGTCCGGATGGCACCCCGGCCGGGCTGACCGGGCAGCTGGAGTACGCCGCCGACCTGTTCGACGCGGCGACCGCGGAGTCGATCGTGGCGCGGTTCGCGCGGTTCCTCACCGCGGCTGTGTCCACTCCGGACGTTCCACTGGCTGACCTGGACCTGCTCGCCACCGCGGAACGGGCCGAGCTGCTGGCCTTCGGGACCACGAAGGCGACGGCCCCGGCGATGCGGCTGCACGAGCTGGTCGAGCGGCAGGCGCAGTGGGCGCCGGACGCGACCGCGCTGGTCTTCGAGGGCTCGTCGCTCACCTACGGACAGCTCGACACCGAGGCCAACCGGCTCGCCCGGCACCTCGTCGCCGAGGGCGTCCGGCGCGGGGACCTGGTCGGAGTCCACATCGGACGGTCGCCGCGGCTGGCCGTCGCGCTGCTCGCCGTGCTCAAGGCCGGGGCCGCCTACACCGTGCTGGACACGGACTTCCCGGCCGAACGCCTGGTCGGCGCCCTGCGGCGGACGTCGGCGGCGGTCGTCCTGACCGACGGACGCGAGCTGCCCTGGAAGCGGATCGACGTCGTCGCCGACGCGGCCGCGATCGCTGTCCGAGACGGTGGTGTCCTCGGTCTGCCCGGCAGCCCGGACGACCTGGCCGTCGTCATGTTCACCTCCGGGTCGACCGGCGTGCCGAAGGCGGTCGCGGCCCCGCACCGCGCGGTCGCCGGCACGCTGACCGGCCAGGACTACGCCGGGTTCGGCCCGGGCGACGTCTGGCTGCAGTGCGCGCCGGTGTCGTGGGACGCGTTCGGCACGCAGCTGCTCGGGCCGCTCCTGGCCGGGGGCACGGTTGTGCTCCAGCCCGGCCAGCGTCCGGAGCCCGCGCTGATCGAGGACCTGGTCGTGGCGCACGGTGTCACGGTCCTGGACGTCTCGGCGAGCCTGTTCAACTTCCTGGTCGACGAGCATCCGGCGGTGTTCGCGACGGTCCGCCGCGCGATGACCGGCGGCGAGGCGGCTTCGCCCGCGCACCTGGCGAAGGTGCTGCGGTCGTACCCGCACGTCGCGGTGGTCAACGGGTACGGGCCGGCCGAGACGATGGGCTTCAGCACGGTCCACGCGGTGACGGCGGTCGACGGGCCGGTCCCGATCGGGCGGCCGGTGCTCGGGAAGCACGCGTACGTCCTCGACGCGCGGCTGCGGCCGGTGCCCGCCGGGGTGGTGGGCGAGCTGTACCTGTCGGGGGTCGGCACCGCGCACGGCTACCTCGGGCAGCCCGGGCTTTCCGCGGAGCGGTTCGTGGCGTCGCCGTTCGGGGCGGGGGAGCGGATGTACCGCACCGGTGACCTCGCGCGGTGGAACGCTCTTGGCGTCCTCGAGTACGCGGGCCGCGCGGACGACCAGGTGAAGATCCGCGGCTTCCGCGTCGAGCCCGGCGAGGTGCAGGCCGTCCTGGCCGGCTTCGAGGGGGTCACGCAGGCCGCTGTTGTGGTTCGGGACGGGCTGCTGGTCGCCTACGTCGTGGGCACGGCGGACCCGGCGGTGCTCACCGATCTCGCCGCCGCGCGGCTGCCGGAGTACCTGGTGCCGTCGGTGATCGTGCCGCTGGCGGAACTGCCGCGGACCGCGAACGGCAAGCTCGACCGGGCCGCGCTGCCCGCGCCGCAGCGGGTCGCCACCGGGCACGTCGCACCGCGGAACCCGGTGGAGGTCGGGCTGGCCGCGATCTGGGCCGACGTGCTGGGGGTGCCGGAACCAGGGGTGGAAGACAACTTCTTCGCCCTCGGCGGCCACTCGCTGCTGGCGGCGAAGGTGACCGGTCGCATGCGCACCGAGTTCGGTGTGCGGCTGGGAGTACGGGCGCTGTTCGAAGCCCCGACGATCGCGGCGCTGGCCCGGCTGGTGCCAGACGCGTCCACAGTGGACTTCGAGCCGATCCCGGTCCGCGAGCACGGGGTACGCACGCCGCTTTCGCCGGTGCAGCGCGGGCTCTGGTTCGCCGAGCGGCTCGCGCCGGGGTCCGCGGAGTACCTGGTACCCCTGGCACTGCGGATCGGCGGGGACCTCGATGTGGCGGGACTCACCGGCGCATTGTCGGCCGTGGTGGCGCGGCACGAAGTGCTGCGCAGCCGTTTCGTGGAGCTGGACGGTGAGCCGGTCCAGGTGGTCGACCCGGTACGGCCGGTGCCGCTGCCGGTGACCGAGGTCAGCGATGTCGAAGAGTTCGTCCGGTCCCAAGTGGACACTCCGCTCGACCTCGAACACGGCCCCGTCTTCCGGGCCGCCCTGGGCCGGATCTCCGGCACCGAGCACGTTCTCGTCCTGCTCCTGCACCACATCGTCGCCGACGGGTGGTCCATGGGCGTCCTGGCCGCCGAGCTCCGCGACCACTACGCCGGGATCCACCCCGCTGCCCTGCCCGTGCAGTTCGGCGACGTCGCCGCGTGGCAGAGCGCCACCTCCGACGACGCCGGGCTCGCCTTCTGGCAGGAGGCCCTCGACGGCATGCCGCACGTCGCGGAACTGCCCGCCGACCGGCCTCGGCCGCTCACCCGGGACATCGCCGGGGCCAAGACCCCGGTGCACGTGCCCGCGGCAACCGTCGGAAAGCTGGCCGCACTCGGGGCCGAGCACGGTGCCAGCCTCTTCATGACCGTGCTCGCCGCCTTCGAGGTCCTGATCAGCCGCTACACCGCGATGCGGGACTTCGCGATCGGCACCCCGGTGTCCGGCCGCAGCCACCCGCAGACCGAGCCGCTCGTCGGCCACTTCGTCAACACCGTCCCCCTGCGCGCCGACCTCACCGGCGACCCGGCGTTCACCGAGCTGCTGCGCCGGGTCCGCGCCGGCACCCTCGCCGCGTTCGACCACGACGACGTCCCGTTCGACCGGATCGTGGAGCTCCTGCGCCCGCAGCGCGACCTCACCCGCACCCCCCTGGTGCAGATCGTGTTCGCCTTGCAGAACAACGAGAAGGCCGGCTGGGCGCTGCCGGGCCTGCACGTCGAACAGCTCGCCGTCGACACCCGGGTGAGCAAGTTCGACCTCGAGCTCGCCCTCGCCCAAGACGCCGACGGCGCCCTGACCGGCATCTTCGAGTACCCGACCGCGTTGTTCGACACCACCACGATCGAGCGGCTGGGCGGCCACTTCACCACCCTGCTCACGAGGATCGCCGACGCCCCCGAAACCCCGGTCGGCGAGCTGGACCTGCTCGGCGACGCCGAGCGCACGCACCTGGTGCAGGGCGTCAACAGCACCGACGTCGCCTACGACGAGAGCGTCTGCCTGCACCACCTCATCACCCGGCAGGCGGCGAAGACCCCGCACGCCGTCGCCGTCGAGTACCTGGACGACCACCTCGACTACGCCGGGCTGGAACGCCGGGCCGGAGTCCTCGCCGCCCGGCTGACCGGGCACGGCGTCGGCCCGGACGTCCCGGTCGGCCTGCGGATGGACCGCTCGATCGACCTGATCGTCGGCCTCGTCGCGATCCTCAAGGCCGGCGGCGCGTTCGTCCCGATCGAGACCGACGCGCCCGAACCCCGGGTCCTCGGCATCCTCGGCGACGCGAACTCGCCCGTCTGTTTGGTGGACGAAGGCGCGAAGACCCCGGCCGACAGCGAAATCACCTTCCTCGAAGTGTCCGATCTGGACGGGGAAGCGCCGGAGCCGGACGACACCACCCACCCGGACAACCTGGTGTCGATCTACTACACCTCCGGCTCCACCGGGAAGCCGAAGGGCGTCGCGAGCACCCACCGCGGCTGGGTCAACCGGCTGCGCTGGCACCAGGACACCTACCGCCTCCAGCCGGGCGAAGGCGTCCTGCAGAAGACGACGCTGGTGTTCGACGACTCGGCCGTCGAGTGCCTGTGGCCGCTCATCGTCGGCGGCCGCGTCGCGCTGATCCCGCCGGGCCTGCACCGCGACCCGGCCGCGATCCTGGCCGGAGCGATCAAGCACCAGGTGTCGAACCTGCAGTTCGTGCCCAGCATGCTGACGCTGTTCCTGGAGCAGCTCACCCCGGCCGACCGCGCGGCCCTCAAGGCGCTGCGCAACGTCATCACCAGCGGCGAAGCGCTCCAGCCGGAACTGCTGAAGCTGTTCTTCGACCGGCTGGGCGAGCACGCCACCCTGCACAACCAGTGGGGCGCCACCGAAGTGTCGATCGACTCGACCATGCGCGAGTGTGTCCGCGAAGACCTCGACGGCGCGGGCTCGGTCAGCGTCGGCTCGCCGATCGCGAACAACCAGATCCACGTCCTCGACGAGCACTTCCGGCCGGTCCCGGTCGGCGTCCCCGGTGACCTCTACATCGGCGGTGTCGGCCTGGCCCGCGGTTACCTCGGCGACCCGGGCAAGACGGCGGCGGCGTTCCTGCCCAGCCCGTTCCACCCCGGCGAGCGGCTCTACCGCACCGGCGACCGCGGCCTGCGCACCCCCGACGGCGCGCTGACCTTCCTCGGCCGCCAGGACTCGCAGGTCAAGATCCGCGGCATCCGCGTCGAACCCGGCGAGGTCGAGCAGGTGCTGCTGGAGCTGCCGGGCGTGCGCGAAGCGGCCGTCACGGTGTGGCAGCCGTCGCCGGGCGACAAGCGCCTCGCCGGGTATGTCACCGCGCAGGCCGGCGTCACGCTCACCGAGACCGCGATCCGCGAGCAGCTGCGCGAGCGCCTGCCCGTCTACCTCGTGCCGACCGCACTGAGCGTGCTACCCGAGTTCCCGACCACGACGAGCGGCAAGATCGACCGCAAGGCGCTGCCCGCGCCCGCCGCGGCCGGCGCCGAGTACCGCGCGCCGGAAGGCCCGGTCGCGGAACTCGTCGCCGAGGTGCTGCAGAACGTCCTCGGCGTCGAGCGGGTCGGGGCCGACGACAACTTCTTCGACCTGGGCGGGCACTCCCTGCTGGGTGTCCGGGTGGTCGCCGAGCTGCGCAAACGGCTCTCGGCGGACATCCCGATCCGGCTCATCTTCGACTCGCCCACGGTCGCGGAGCTCGCCGACGCCGTCGGCCGCGCGAGCGAGCGCGACTTCGAGGCGATCCCGAAGCGGCCCGGCGGTCCCGCACCCCTCGCGGGGGTCCAGGTCGGCATGTGGCTGGCCGACCGGATGGCGCCGTCCAGCGCGGAGTACCTGGTGCCCAACGCGGTCCGCCTCCGCGGCTCGCTGGACGTCGACGCGCTGGCGGCCGCCCTGACGAAGCTGGTCGAGCGGCACGAGATCCTGCGGACCCGGTTCGTGGAGATCGACGGCGAGCCGAGGCAGGTCGTCGACCCCGCCGGCCCGGTTCCGTTGCCGGTGACCGACATCGACGAGGTGGCGCAGGTCCTGGAGGCGCGGCCCGTCGACCTCGCCACCGGACCGGTGTTCTCGGCGGCGCTCGGCCGGCTGGCCGAGAACGACCACGTCCTCGTGCTGTCGGCTCACCACATCGTGCTCGACGGCTGGTCCGAAGGCCTCCTCGCCGAGGAGCTGCGCGACCTCTACGCGGGCGTCACCCTGCCGCCGTTGCCGGTGCAGTACGCCGACGTCGCGGCCTGGTCCCAGCCCACCGAAGCGGACGTCGAGTTCTGGCGGACGCAGCTCGCCGGGGTGCCGCAGGTCGTGCAGCTGCCCACGGACCGGCCCCGGCCGCCGGTCCGCGACCCGCGAGGCGCGCGGTACGAGTTCAGCGTCCCCGCGGAGCTGGCGAACCGGCTCGGCGAGCTGGGTGTGGAAGCCCGGGCCAGCCTGTTCATGACGCTGCTCGCCGGGTTCCAGGTCCTCGTCTCGCGGCACACCGGGCTCCGCGAATTCGCGGTCGGCAGCCCGGTCGCCGGCCGCGACCACCCGGACACCGAGCGGCTGATCGGCCAGTTCGTCAACACGCTCGCCCTGCGCGCGGACCTGACCGGCTCGCCCGGCTTCACCGAACTGCTGGGACGCGTGCGGGAAACCGCGCTGAACTCCTTCAGCCACCAGGAGGTCCCGTTCGACCGGGTCGTCGCCGAGCTGCGCCCCGACCGCGACCCGAGCCGCAACCCCTTGGTGCAGCTGATGTTCGCGCTGCAGACGGTGTCCGAAGGCGGCTGGGAGCTCGGCGACCTGGACTGCGAGCCCCTGAATGTCGAGACCGGCGCGGCCAAGTTCGACCTCGCCATGGTGCTGCGCGAGCAGCCCACGGGCGCAATCGACGGCGTCCTCGAATACCCCGTCGCTCTGTTCGACGAAGAGACGATCGCCGCGTTCGCCGACCGGTACGTCCGGCTCCTGACCGGCTTCGCCGCCGAGCCGCACCGCCCAGTGGACCGTGTCACGATGCTCGACGCGGCCGAGGTCACCCCGCTCGACGGCAACGCTCCGGGCGGGACCTTCGCGGAGCTGGTGGAAGCCCAGGTGCGACGGGATCCGGACGCCCCGGCCGTGGTGGCCGGACCGGACTCCCTCACCTACGGCGAACTGGACAAGGCCGCCAACCGCGTTGCCCGCGTCCTGCAGAGCCGCGGTGCTGCTCCGGAGACGGTGGTCGCGCTGCTGCTGCCGCGCTCGGCCGACCTGGTCGTCGCCCAGCTGGCGGTCGTCAAGACCGGCGCGGCCTTCCTGCCGGTCGACCCGAGCTACCCGGAAGAGCGCATCCGCTACATGCTCGAGGACGCGAACCCGGTGCTCACGCTTCGAGAGCTCCCGGTGTCCACAGTGGGCGAGAGTCCACTGGCCGTCGAAGTCGAGCCGGAGAACGCGGCGTACGTCATCTACACGTCGGGTTCGACGGGACGGCCGAAGGGCGTCGTCGTCAGCCACGCCGGACTCGCCACGCTGGTCGCCAACACCGTCGACGCCTACCGGGTCGGCCCTGGCGACCGGGTGCTGCAGTACGTGTCCCCGAGCTTCGACGCGTCGATCCTCGAGCTGTGCGCGTCGCTGATGACCGGCGCCGCCCTGGTCGTCACCCCGCCGGGCCCGCTGCTGGGCGACCAGCTGCGGGACGTCCTCGCCGAGGGCCGCGTGACGCACGCGCTGATCCCGCCCGCGGCCCTGGCCACGGTCGAGGACCCGGACCTGCCGGACTTCCGCACGGTCGTGGTCGGCGGCGACGTCTGCCCGCCGGAGCTGGTCGCGAAGTGGGCGCCGGGTCGCCGGATGCTCAACATGTACGGCCCGACGGAAGCCACGGTCGTCTCGACGGTCAGCGAGCCGCTGGTGCCGGGGGAGCAGGTGACCATCGGCCGCGCGCTGCGCTACACCCGCGCCTACGTCCTCGACGACCGGCTCCAGCCGGTGCCGCCGGGCGTGGCGGGCGAGCTGTACGTCGCGAGCCCGGGCCTGGCCCGTGGTTACCTCGGGCGGCCGGGACTGACGGCCCAGCGGTTCGTCGCGAACCCGGCCGGCGGCCGGATGTACCGCACCGGCGACCTCGTCCGCCGCACCCGCGCCGGGAACCTGGAGTTCCTCGGCCGGACCGACGACCAGGTCAAGATCCGCGGTTTCCGCATCGAGCTCGGCGAGGTCGAGTCCGCGCTGCGGGCCCACCCGGCGCTCACCGCGGCGGTCGTGCTTGCCAAACCGGACCCGGCCGGGCAGAAACGGCTGGTCGCCTACACCGTCGGTGACGTCACCGCCGCCGATCTGCGGACCTTCCTGGCCCGGCGCCTGCCGGACCACCTGGTGCCGTCGGCCTTCGTCGTGCTGGACGCCATGCCGGTCAACGCCAGCGGCAAGCTCGACCGGGCCGCACTGCCCGAACCGGCCGAGGAGACGGCGGACTACGTCGCTCCCGGCAGTCCCGAGGAGCAGCTGATCGCCGACGTCTGGGCCGAGGTCCTGGGTGTGCGCCGCGTCGGGCTCGGTGACGACTTCTTCGCACTGGGCGGGCATTCCGTGCTCGCCGCCAAGGTCCGCATGCGGCTGCAGGCCGCCTTCGGCGTGGACCTGCCCCTGCCCGTGCTGTTCCAGACCACCACGGTCGCCGCGCTCGCCGCCGTGGTCCACACCGAGATCGAGGCCGAGCTCGCCGGCATGTCCGAGCAGGAGCTCCTCGACTCCCTCACCGAGGAGGCCAGCGCATGACCACGTTCGACACCCGCCCCGCCGACGCCGATCGGGCGGCCCGGCTGCGGGCCGCGGTGCTCGCGAAGCGGCTGCGCGGACGCGCCACCGCGCCGGTCCGCACCTTCGGCCGCGCCGACCGCGACGTCCCGCTGCCGCTCTCGGCCGGGCAGCAGCGCCTGTGGTTCCTCGACCGCCTCGACCCGGACAGCGCCGAGTACGCGGTCCCGCTCCTGCTCCGGCTGGACGGCGCCCTCGACGTCGGCGCGCTCCAGCACGCGCTCGACGCCCTGGTGGCCCGGCACGAGATCCTGCGCACGACCTACCTCGCGGAGGACAACAAGCCGCGGCAGGTGATCGGGGCGCCGGAACCGGTCGAGCTGCCGGTGGTCGAGGGCGACCTGGATGCCGTGCTGGCGGAGTACGTCGGCCGGCCGTTCGACCTCGCGGCCGGGCCGGTGTTCCGCGCCCTGCTGGTCCGCGAGGCACCGGAACGGCACGTGCTGGCGCTGAACGTCCACCACATCGCCTGTGACGGCTGGTCGCTGCCGATCCTGCTCGAGGACCTGCGCAAGCTCTACACCGGCGCCGACCTGCCGCCGATCGAACTGTCCTATGCGGACTTCGCCGTCTGGGAGCAGTCCCGGGTGGACGCTCACGACGCGGATCTCGCCTACTGGAAGGAGCGGCTCGCCGGCCTGGAGACCTTGGAGCTGCCCGCCGACCGCCCGCGGCCGGCCCAGCGTGACCCCCACGGCGCGTCGGCCCGCTTCACCATTCCGGCGGCCGCCGCCGAAGCGGTGCTGAACCAGGGAAAGAGCACGGGTGCGACGCCGTTCGTGACCCTGCTCGCCGCCGCGTACGTCGTGCTCGGACGGCACACCGGGCGGGAAGACATCGCCGTCGGCACCCCGGTCGCGGGCCGTGGCCGGGCCGAGCTGGAGCACATGGTCGGGTTCTTCGTGAACACCGTCGTCGCCCGCGGCGACCTGTCCGGCGACCCGGACTTCGGCACCCTCGCCGACCGCGTCCGCGTGGCCCGGCTGGCCGACCAGGCCCACGAGGACCTGCCGTTCGAGCGCCTCGTCCAGGAGCTGGCCCCGGAACGCGACCTCGCGCACACCCCGGTCGTCCAGGTGATGTTCGCCGTCTACGACTCGTCGTCGGGGGAGGCCTCCCTGGGCGACCTCGCCGTCTCGCCGGTGGACCTGGCTTCGAGCACCGCCAAGTTCGACCTGATGATCTCCTTCGTCCGCCAGGCCGACGGATCCGTCGAAGGTGTCCTCGAGTACGCGACGGCGTTGTTCGACCAGGCCCGGATGGACCGCATGGGCGAGCACTTCGTCCGGCTCTTCACCGAGCTCGCCGAGAAGCCCGGCGCCCGGCTGTCCGAAGTGGACGTCCTCGGCGCGGACGAGCGGACGCTGCTCCTCGACACCTGGAACGCCACCGCCGAGCCCTACCTGCGCGGCACGCTGCACGGGCGGATCGCCGAGCAGACCGCGTCGAACCCGGACGCGATCGCCGTCCGCTGCGGCGCGGCCGAGCTGACCTACGCCGACCTCGAAACCCGGGCGACCCGGCTCGCCCAGCGGCTGCGCGCCCACGGCGTCGGCGTCGAAACCCCGGTCGGCGTGCTCTGCGAACGCGGTCCGCTGCTGCTGCCGGTCCTGCTGGCGATCCTCAAGACCGGGGGCCACTACATCCCCCTCGATCCGGCCTACCCGCAGGACCGCAAGGAGTACATGCTGCGCCAGGCCGGCGCCCGCGTCCTCGTCACCACCCGCCGGTACGCCGGCGAGGACCTCGGTGACGTCGTCGTCTACGCCGACGAGCCGGTGGCCGACGACCCGGTGCCGTGGCAGGACCCGGTGGTCGATTCGGAGAACCTCGCCTACGTCATCTACACGTCCGGCTCGACCGGCCGCCCCAAGGGCGTGATGATCAGCCACCGCGGCGTGCTGCACTACCTCGACTGGTGCCGCCAGGCCTACCGCGCCGACGAGGGCGACGGCGCGCCGGTGCACTCCTCGCTCGCCTTCGACCTGACCGTCACCGGGCTGTTCCTGCCGCTGCTGTGCGGCACGACCGTGACGCTGGTGCCGGAGGACGAGCACCCGGTGGCGGGCCTCGCGGACGTGCTGTCGAGCGGCCGGAAGTTCAGCTTCGTCAAGCTCACCCCGGCCCACCTCGAACCCCTGCGCCGCTGCCTGGAGCCCGAAGCGGCCGCGGCGGCCGCGCACCTGGTCGTCGGCGGGGAGCAGCTCACCGCCGAAGCCCTGGAGTTCTGGCGCGAGAACGCCCCCGGCGTCGTGGTGGCCAACGAGTACGGTCACACCGAGACGTCCGTGGCGAACGTGATCAACCTGCTGCCCGCCGCCGAGTGCGTCACCACGCCGATCCCGGTCGGCCGGCCGATCTGGAACACCGAGGTCTACCTCCTCGACGAGCACCTGCGGCCCGTCCCGGCCGGGGTCACCGGTGAGCTGTACGCGGGCGGCGCGGGAGTCGCGCGCGGCTTCGCGGGCAGCCCCGGCCTGACCGCGGCCAAGTACGTGCCCAACCCGTTCGGCCCCGGCCGCCTCTACCGCAGCGGTGACCTCGCCCGGTACCTGCCCGACGGGCGGCTGGAGTTCGTCGGCCGCACCGACCACCAGGTCAAGGTGCGCGGCTACCGCATCGAGCTGGGCGAGATCGAGGCCGCGCTGGTCGGCGGCCCCGGCGTCACCGAGGCGGTCGCCGTGGTCCGCGACGGCGCGCTCGCCGGGTACGTCGCGCCGTCCACTGTGGACCCCGAGGAGCTGCGGGCACACCTGTCCGAGCGGCTGCCGGAGTACATGGTCCCGTCGACCTTGACCACTTTGGACACCCTGCCACTCACCTCGAACGGCAAGATCGACCGCGTCGCGCTGCCCGCCCCGGACGCCGCGCCGGTGTCGGCGTCCGGCGTGCTGCCGCGCGACGAGCTGGAGATGGCGATCGCGAAGCTCTGGGAGGACCTGCTGGGCCGGCGTGTCGGGGTCACCGACGGTTTCTTCGACGTCGGCGGGCACTCGCTGCTGGCCGTCGTGCTGGTCGACCGGATCAAGGCCGAGCTGGGCGCGACCGTCGGGCTCGCCGAGGTCTTCCGCGCCCCGACGATCCGGGCGCTTGCCGACCTCATCCGCGCCGGCGGCAGCGGCGGGGGACTGGTCGTCCCGCTCTCGCCGGGCCGCGCGGGCGTCGCGCCGCTGTTCCTGCTGCCGCCGACCGCGGGGAGCCCGTTCCCGTACCTGCAGCTCGTGGCCGAGCTCGACTCGGCGCTGCCGGTGTTCGGCCTGCAGGCGCCCGGGTTCGCCCCCGGCGAGGACCCGGTGAACACCATCGAGGAGCTGGCCGCGGCGTTCGTGACCGACCTGCTGCCGGTCGCCGGCGACCGGCCCATCCGGCTCGCGGGCTGGTCCCAGGGCGGGTCGGTGGCGTTCGAAATGGCCGCCCAGCTGGAAAAGGCGGGCCGCGCGGTCGAGCACCTGTGTGTCATCGACGCGACCGTCCTCGGCGTCGACGACTACGGCAACCCGCTCCCGGAGGTGGACACGAGCGATCCCCTCGCGTGGTTCGGCGAGGCCGTGCTGAAGCTGGCTCCGGGGGCCGTCGACACGCTCGACGAGATGCTCGCCGAGGCCCGCGACCGCGGCATGGTCTCGGAGGTGGCGGGCAACGCCGTCGTCGAGCAGATGGCGCGGGTCTACCTCGCGGGCAAGGACGCCGTCGAGGCCTACCGCTGCCGGGCCGTCGTCGACACCGGCATCCACCTCATCACCTCCACCGGAACCCACCCGGTGAAGGGCCGCCCGGAGGTGCGGCCGGAGAGCTGGCGCGCCCGCACGCGCGGCGAGCTGACGGTGACGCCGGTGCCGGGACACCACTGGGACATGGTCGAACCGCCGCACGTGGCGGAGCTGGCCCGGGCCGTGCTGGCCGGACTGGCCGTGACCGCCGACGAGTGAAGGAGAACGCCATGACCGAAGACCTCGCGGTCGCCGCACCGGCGCCGGCCACCGTCACCGACCCGCGCGCGGGCAGCTTCCGCGTCGACGCCCACCACGGCGAAATCCTGCAGGGCGTGTTCGTCGCAGGCGGCCGACTCCGCCGCGGCCTGGTTACCCTGCCGTGCCCGCTTTACAGCACCCGCGCCACCTTCCTGCCCACCGACGACGACGGCACGACGGTGCGTCCGGCGTGGCGCACCAAGGCCCGCCGCGCCGCCGACCTCACCCTGGCGCGTCTCGGGCACCCGGTCCCGGGCGGCCTGCTCGACATCACCAGCGACATCCCGCTGTGCCGCGGCTTCGGCTCCTCGACCGCGGACGTGACGTCGGCGATCGGCGCGGTCCTCGCCGCGACCGGCCGCCGGCTGTCCCCGGCCGAGGTCGGCGCGCTGGCCGTCGAGGCGGAAACCGCGTCGGACTCGCTGATGTACGGCGGCCGGGCCGTGGTCTTCGCCCACCGCGAAGGCGAGCCGATCGAGGACCTGGGGGAACTGATGCCCTTGGCAGTGCTGGGGTTCGGCACCAGCCCCGGCGGCCGCGGCGTCGACACGCTCGAACTCACGCCCGCGCGCTACACGTCGTGGGAGATCGAGGCGTTCCGGCCGTTGCGCGGCCTGCTCCGGCGGGCCGTGCGTGACGGCGACGCGGGCCTGCTCGGCCGCGTCGCCACCGCCAGCACCCTGCTCAACCAGCGGCACCTGCCCGTCCCGGGGCTGGACGACGTCCTCGTGGTCGCCCGCGCCGCCGGGGCCGCCGGCGTGCAGGTCGCCCACAGCGGCGACGTCGCCGGCCTGATCTTCGACGCTACCGACGCCGAAACCCCGGCGCGGCTGGAGTTCGCCGCGACGCGGCTCGACGTGACCGAGACCTGGCAGTTCGAAACCGAGAGGTGAGTCCGATGACCCTTGCCGCACCCGTGAGCCGGTCCGTCGTGGAGGCGACCGAGCTGCCCCGGATCATCCGGATCCGGCCCAACTTCCACGTCGCCGCCTTCGGCCTGATGAAGCTGCTGCCCGCCCGGTTCATGCTCGACCGCGCCGAGGAACGCGGTGAGGTCGGGCCGGGGACGACCGTGCTCGAGACGTCGTCGGGCACCTTCGGCCTCGGCCTCGCGATGGTCTGCCGGCTGCGCGGCTACCCGCTCACGATCGTCGGCGACCCGGCGATCGACGCCCCGCTGAAGCGCCGCCTCGAACACCTCGGCGCCCGGGTCGAGATCTGCCCGGAGCCCAGCCCGGTCGGCGGTTACCAGCGCGCGCGGCTCGACCGGCTCGAAGAGCTGCGTGCCGAATGCCCGAACCACTGGGTACCCGGCCAGTACAGCAATCCCGACAACCCGCGCTCGTACGCGCTGGTGGCCGAGCAGCTCGCCGAGACGATCGGTGTCCCGGACTGCCTGGTCGGCGCGGTCGGCTCCGGCGGCTCGACGTCCGGGACGAGCTCGTTCCTGCGGATGCTCGTGCCGGCGATGACGCTCGTCGGCGTCGACACCCAGCGCAGCGCGATCTTCGGCCAGGAGGACGGGCCGCGCGTGCTGCGCGGGCTCGGCAACAGCCTGGTGCCGCCCAACGTCTCCCACGAAAGCTACGACCAGGTGCACTGGATCGGTGCGGCCGAAGCGTTCGCCGCGACGCGCGACCTGTACGCCCGGCACTGCCTGTTCATGGGCCCGACCAGCGGCGCGTCGTTCAAGGTCGCCGACTGGTTCTCGCGCCGGAACCCGGACGCCACGGTCGTCGCGCTCCTGCCGGACGAGGGCTACCGCTACCAGGACACGGTCTACTCCGACGAATGGCTGCGCGCGCAGGGGCTGGCGCACTCCGGTGCGGCCGAGCCGTACGAGGTCGTCGCGCCCGCCGAGCCGGGTGGCTCGTGGACGTGGCTGAACTGGGGCCGTCGCTCGCTGGCCGACGCGTCGTGACGCCCACGCTGCTGCTCGTGGAGAGCAACACGACCGGCACCGGGCGGCTGTTCGCGCGGCAGGCCCGTTCGCTCGGGTTCGAGCCGGTGCTGGCCGCGGCCGACCCGGCGCGCTACCCGTACGCGGCCGAGGACGGCGTCCGCGTCGTCCGGTGCGACACCGCGGACGCGTGCGCGGTGCTGGATGCGGACATCGGCGAGCCGGCCGGCGTGACGAGCAGCTCGGAGTACTTCATCCCGGTTGCGGCGCGGATCGCGGCGAAGCTCGGCCTGCCGGGGCCGGACCCGGTGGCCGTGACGGAGTCACGGAACAAGGCGCACCAGCGCGCGGTCCTCGGGGCTCCGTGCACGGTGGCGACGTCGGTCGAGGCGGCCGTCGCGGCGGCGGTCGAGTTCCCGGTGGTGCTCAAGCCGGCCGAGGGCTCGGGCAGCGTAGGGGTGCTGCGGTGCGAGACGCCCGACGCCGTCGCGTCCCAGGCGGCGGCGCTGCTTTCGGTGACCCACAACGAACGCGGGCTGCCGGTGCCACCGCAGGTGCTGGTCGAGCCGTACGCCAGCGGGCCGGAGTACTCCGTGGAGCTGTTCGGCGAGGTCGTGGTGGCGGTGGTGCGCAAGCACCTCGGGCCGGCGCCGTTCTTCGTCGAGGTCGGCCACGACGTCCCGGCCGCGCTGCCGCCGTCGGACGAGGCGGAGCTGGCGGACACGGCCCGGGCGGCGGTGACCGCGCTGGGCCTCGGCTTCGGCGCGGCGCACGTCGAGATCCGGCTGACCCCCGGCGGGCCGCGGCTGATGGAGGTCAACCCGCGCCCGGCGGGCGGCATGATCCCGGAGCTGGTCCGCGCGGCCACGGGTGTCGACCTGGTCGCGGCTCAGCTCGCCGCGGTGCTCGGGCTGCCGCCGAACCTGCGCCCGACGCGGCGGGCCTGCGCGTCGCTGCGCTTCCTCACGGCCACGGCGACCTCGGTGCTTTCGGCCGGTGACGCGGTGGCGAAGGCATCCGCGGTGCCGGGAGTCGTCGAAGCCCGGCTGTACCGGCCCGACAGCACGCTCGTGCGGCCGGCCCGCGACTACCGCGACCGCGCGGGGCACGTCCTGGCCGTGGCCGATCGCCCCCGCGGCGCCCGTGCGGCGGCGGTGGCCGGGCTGGACCGGCTGCGCGCGGCCTTGGTGCCCGCGCCGAGAGGAGAGACCCGATGACCCTGCGGTTCCTCATCGCCACCGTGGCGCAGACCGACCGCGCCCACGAAGAACGGGACGAAGACCGCCCCGAACCCCACCCGGACACCCCGGAAGGAGCACCTCGATGACCATCGCCCCAGGCGGAACCGGCCGGCTCACCAGCCCTGTCTCCGCCGCGGCCCGGGAGATCCTCTTCGACCGCGACACCGCCCCCGCGCCCGACCCGGTCGCGGCCGAGCTCGGGCTCATCAGCCAGGTCGACCGCGCCCACGTCGTCATGCTCGCCGAACGCGGCATCGTCGACCGGGCGCGGGCCGGCGAACTGCTGCGCGGCATCGAAAGCCTTCGGCGGCAGGGCTTCGCGCCGCTGCACGACGTCCCCGCGCCCCGCGGCCGCTACCTCGCCTACGAGTCCCACCTCATCGGCACCCTCGGCGCGGAGGTCGGCGGGATCCTCCACAGTGGACGCTCCCGCAACGACCTCAACGCCACCGTCGTGCGGCTGCGGCTGCGTGAACCGCACGAGCGCCTGCTCTCCGAGTCCGACGCGCTCGGCCGCGCCCTGCTGGAGCGGGCCCGGCGCTGGGCCGGGGTCACCATGCCCGCCTACACCCACCACCAGCCCGCCGTCCCGATCACCTACGGCCACTACCTCGCGGGCGTCGCGGGCGCGCTCGTCCGCGACGTCGAAGGTGTCTGGCAGGCCGGCGCCGAGATCGACCAGAACCCGCTCGGCGCGGGCGCGGTCGGCGGCACGTCGCTGCCGGTCGACCCGCAGCGCACCACCGCGCTGCTCGGCTTCGCCACGGCGATCCCGAACTCGCTGCACGCCGTCGCGTCGCGGGACCTGGTGCTGCGCCAGCTTTCCGCGGCCACGGTCCTCGGGGTGCTGCTCTGCCGCGTCTCGCACGACCTGCAGGCGTGGACCAGCGCCGAGGCCGGGCTGCTGCGGCTCGCCGACGACGTCGTCGGGTCCAGCTCGATGATGCCGCAGAAGCGCAACCCGTTCCTGCTCGAACACGTCCAGGGCCGGGCGCTGGCCCCGCTCGGCGCGTTCACCGCGTCGGCGAGCGCCATGGCGACCGCCCGCTTCACCAACGCCATCGCCGTCGGCACCGAAGCCGTCGCCCCGGCGTGGTCGGCGCTCGAGGCGGCGACCGACGCCGTTGTCCTGCTGCGGCTGGTGGTCGAGGGCGCCGAGCCGGTGCCGGAGCGGATGTACGAGCGCGCGGTCGACGGCCAGACCGCGGCCACCCACCTGGCCGAACGGCTCGTCGACGCCGGCGTCCCGTTCCGGCAGGCCCACCACGAGGTCGGGGCCATCGCGAAGGAAGCGCTGGCCGAGGGCGTCCCGCTGCACGACGTCGCCCGCGTCCGGCTGGCCGGGCAGCCCGCGCACGTCCTCGCCGCGCTCGACCCCGCCGAGGTCGCCCAGCACGCGGCCCACGGCGGCGGCCCGGCGCGGGCGTCCGTGCTCGCCGCCGTCACCGAAGCCGAAACCGCGTTCGACCGCATCCGCGCCGCCGCCGAGGAACGCCGCTGGCGCTGGAGCCAGGCCGAAGTCGGCCTCGACGACGCCGTCCGATCCCTCGCCGACCCCCGGAGCCTCCCGTGACCTTCACCGTCGTCCGCAACGACGAAGACCAGTACTCGATCTGGCCCGCCGGCCGGGACCTGCCGCCGGGCTGGCTGAGCGCCGGCGTCACCGGCAGCCGCGAGGAGTGCCTCGCGCACATCGACACCGTCTGGACCGACATGCGCCCGCGGAGCCTCCGCGAACGCATGGCCACCCGCTGACCTCGAGGAGCCCCTTGTGACCACGTTCGCCGACGACCTCGCGACCCTCCGCCCGGAGACCGCGTCCACCCAGGACACCTACGTCGAACTCCGCAGTGACACCTTCACCCTGCCCACGCCGACGATGCTGGAAGCCGCCGCGCGCGCTCCGCTCGGCGACGACGTCTACGGCGAGGACCCCACCGTGGACCGGCTGGAGCAGCTCGCCGCCGAGCTGCTCGGCAAGCAGGCCGGCTGCCTGATGCCGAGCGGCACCATGGCGAACCTGACCGCGCTGCTCGCGCACTGCCCGCGCGGCGGCAAGGCGATCGTCGGGCACGAGTCGGACGTGTACGTCTACGAAGCCGGCGGCGCGTCCCTGTGCGGCGGCATCGTCTACGACCCGCTGCCGAACCTGCCCGACGGCACGATCGACCCGGCCGCGATCGCCGAGGCGTGCGCGGTCGACCGCAGCGACCCGCAGATCGCGCCGCCGGCCGTGCTCAGCCTGGAGACGCCGCAGAACCGGTGCGGCGGCCTGCCCCTGCAGCTGGACTACCTCAGCGAGGTGTCCCGGCTGATCCGCTCGCACGGCGTCGCCCTGCACCTCGACGGCGCCCGGCTGTTCAACGCCGCCGTGGCGCTCGGCGTCAGCGCGGCGGAGGTGGCCAAGCACGCGGACACCGTGCAGATCTGCCTGTCCAAGGGCCTGTGCGCGCCGATCGGCTCGGTGCTGGTCGGCGACCGCGTGACGATCGCGGCGGCGCGGCGGATGCGCAAGATGCTCGGTGGCGGCATGCGGCAGGCCGGGATGATCGCGGCCTGCGGCATCGTCGCGCTGACGGACATGACCGAGCGCCTGGCCGACGACCACGCCCGCGCGGCGCGCCTGGCCCGCGGCCTGTCCCGCATCCCCGGTGTCCGCCTCGACCCGGGGCCGCCGCTGACGAACATGGTGTTCTTCAAGGTCCGCGACGACCGCTACACGACCCGGACGCTGATCGAGGCGGCCCGACGGCGAGGGATCCGGGTGGAGGAGCTGGGCACGGACAAGATCCGCGCGGTGACCCACGCGGGCGTCGACGACGACGCGGTGGACCGCGCGGTCTCGGTGTTCGGCGACCTCCTGGGGCACGACGCCCTGGTGCGGTGAGCGCTCCGGGCCGGGGCGGCCACCCCGCCCCGGCCCCGGTCACCGCCCGGCGACGGTGATCGGTTCGAGCAGCCGTCGCGGCCGGTTCATCGCGGTGGACACCGGGTCCGGGACCCCGGCCGCCGGGTCGTATCCCGGGCCCGGCTCGATCACCGTCTCCGCCACCGGGACGTCCGCACCGCAGGCGCCGCACCGGCTCTGCCCGTCGATCAGCCCGCCGTCGGCTTCGTGGCGCAGGACGCGCTTCGCGCCGGACGGCGAATACGCCTCGTCGCCCCAGTGCATCAGCGCGCGCACCACCGGCCAGAGCGCGACGCCGCGGTCGCTCAGCCGGTACTCGACCACGCCGGCGCCGTCGTCTTCGCGCACGAACACGCCCTCCTGCACCAGGGACTTCAGGCGGCTGGTCAGCACGGCGCGGGGGATGCCGAGCTGGGTCGCGAAGTCACCGAACCGGCGGACGCCGAAAAAGGCGTCGCGGATGATCAGCAGCGTCCACCGCTCGCCGATCACCTCCAGGGAGCGCGCGATCGAGCAGTTGCGCTCGGCGTAGGTGCTGGGGAGGGCCATTCGGCCAGTCTACCTCGGTAGTTCGTTCAGTGAACTGGCTGTGCTACGGTCGGTTCAGTGAATGAACTACCCCCTGTGGAGGCCACTGCGATGTACCAGTTCCACCTCGACGAGGTCTACACCGACACCGAGGCCGGCGCCTACGCCGAAGGACCGACGTGGCTGATGAAGGGCACTCCCGCCGCCGACCTGGCGGGAGTGGCGAAATGACCCGGCTCTTCCTGGTCACCGCGGCGGCGGGCAAGACCGGCCGCGGCACCGTCGAGCAGCTGCTGGCCCAGGGGCACCGCGTGCGCGCGCTGGTCCACCGCGAGGACGAGCGCTCCAGCGCCCTGGCCGCAGCCGGGGCCGAGGTGGTGGTAGGCGACCTCCTCGACCTCGACGCCGTCACCACCGCGCTGACCGGGGTGAGCGGCGCGTACTTCTGCTACCCGATCCGGCCCGGCCTGCTCGACGCGACCGTGAACTTCGCGCAGGCGGCGACGGAGACCGGCGTCCGGTCGGTGGTGACGATGTCGCAGATCTCCGCACGCCGTGAGGCCGGCAGCAACGCCGCCCGCCAGCACTGGCTCGCCGAACGGGTGCTGGACCGCACCGGCCTGCTCACCACGCACCTGCGGCCGACGTTCTTCGCCGAGTGGCTCACGACGTGGTGGGAACGCCGCGACGGCGAGGGTTACCTACGGCTCCCGTTCGGCGACGGCCGGCACGCCCCCATCGCGGCGAGCGACCAGGCGCACGTCATCGCGGCCGTCCTGCGCGAGCCGGAACCGCACGACCGCGCGGCCTACACCCTGCACGGCCCGGTCGAGCTCGACCACCACGCCATCGCGGCCGCCATGGCCGCGACGCTCGGCATCCCGGTGCACTACGAGCCGATCGGCGTCGAGGAGTTCGCGTCGGCCATGACCGCGCGCGGGCTGCCCGCGCACCTGGTGCAGCACCTGAGCAACGTCGCCGTCGACTACCGGAACGGGATCTTCGCCGGCACCAACACCGTCGTCGAGAAGATCGGCGGGCGGGTGCCGCTGTCGGTCGAAGAGTTCGTCCGGGACCGCCGCGCGGACTTCGAGACGAGCGGGCCTCACTTCGTGGCGGCGAAGTGACCGGCCCGATCCTGGTGACCGGCGCCGGCGGCCGGCACGGCGGCACCGGCGCGCACCTCGTCCGCGGCCTGCTCGCGCACGAGGTCCCGGTCCGCATCCTCGTCCGACGCGAATCCGAGACGACGCGGCAGTTCGCGGCCTCGGGCGTCGAGGTCGTCGTCGGCGATCTGCTGGACTTCCGGACCCTCGTGCCCGCGCTCGACGGCGTCACCCAGGCCTACTTCACCTACCCGCTCGAAGCGAGCGTGATCACGGCCGCGGCGAGCTGGGCACAGGCGGTCCGGAGCCGCTCCGGTCCACTTCGGACGGTGATGATGTCGATGGCGCCCGCGCAGCCGGGCAGCCCGAGCCCGGTCGGCCGCAGCCAGTGGCTCGCCGAACAGGTCCTGCAGTGGGCCGGGATCGACCTGCTGGTGCTGAAGGTGATGGCGCTGTTCCACGAGAACCTCGGCCTGCTGCACGGCGGCACGGTCGCCGCCGACGGCGTCATCCGCAACTCGTTCGGCCCCGGTCCGGTGACGTGGATCAGCGGCGCGGACGCGGCCGAGCTGGCCCTGACCGCGTTGCTGCGGCCCGGCGTGTTCGACGGCCCGGTGGTGCCGGTCGGCGGCACGGAAACGGTGAGCCACCCGGAGATCGCGTCGGCCCTGACCTCGGTCCTGGGGCGGCCGGTGCGCTTCGAACCGGTCGACGCGCCGACGTGGCGACGCGAGCTGGAGGGCGCCGACCACCCGCTGATCACCCGCGAGATGGCGGCCCACATCCCGGCGGTCGGCGCGCTGGTCGCCGCGGCGGGCCCGACGATGGCCGTCGAGCCCGGCCGCTTCGAACACCTCACGGGCCGGAAACCCCGGCTGCTGGCCGACTATCTCACGGGGTTCGCGTCCTGACGGTCGCGAGCCGCGGGCGGCCGGAAGCCGCCGATCTCCCGCTCGAGCAGCTCGGCCAGCCGCAACGGCGTCCGGTCCTCGGACATCGGGCCGATGAGCTGGACCCCGACCGGCAGGCCCTCGGGGGACCGGCCCGCGGGCACGGCGGTGGCGGGCAGGCCGGGCATGGTCGCCAGGCCGGCCCAGACGAGCTGGTCGAAGTACGGGTACTCGACACCGTCGACGTCGATCCGCCGTTCCATCGGGTTGGGGTGGTGGTCGTGCGGGAACGCGGGGGTCGGCGTGATCGGGCACACCACGACGTCGAACTCGGCGAACAGCTGCCGCCAGCCGTGCCGGTGGACCTCGCGGCGGTGGTTCGCCTCGAGCCAGTCGGCGTGGCTGAACTCCATGGCGCGCAACCGCACGGCGTCGAGCCCGGTCGCGCGCGCCCGCAACCGCTCGAGCGAAGCGATGGGAAACCGCGCGGTGGCGCCCGAAATCAGCAGCTGCATGTAGAGCGTCGCGGCCTCGGTCAGATCGGGCAGCAGCGGACTGTGCCGTTCGACGCGGGCGCCGCCGCCGGCGAGCGCCTCGGCCACCCGGTTGACGCCCGCCCGCACGGCGGACCCGGTCGGAATGAGCGGATGGTCCTCGATGACGAGGACCCGGAAAACGGACAGCCGCTCGTGGCGGGCCGTCGGCAGCGCCAGCCGGTGCGCCACGCCGAGCGTCAGCGGGTCCGGTCCGGCCATGACGTCGAGCAGGAGCGTGAGGTCGCGGGCGGACCGTGCCATCGGACCGACAACGGCGAGGTCGAGGTCGACCGGCAACGCCGGTGCCGGCGGCGCGACCATGCCGCGGGGCGCCGCCAGCCCGAGCGTCGGTTTGTGCGCGTAGACGCCGCAGAAGTGCGCGGGGGTGCGCAGTGACCCGGCGAGGTCGGAGCCGATCGACAGCGCGCCGAACCCGGACGCCAGGGCCGCCGCCGACCCGCCGGAGGAGCCGCCCGCCGTGCGGTCGTGGTCCCACGGGTTGGCGGTGGTGCCGTAGATCTCGTTGAAGCTCTGGATGTCCTGCAGTCCCAACGGAACGTTGGTCTTGCCCAGCACCACCGCGCCCGCGGCCTTGATGCGCGACACCTGCACCGCGTCCTCGGCCGGCAGGTAGTCCCGATGCGGGGGCATGCCCCAGGTCGTGGGCAGCCCGGCCATGTCGTAGGACTCCTTGACCGTCATCGGAACGCCGAGCAGCGGCCGGTCCTCCCCGCGGGCGCGGGCCTGGTCCGCCTGCTGTGCGGCGGCCCGCGCGCGGTCGAAGTCCGGCACGCAGATCGTGTTGGTCACCTCGTCGTCCCGTTCGATGCGGGTGATCGCCTCGTCGGTCAGCTCCGCCGAGGACACTTCACCGGCACGCATCGCGGCAACGAGTTCTTCGGCCGTCCGATAGCTCCATTCCATGATTTGAAGCTAGCGGCCCTCCACAGAGGACACGAAACTTCTTTTCGCGCAACGGGGACGGGCCACTTTCAGGGCCGGATGTTCTCCAGATCCGCCAGCAGGTTCGGGTGCTTCGGCTCCCAGCCGAGCGCCTGCCGCGTGTGGGCGCTCGACGCGGGCTGGTCGGCCGCGAAGATGACACCGAGGGCGCCGAAGCTCTCCGCGGGCACGGACTCGACGGGCACCCCCAGCCGCCGGCCGATGACCGCGGCGATGTCACGCACCTGGTCGCCTTCGTCGTCCACGGCGTGCCAGGACGTGCCGGCTTCCGCCCCCTCCAGCGCGAGCCGGAACAGGACCGCGGCGTCGAGCGCGTGCACGGCCGGCCAGCGCTGGGTTCCGTCGCCCGGGTAGCCGGACACCCCGCTCTGCCGCGCGATCCCGGTCAGCACCCCGGCGAACCCGCCGGCGCCGTTGTTGTGGACGGTCCGGGGGAGGCGCACAGCCGAGCTCCGGACCCCGCGCGAAGCCAGGTCGAGCACCCCCTGCACCGCACGGCCGCGGCCCCCGACCGGGCCGTCGGTGGGAATCGGGTCGGCTTCGGTGGCGGCGCGGCCCGAGGCGGCGGGCGTCCCCGAGCAGGTGACGAAGGGGCGGTCACTGCCGGCGAGAGCCTCGCCGAGGGTGGCGAGGGCGGCGCTTTCCTCGGCGACGGCGTTGGCCAGCGCCTCGGGGCTGCTGAAGTCGTTGGCGAAGGCCAGGTGGATCACCCCGTCGGCCCGGCCGGCGCCGGCGCGCAGGACGTCGAGGTCGGCGAGGCCGCCCCGGATGGGCTCGGCGCCGGCCGCTTCGGCGGCCTGTGCCGAGGCGTCGGAGCGTGCGAGGGCGAGGACGGTGTGGCCGTTGCCGAGGAGTTCGGCGACGACGGCGGAGCCGATCAGGCCGGTGCCGCCGGTGATGAACACGTGCATGGAACGCTCCCGCGAGTGATGGGACTCTTGTCTCGTCACGGTACCAGAGTGATGGGACAAGAGTCTTATCGCTTAAGATGGACGCATGGGCCGATGGGAACCGGGAGCGCGCGAACGCCTCGTCATGGCGGCCGTCGACCTGTTCGCCGAGCAGGGCTATGACGCCACGACGGTCGCGCAGATCGCCGAGCGCGCCGGGCTCACCAAGAGCACCTTCTTCCGGTACTTCCCCGACAAGCGTGAGCTGCTGGTCGCCGGCCAGGAGACGCTGAGCCGGCTGCTGAGCGAGGGCATCGCCGAAGCGCCCGGCGACGCGAGCCCGCTGGACGCGGTCGCCGCCGGCCTCGTCCGCGCGTCGACCGCGATGGGCCCGATGAACCGCGAGATCGCCCCGCGGCTGAAGGCGGCCGTCGCCGCCAGCGCCGAGCTTCAAGAGCGTGACGCCCTGAAGAGCGTCAGCCTGGCGGCCGCCATGACCGCCGCCCTCGTCGCCCGGGGGGTGTCCGACGCGACCGCCGCGCTGGCCGGCGAGCTCGGCGTCCTCGCCTTCAAGCGGGGGTACGTCGAGTGGGCCGACGGCGACCGGGTCTCCGAGGACGGGTTCGCCGTCCACCTTCTTCGGGCGCTCGACGAGCTGCGTGCGGCGAGCGCGTCGCTGGGCTGAGCCGCCCCCTTTTCCGGCCGGGCAAGGGGTTTTTGCCTGGGCATGCCCCGGCGAGCGGAACATTTCTCCAAAATGTTGGTAAAATTTTCACGTGACCGGTGTCACAAGTGGTTCCCTCTGTTAGGTAACTTTCCTAACTAACGACGGAGGGTCCCCGCCCATGTCATCCCGCAAGCGCTTCGCCGTGGTAGCCGCCGCGGCTCTGACGCTCATCGCGCCGCCGCTCGGTGTGAAGGCCGCCGACGCGGCCACGACGACCACGGCTTCCCCGGCCACGGCAGACAAGACGTACACGGCGGCCGAGGTGCTGGCCGGCGTCAAGAAGAACAGCACGACCGCGAACAAGGTCAACTCCAAGCCCCACATCAACACCATGACGCGGTCCCAGAACGTCAACGTGTTCCAGGTGTCGTCGGGCGTTTACGCGTACAGCTCGGGCCTGGCCGTCGACGACGACGGCAGTGACCCCGACTCCGACCCCGACCACCAGGACGAGACGACTTTCCAGGACAGCAACGGCAAGCAGCTGGCCGCGCACCACGTCCCGTTCTACGTGCTGGGTGACGACTGCTACGACCGCAAGAGCCCGTGCCCGCACTTCTTCTACAAGGAGCACGGGATCAAGGGCCGCCAGTTCGCGCTGATGTTCTACAAGAGCAAGGTGATCGGCGCGATCTTCGGCGACACCCAGACCGGCAACGACCAGACCACTTCGGACAACGACTCCCGCGAACTCGGCGAGGCGTCGGTGAAGGCGGCCTCGTCGCTCGGCATTCCCAGCAGCGGCACCACCGGCGGCGTCGACAACGGCGTGACCGTGGTGATCTTCTCCGGCTCTTCCTGGGTCGTGAACGGCGCGAACTCCGCCCTGAACGCCAACGCCCAGGCCTTGGTGCAGAAGGCGTTGGACAGCCTCGGTACCAGCATGGGTATCTGAGTACTCAGGCCGGCCACCGGGTGCGCGTCCGGCACCCGGTGGCCGGTCAAGGCCCACCCATCAACGAGTACGACACATAACAACCCGCGGACGCTTCGACCAGGCGCAGTTCGGCTCGCGACGAACAGAACGGCCGCGCCCGATCGGCGGCGGTCTTCTCCGCCTCGCACCAGTCCGCACCCGCACAGGTGAGCCGGTTCCCGCGCACCAGGCGAGGGAAGCCCCGATGTCGGCGCTGATCAAGTGCTCGGTGAGTAGGTCCCGGGAGAATGCGCTCGCGCCTTCGGAGGCTTTAGGCCCCGGCGCCCCCATCAACCGGCAGGATCGCGCCCGTCACGAACGACGCGCGGTCCGACAACAGCCACGCCGCCGCCTCGGCGATCTCGTGCGGGTCGGCCATCCGGCCGAGCGGGGTCGACGAGCTGATCCGCGCCACGACGCCGGGCGTCGCGGCCTCCCAGGTGTCGATCATCTCCGTGGCCGTGCCGCCCGGGGTGATGCCGTTGACGCGGATCCCCTCCGGCGCCCAGGACACCGCCGCAGTCTCGGTGAGGCTGTTGAGCGCCCGCTTCATCGCGCCGTAGGCGGGCAGCGCGGGGTTTGCGCGGCGGCTGCCGATGCTGGAGGTGTTGACGATCGCGCCGCCGCCGGTGCGGCGCATGAGCTCGGCCTCGGCGTTCATCGCCGTCCAGTGCGCGCGGAAGTTCACCGCGAACTGCTCGTCCACGTCCTCATCGTCGGTGGTGTCGAGTGGACCGGGCCGGCGCTGGATGGCCGCGCCGTTGTTGAACGCGCCGTCGAGCCGGCCGTGGAGCTCCTCGACGCGGGCGACCGCCGCGCGCACGCTCGCCCGGTCGGCGAGGTCCATCGTGACGGCGTCGGCGGTGCCGCCGTCGCCGCGGATCTCGGTGACGATCCCGTCGAGGGCGTCGGCGCCGCGGGAGGCGATTAGGACGGCGGCGCCCTCGCGGGCGAAGAGCCGGGCCGCGGCCGCGCCGATCCCGCGGGAAGCGCCGGTGATGAAGACGACCTTGCCCGTGAGCAGGCCGAGAGCAGTGGTGTTCGTGGTCATGGCTCCAGTTTCGGAGCGGTCGCCGGCCCGAGACAGGCACAGGGTGTACCAGGCTGCGCCCCCGCGCGGCGCGCATACTCGGAGTATGGACAAGCGCGAGCTCGGCACGTTCCTCCGCAGCCGCCGGGAACGGCTCCGGCCGGAGGACGCCGGGCTGCCGTCGGGCCCGCGCCGCCGGACGCCCGGGCTGCGCCGCGAGGAGGTCGCTGTCCTCGCGCACATCTCCACCGAGTACTACGTCCGCCTCGAACAGGGCCGCGCGCCGCGGCCGTCGGGCGAGGTCCTCGCCGGGATCGCGGCCGCCCTGCTGCTCACCGACGCCGAATCGGACCACCTGCACGTCCTCGCGGGCACCTCACCCAACCGCACCGGGCTGCACCGCCGCGACGTCCGGCCGAGCATCCTCACGCTCCTCGAGCGGCTCCCGCAGACCGCCGGGTTCGTGACGTCGGCGACGTTCGAGGTGCTGGCGTGGAACGACCTCGCGGCCGCGCTCATGGAGGACTTCGGCAAGCTGCCCGTGGCGGAGCGCAACCTCGCCCGCCGCGCGTTCCTGCGCCCGGCGACCACGCTCTACGGCGTTTCCGACGCCGCCGAGTTCCGCCACCACGTCGTCATGGCGCTGCGGGCCACGCTCGCCCGCTACCCGGCGGACCCGGCGGTGACCGGCCTGGTCGAGGAGCTGCGCGACGGCAGCCCCGAGTTCGCCCGGCTGTGGGAGCGCCACGACGTGCGGGCCGCGCCGATGCTCACGAAGACCTTCCACCACCCGGTCGTCGGGGACGTCACCGTCGACTGCGACTCGCTCGCGCTCACCGACCGCGACCAGCACCTCGTGCTCTACACCGCGGCGGCGGGCTCCCGCGACGCCGAAGCGCTGGCGCTGTTGAGCGTGCTGGGCACGGAGAGCATCACCGCGGGTTAGCGTCAGGAGCTCGCGGTGTTCGCCTGGAGCGTGAGGTAGACGGCCCGGACGGCCAGGGTGCGCTCGATCTCGTCGATGATCGGGGCGAAGAACTGCTTGCGGTGCTCGCTGTCGCTCATCGACGTGACCGCGAAGTACATGCTGCCGAACCCGGCGAGCAGGGTGGCGTTGCGGAGCAGGGCGACCGGGACGCCGGGCAGCAGCGGCGAGATCGCCGGTGTCGTGCCGATCCACTGTTCGGCCGCGGCGGGGGTCACGATGATCACGCCGAGCAGGACGAAGAAGGCGAACAGGGCGAGACCGATGACCGCGGCCTGGACGAGCTGGCGGGTGGCGAGCATCAGCAGCAGGTTGCGCTTCTGACGTCCGTTGAGGCTGACCGCGCGGACGGGCCCGTCGATCGTGACGGCGGCGAGCGGGGTGCCGGCGCAGGCGGCGGTCAGCATAGCCGGGCTGAAGTCCTGTTCGACCCGGCCGATCTCCTCGCGGAGGCGAGCCGCGGCGGCGAGGACGGTGACCGCGCCGAAGAGGGCGACCACCAGGGTGAGGCGCCACCACGCGAGCTGGTTCATCAGCTGCCACAGCTCGCCGGTGAAGAAGAGGAACAGGGTGACGAAGAGCAGGACCGGCAGGGCCCGGCCGAGGACCTGCACGCTGTTGCGGAGGTCCGTGACCGCCTGCTTGATGCCCTGGCGCACGAGGGTGCCGAAGCCGTAGACGGTGGCGACCCAGGTGGCCGCGAAGACGGCGGCGAAGAACAGGAGGAAGGCCAGAACGCCCAGCGCGCGGGCGCCGGGGAGGGTGATGGCGCCGTCGAAGGCGAGCTGCAGCAGCGGGACGGCGACCGGCATCGCGGCGTAGGTGATCAGGATGACGACGGTCGTGGCGCGGGAGAAGCGGGGGAGGCGCCGGACGAACAGGGAGATCGTCACCCACGCCGCGAGGGTCACCGCCACGACGACGCCGAGCAGCACCCACCGGCCCGAGCCGGCCGTCTTCAGCGGGACGAGCCAGGCGAGGCTGGCCAGGGTGACGAAGACGAGCACGGGCAGCATCCGGGGGAGAACGTGCTCGGTGAAGCCGTACCCGGCGATCATCGTCGGGGTCCCGCGCCGGAGGAACCAGCGTTCGGTCCGCTGGACTCTCGCCCGGGGTGATGAGGTCGGCATGGGTAGATGATTCCCGGCGGTCCCGGCCCGGGTCCGGTCGGCCCGGTCAAGGTGGCCCTCCCAGTACCTGTATCAGCAGGATCTCCCGGACGTCCAGGACGCCTGTCAGTCTGTAATTCAGCGGCACCGGGAAAGAGAGGACAAATACCCATGGCGGACAACAAGTCCACCACTCACGAAGAGCTTTTCGATCTGAGCGGGAAACACGCACTTGTCACCGGCGGCACCAAGGGCATCGGGATGATGATAGCGCGCGGTCTTCTTCAGGCGGGCGCGCGCGTGATGATCAGCTCACGCAACGCGGAAACGTGCGAGGAGGCGCAGAACCTGCTGTCCGAGTTCGGCGACGTCCGGGCAATTCCCGCCGACCTGTCCAGCCACGACGAGTGCCGGCGCCTCGCTGATCTCGTCCAGGCCGACTCGGGACACCTGGACATCCTGGTCAACAACGCGGGAGCGATGTGGCGCGAGCCGCTGGAGACGTTCCCGGCCGAGGCCTGGGACACGGTGCTCGACCTCAACCTCAAGTCGCCGTTCTGGCTGGTGCAGGCGCTGCTGCCCGCACTTCGCAAGGCGGGCACGGCCGATGATCCCGCGCGGGTCATCAACATCGGGAGTATCGCCGGCATCCACGTCGCCGAGTCGCCGAACTATTCGTACGCCAGCAGCAAAGCGGGACTCCACCAGCTCACCAGGGTGCTGGCCAGGGAACTGGGCCCGCAGCACGTCACGGTGAACGCGGTAGCCCCAGGACCGTTCCCGTCGCACATGATGGCGTCCACACTCGACGCGATCGGCGACACGATCGCGGCGAAGGCCCCGCTGCGCCGGCTCGGCCGCGACGACGACATGGCGGGCATCGCGGTGTTCCTGGCCAGCCGGGCCGGGTCCTACCTTACGGGCACGATCATCCCGAGCGACGGCGGCATCGCCACCACCGCAACAGGGACCTAGCCGGCCACCCACGAAGCCAACAGGGCCAGACCGTCCGCGGTCGCCGTGCCCGCGGGTGCGGTGTAGACGTTCAGGTGCAAGCCGGGGTCGGTGGGCAGCTCCATCGTCTCGACGTCCAGGTCGAGCCGGCCGACCACCGGATGGTGCACACGCTTGCGTCCGGACCGGTGGAGCTGAACGTCCTGAGTGGCCCACCGCCGCCGAAACAGCTCACTGCGCGTCGACAACTCACCGACCAGGGCGATCAGTTCCTCATCGTGCGGATCGCGCCCGGCTTCCATGCGGAGCTTCGCGGCCACAATGCAGGTGATTTCGTCATAGTCGACGAAGAATTGTTCAGCCGCTTCGGGATCCAGATACACGAATCGCGCGGTGTTCGCCGGCCGTCGTGTGTCGGCCAGCATCGGTGAATACAGCGCGCGAGAAAGGTGATTCGTGGCCAGCACGTCATAACGCCCATTACAAATCCACGCCGGCGCATCGGTGACGGCGTCGAGCACCCGCTGAAGCGCCGGACGCACGGTCACGCTGGCCCGCCGGCGAGCGCTCGGCGCCCTGGACTGCCGGGCGAGGTGGAACAGGTGATCACGCTCGGCCTCGTCGAGTTGCAGGGCCGAGGCCAGGGCGTCGAGCACCCCGTCGGAGGCGCCGGCGAGGCTGCCGCGCTCCATCCGCACGTAGTAGTCGACCGACACCCCGGCCAGGAGGGCCACCTCTTCCCGACGCAGCCCTTCAACCCGGCGGTTGCCACCATAGGCGGGCAGCCCGGCCCGCTCAGGCGCGATCCGCGCGCGACGCGAGCGCAGGAACTCCTTGATCTCGGTGCGCAGATCGATCTTGACCATCTCATCACCGTAGGCGCTGTCGACGGGCGAAGGGAGGTACTGCCGGTACCCCCGTTGATCTGGGAACTTCGCCGCCTGACAGCGGACCAGGTCCGGCAGGTCGTTCGGAAAGCCGGTTCGATCGCGGACGGTGTGGAGCCGTCGGGTGATCATCCGGCTCACGTGATCCAGGACCGATCCGCGCGGCCGCCGGCTCCGAACCCCTGCGCGGGCGGCGACGGTGGGTGAGAATGACCGAGGTGCGGGTGGACAGCGGCGACACGGCGCGGTCGCTCGCGGCCAGCGTGCTGCGCGGGCTCGACGAGCTGACCGACCTCCTGGTCTCCGTGATCGGCGACCAGAACCCCGGGTACCGCCTGGTCGACGTCGTGCCGCGGGACGACCTGTGGCACTCGTGCCACGACAACCTCCGGCGGGTGCTGCAGCTCATCGGGCACCCCGGCGACGCCGGCGACTTCTACGACGCGGCTCGCGCGACCGGACGCCGCCGTGCCGAGCAGCAGCTGCCGCTCGATGACGTGCTGCGGTCCTTCCGGCTCGGCGGGCGGCTGGTCTGGCAGGCCCTGACCGACCAGGCCCGGGCCACCGGAGAGGTGAACAACGAGGCGATGCTCGACCTCGCGACCCGGGTGTGGGAGGTCGTCGACGCGATCTCGGCCCAGGTCGCGCAGGCCTATCACGCGGCCGAGCGCAGTCTGGTGCGCGCGGACGAGCAACGACGCGCGTCGTTGTGGGAAGGACTGCTGCAGGGGCGAGCCGCCGACGCCGGATTCGCCTACGAGGCCGGCCGCACCCTCCGCCTGCCGATCTCCGGGCCCTACGTCGTGGTCGCGGCCGCGGGTCCCGGGGGCGACGACTGCGTCGAACCGCTGGCTGTCGCGCTCGAGAAGCTGGGCTCGGCGTCGGCCTGGCAGTTGCGCGCCGACGTGCTCGTCGGCCTGGTTTCGCTGCCCGGCCGCGACGTCGCGAAGGCCACGAAGGCCATCGGGTCCGTGCTGGCCACCGCGGCCGGCGTCTCCTTGGTCGTCGACGGGCTCGCCGCCGTGCACACCGCCTACCGCCAAGCGGTCCTGGCGATGCGGACCGTGCCGCCGGGCCGGACCAGCGTCGTCTGCCTGGCCGAACGCTTGCCCGAAGCCTTGCTGCTCAGCTCACCGGAACTGACCGATTCGCTGCTGCAGACCCGGTTGGGTGGCCTGCTGGACCTGGGCGGGGACGAACGCGGTCTCCTGCTGGAGACCCTCGCGACCTGGGTGGGCACCGGCGGGTCGGCGACACGCTCGGGGCAGGCGCTGCACTGCCACCGCAACACGGTGCTGAACCGGATCCACCGGATCGAAGGACTGATCGAGCAGCGGCTCACGGGCGGCGAAGTGCCGCTGGAGCTGTCTCTGATCGTGCGCGCGCTGCCGTTCCTCCCGCCACCGCGCGTGCCCTGACGGGCGCGGGCTGTGCACGGTGCACAACGGCACTAGGCCAAACGTAGGCACTCGGGGCATTCTTTCGGCGGCGTGATCTGTGTAACACTCCGGCCGGCGGCGTCCCAGCCCCGCACTTCTCCGACACCGTTGTTCGAGAGGAACCAGCCGCTCATGGCCCACCATGTCCCCGCCGCGCAGCCACCCGAACCCGAACCACGCAGCTTGGGCCGTCGCCGCTTCCTCGGCTTCGTGCTCGCCGCGCCGACGCTCGCGGTCGCCGCGCAGCTGAGCGCCGCCGAACTCGCGCCGGGGCAGGCCGAGGCGTCGATCCCGTCCCTGCCGCAGCCGGAGGACATCTTCGACCTCGGCGACCTGCAGAACCTCGCCGCCCTCCCGACCTCGGGCCTGGTCACCGTCGGGGTCGGCACCGACGGACGCGCGTCCTTCGCCGTCCCGCGGGCCGAGGTCGGGCAGGGGATGACCACCGCGGTCGCGATGATGATCGCCGAGGAGCTCGACCTGCCGCTGGACCGGATCGACGTCACCCTCGCCGACGCGCGGCCCGAACTGCTGATGAACCAGCTCACCGGCGGGTCGAACTCGATGCGCAGCATCTACACCCCGGTCCGCACCGCGGCCTCGATCGCCCGGCAGCGGCTGCTCGCCGCGGCCGCCGCGCAGTGGGGCGTCCCGGTGTCACAGCTGACGACGTCGGCCGGGACGGTGCGGCACTCGAGTGGCCGGCAGGCCGGGTACGGCTCGCTGTCGAAGGCCGCCGCGTCGGCCACGACGATCAGCGTGGTCGCCACCTTGAAGGCGCGCTCGGAGTTCAAGGTCCTCGGCACCCCGCAGAACCGGGTCGACGCCCACGCCGCGGTCACCGGCCGCAAGCAGTTCACCCTCGACGTCGACGTCCCGGACGCGCTGCCGACCATGGTCGCGCGGCCACCGACGATCAACGGAACGCCGCGGACGATCGCCAACGCCGCCGAGGTCAAGGCGATGCCCGGGATCACCGACGTCGCCGCGATCTCGCACGGCGTCGCGGTGCGCGGCCGCACGTTCGGCCAGTGCATCGACGCGATCCGCGCGCTGAAGGTCACCTGGGGACCGGGCACGGTGGACGGTGAGTCCGACGCGACCGTGCTCAGGAAGCTCAAGGCCGCGCAGCTGCCGATGGCCGTGCCCGGCCTGCTCGACCAGTACATCGACGCGGAGTTCACCTTCGCCGCCGCCAGCAACAGCCCGCTGGAGACCGGCGCCGCGATCGCCGACGTCCGGCCGGACCGCGCGGAGATCTGGTCGTGCCTGAAGGTGCCGATCGTCGCGCAGGAGGACATCGCCAAGCAGCTGGGCCTGCCGCAGGACGCCGTAAAGGTGCATGTGACCCAGGGCGGCGGTTCGTTCGGCCGGCACCTGTTCCACGACGCGGCCGCCGAGGCGGCGGAGGCGTCGCAGAAGATGGGCAAGCCGGTCAAGTTGATGTGGTCGCGCACCGACGACTTCCGCCAGGGCCGCATCCACCCGATGTGCGTGTCGCGGGTACGGGCCACCTACCTGCTGGGCAACGTGATCAGCTTCGAACAGCGGCACACCAGCGTGCAGACGGAGTTCAGCCACGGGCTCGGCGAGATGCTGACGGCCTTCGCGTCGCGGCTGCCGATCGCCGGGAACCTGAGCTTCGCCGAGTCGATCTTCCTGCTGACCCAGTCCTCGCCCTACAACTTCGGCGTGACCACCCAGCTGCTCAACGAGATCCCGCTGAAGTTCAACACCGGCAGCATGCGCAACATCTACTCGCCCAACGTCGTCACCGCCGAAGAGCTCGTCGTCGACCAGCTGGCGAAGAAGTTCGGCAAGGACCCGGTCGTGTTCCGCCGGGAGTTCCTCAAGGACACCCGGCTGCGCGCGGTCCTGGACAAGGCCGCGCAGGTCGGTAACTGGGGCCGGGCGATGCCGGCCGGCACCGCACAGGGAATCGCGCTGCACTCCGAGTACCGCGGCGCGATCGCCGTGCTGGTCGAGATCGACTGCCGCCCCGAGACCGTCAACCGCAAGATCCCGGACGCCGTCACCGGTCCGCGGGTGACGAAGGCGCTCGTCGTGGTCGACCCCGGGTTCGCGATCAACCCGCGCGGCCTGGAGGCGCAGATGATCGGCGGGCTCAACGACGGCATCGCGATGTGCCTGACCTCGAGCGTGCACATCAAGGACGGCATCCCGCTGGAAGGCAGCTGGGACAACTACTTCTACACCCGGGAGTGGAACACCCCGCCCGAGACGCAGGTCGTCGTCATGCCGAACACGTCGACCAGTCCGAGCGGCGCCGGTGAGCTCGCGGTCGCGCCGTCGTTCGCCGCGGTCGCCTGCGCCTACGCCCGGGCGGTGGGCAAGATGCCGACGTCGTTCCCGATCAACCACGGCACGCTGAGCTTCGAGCCGTTGCCGCTGCAGCCGTCCACGCCGCCGTCGCCCACCGACGGCCTCGACCACGCCTACTAGGAGCCAGCCGTGCCGCAACACACGTTCAAGGTCAACGGCCGGCAGGTCACCGTCGACGCCGACGACGATCTCCGGCTCCTCTGGGTTCTCCGTGACCTGCTCGGCATCACCGGTCCGAAGTACGGCTGCGGGCTCGACGTCTGCAAGGCGTGCACCAGCCACATCAACGGGAAGGCGTTCAACCCGTGTTCGGTGCGGGTCGCCGACATCAAGGACACCGACGAGATCACCACGATCGAGGGACTGCCCGCGACCGTCGGGAAGGACCTGCACCCGATGCAGGAGGCGTGGCTGGAGCTGGACGTCGCCCAGTGCGGCTACTGCCAGCCGGGCCAGATCATGGCCGCGGTGGCGAAGGTCAAGCAGGCGACCGCCGCGGGCCACGCGATCACCGACGCCGACCTCGACGAGATCCGCAACATCTGCCGGTGCGGCACCTACGCCAGGATCCGGGAGGCGATCCAGGCGGGGGCGCAGAACATGTAGACAGCTGCTCAGGTGTAGCCGCGTTTGAGCATCATGCCGGCGGCCTTGTCGAACTCGGCGTCGGTCGGGATGGCGAAGCCCAGTGCGTTGGCGTAGCGGGTGATGATGTTGAAGACGGCCGCGACCGCGGCCGCATCGTCGAGTTGCCTCCGGGTGACACCCGCGGCCAGCGCCGCCCGGACTTGGTCGCCCTGCAGTTCATCAGGGCTCACCGTGATGGTTTCCAGAACGGCGAGCGTGGCGCGCAGGGACTCCGAGATGGGCGCGGTGTGGTAGTCGGCGAGGGCCGCGTCGGCCACTGCCTTGTCCATCCCGTGCACCGCGATGGCCCGATGCGCCCCGACGCAGAAGGGACACGCGTTCCACTGGGCGATCATCGCAGCCATCAGTTCCCGTTCCGCCACCGACCACTCGCTCGGTCCGCGCATCACGTCCTGCGTCCATGCGCCGAGGGCCGTGCCGACGAAACCCTTGTGGTAGAAGGCAACCCGGGCCGCGTCCGGGAGACGCGCACCCAGCGCCAGGGAGATGACCCGGATCAGCAGCTTGCTGCGGAGACCGTCACCGCGTTCGACCTCAGGCAGGCGCATCGGTCGCCTCCTCGATGACCCGGGCAGCGGTGTCCCAGCGAGCCAGGCCCGCTCCGACGCAGGCGGACATGACGACCTCGAACGCGGCTTTGTCGCTGCCTGCGGCCTGCCGGACGGCAGCGACCTCGTCGTCGGTCACCCGGTAGGAGGCGGCACCGATCTGCCGGGCCAGGGCGTCGTACGGTTCGGCCACCGGTGGCCCGCCCGCCGCCCGGGCCGCCACCGCGGTCCGGAGCGCGGACTCGGTGACTCCGGTGTTGCTCACCGCTGCGCGCAGTTCTTCCGCTCGATCGCGGTGTGTGCTCATGGGGCCTCTCCGTTGTCGCCAGGATCAGGGGACGGTATCCGCTTCACGCCTCCGCGGCATCCCGTTGCGTCGCGGCGCGGAACCGGTCGAGGTACAGCGGCCAGCCCGAGCCGGAGCCCAGGCTGGTGAAGCTTTCCCACCCTTCGCCGTGCCGGTCGAGGTGGTGGTGTTCGAGGGCGACCCGGGTGCGATCGGCGTCTTCGGCGGCGAACCGGATCTCCACCTCACTGGTGTGGCCGGGATCGGATTCCAGCTGCCAGCGCGGGCTGATGTCCCAGCTGAGGACCAGCCGCTCCGACGGCTCGAAGGCGAGCACCCGCGCCCAGGCGCACCGGCTGCCGTCGGTGCCCACGTCGTAGACGCTGCCGCCGGCCTGGGGCTCGAGAACGGTCCGCTCGATCGGCACCGCGAGCAGGTTGTGCTCGCGCGGCTTGACCTTGTCGAACCGCTCGGTGAACACGCGGAACGCCTGCTCGACGGGAAGGTCGACAACGATGTCGGCCCGAACCGAGGTGGCGGCCGGAGACGTGCTGCTCATGGGTGTGTCCTTTCGGCGAGTCGTCGGTTGACTCACCAGAGGACGAACGGCTGCCCGGCTTCTCGACAGCTTCGTCCCCTCAAGTTTCCTGGATTCGGCCGGCGAGATAACGCCGGTCGGCGGGGGTGGTGGCGAGGTCGTGGGCACGCCGGTACGCCGCGGCTGCTTCGTCCGCGCGGCCGAGGCGGCGCAGGAGATCGGCGCGAGCCGCGTGCAGCAGGTGGTAGCCGTCGAGGCCCTCGATCCGGTCGATCAACGCCAGCCCCTCGGCCGGGGTGGTGGCCATCGCGACGGCCACGGCGTGGTTGAGGGCGACCACCGGCGACGGCGTCAACCCGAGCAGCCGCTCGTACACCGCGGCGATCGCGGCCCAGTTCGTGTCGGCGGCCGTCGGCGCCTGGGCGTGCAGGACCGCGATGGTCGCCTGCAGCACGTACGGCCCGGGCGTTCCGAGGCGCAGGGCCCGGTCCAGCAGGCCGACGGCTTCGGCGATCTCGGCGTGGTCCCAGCGTGCGCGGTCCTGGTCGTCGAGCAGGACCAGGTCGCCGGTCGGCGTGTACCGGGCGGCCGAGCGCGAGTGGTGGACCAGCAGGAGCGCGACCAGGGCGAGGGCTTCCGGTTCGTCGGGCATGAGGGTGGCGACGAGCTTGGCGAGGCGGATCGCCTCCTGCTGCAGCTCGCGGTACTCCGGCTGGTCGCCGCCGGCGGTGTAGCCGCGGGTGAAGATCAGGTAGATCACGGCGAGGACGCCCGAGAGCCGCTCGGGCAGGAGGCGGTCGGCGGGGACTTCGAGGCTGATTCCCGCGTCGCGGATCTTGCGTTTGGCCCGCACGAGCCGCTGGGCCAGGGTCGGTTCGGCGACCAGGAAGGTCCGGGCGATCTGGCCGGCGGTCAACCCGGCCACGGCCTGCAGCGTGAGCGCGACCCGCGCCTCTTCGGCCAAGGCCGGGTGGCAGCAGGTGAAGAGGAGGCTGAGCCGCTCGTCGCCGACGCTGAGCAGGCGATCTTCGTCGAAGTCCACGGTCGCCACCTCCGGTGGTTCTCCGAGCTGCGCGAGCTTTTCGCGACCACGGCGGGCGCGCCGGAGCCGGTCGATCGCGGCGTTGCGGGCGGCGGTCAGCAGCCAGGCGACCGGGTCGTCGGGCGGCTGGTCCCACTTGCGCAGGGCGAGCGCGCACGCGTCCTGCAGCGCGTCTTCGGCGAGTTCGAAGTCGCCCAGCACCCGGACCAGGGCGGCGAGCATCTTGGTGCGGTGTTCGCGGTAGGTCTCCTGCAGGACGGACACGGCCGTCATACGCCCGTCGACGCGCGGTGGTCGAGGTCCGGGACCCCGGCGATCGGGCGGACCTCGATCGTGCCGTCCGCGGCCATGGGACAGAGCGCGGCGAGCTCGAGGGCTTCGTCGAGGGTGCGGCAGTCCAGGACGTAGGTGCCGCCGAGGTGCTCGTGGGTCTCGGGGAACGGGCCGTCGGTGATCAGCGTCTTGCCGTCGCGGACGCTGACGGTGGTGGCGGTGTGCTCACCCTGGAGGGGGTGACCGGAGACGAACGCGCCCCGCCGGCGGCATTCCTCGGCGAAGGCGTTCACCCTGGCCAGCGCGTCGGGGAAGGCCGGGTCGCCGGGTTCGGGGCGGTGGCAGTTGTAGATCAGCAGCATGTACTGCACGTGTCCTCCAGCTCGAGCCGTGGTGCTGTCGTCGAAGAGGATGACGAACGGATCGACCGTAACTCGACAGCCCGGTCCGAGCTTTCCGAATCGGCTACGTGAGCGCCTCTCGCCATCTCGAGAATGGCTTCGCCGCGGGGATCCACCGCCATGTCTTTTTTCCACTTAGGACGCGGGAGCCGGACGAGCAGTTGCCCGATCCAGTCGTTCACGGAAACCTGTCGATCCAGGGCATGCTCGTTCGTATCGATGGTGAGCGGCGGCGGACGTCCGCCGGAGGAGTGAAGTCATGGCCCAGTTCTTGTTGTCCGTGCACAGCGTCGACGGTGAAGTTCGTGAACCGCCCACCGAAGAGGAGATGCGTCGGTCGATGCAGCTGCTCGGCGAGGTCGAGAAGGATCTGAAGTCGACCGGGAGCTGGCTCTTTAGCGCCCGCCTGAGCGAGCCCGGCGCGGCGCGGGTGGTGCGGGAGTCCGGCGGCGAGGCGCTGATCACCGATGGTCCGTTCGCCGAGGGCAGGGAGCACCTCGGCGGCTTCTACCTCGTCGAGGCCGCGGACCTCGACGCCGCCCTGGGGTGGGCCGGCCGGGTGACGGCGGCGATCGGCGTGCCGATCGAGGTGCGGCCGCTGGCCGGTTTCGAAGCCTGAACCAGGGAAGTCGTATTTCGGGACGATGAACTTCACCGGATCGGGTGTGGATCAAAGATTTCCGCCGGACGGTTTCTCCCGTTCGGTAACGGGTATTCTCCGCGCTTTTCGACGGCGAACGGCACAAAACGCCTAATTTCGTACGGTGGGCACCCGGATCGTCACCCGGTCAGGGAATCAACCCATCCGCTCCGCGCCCAGCCTCGAAAGTGGACTGTCCGCGACAGATCCGCCCCAGCGCCGGGAGTCGGCGTCGGGTTACGCCCGCCGTACGCGCGCGGGCGGGGAGGAGCTCATCCGTGTTTGGCAAGCGTTATGCCGCTTCGATGATCAACCGGAGCGCCGAAAACGACCAGGACCGCCGCCGTTTCCTCAAGGCGGCCGGGATGACCGGGCTCGGGGTGGTCGGCGCGGGCGCGCTCGGCGGCCTCGCCACGGGCACCGCGGCCGCGGCCACCCCACGAGCTGCCGCCGCGCCGAGCGGGGTGAGTGACGGCGCGGTCCTGAACTTCGCCCTCAACCTCGAGTACCTCGAAGCCGAGTTCTACCTGCACGCCGTCACCGGCAAGGGCCTCGCCGACTCGATGACCACCGGGACCGGCACCCGCGGCGGTGTCACCGGCGGCCGCGCCGTCCGGTTCCAGACCAAGGCCGCCAAGCAGTACGCCCAGGAAATCGCCGGCGACGAGAAGGCGCACGTCCAGTTCCTGCGGTCCGCGCTCGGCTCCGCCGCGGTCAGCCGCCCGGCCATCGATCTGCAGTCGAGCTTCACCGCCGCCGCGCAGGCCGCCGGGCTCGTCAAGCCCGGCCAGACTTTCGACGCGTTCTCCTGCGAGGAGAACTTCCTGCTCGCGGCGTTCCTGTTCGAAGATGTCGGCGTCACGGCGTACAAGGGCGCCGCGCCGCTGATCACCAACAAGACGTACCTCGAAGCGGCGGCGGGGATCCTCGCCGTGGAGGCGTACCACGCGGCCAACATCCGCAGTGCCCTCTACCAGCGCGGTGACGGCAAGGCCACGCTCAAGCTCTCGGCCGCCCGCGACAGCCTCGACGGCCCCACCGACGACGACCAGGGTGTCATCGACAGCCACGGCAACGCCAACATCGTCCCCACGGACGCCAACGGCATCGCGTACAGCCGTTCGCCGGGTCAGGTGCTCAACATCGTCTACCTGACGAACAAGGCCGCCAAGTCCGGCGGGTTCTTCCCGAAGGGCGTCAACGGCGAAGTGAACACCAGCGCCGCCAACTGATCGGAGCGGAGTGCGGGACCGCTGTCGGGTGGTCCCGCACCCGCGACCGGAGGACACGATGTTCGGACTCAGCCCGGAACACCTGCTCGTCCTGCTCGTCGCCGCGCTGTTCATCCTCGGCCCGGAGCGACTTCCCGGCGCCATCGCGACCGTGCGCAGGACGGCGCAGAAGGCCAAGGACGCCCTCGCGAACGCCCACGAGCAGATCAGCAACGAAATCGGCCCCGAGTTCGAGCAGCTGCGCAAACCACTCGGCGAGCTCAACCAGCTCCGCAACCTGGATCCACGCACCGCCCTGACGCGGTTCGTCCTGGACCCGGCGCCCGCCGAACCGTCCACCCCGGAGCCGCCGCCGCCGACCGGGCGCGCGGCCGGGGTGGACATGGAAGCCACCTGACACACAACCGAAAGGACCGTCATCCCATGACCGTCGACCGAGGACTTCTCGCGACCCTCAAAGCGAAGCCGGGCAAGGGAGACGAGCTCGCCGCGTTCCTCGAGCAGGGCCGCGCGCTCGCCGCCGCCGAGACCGGGACCGTCACCTGGTACGCGTTCAAGATCGACGACACCACCTACGGCATCTTCGACACCTTCGAGACCGAAGAAGCCCGCCAAGCCCACGTCGGCGGCGAGATCCCCGTTGCGCTCGGGCAGGTCGCCGAAGACCTGCTCGCGGCCGATCCGGACATCCGCCCCATCGACGTCCTCGCGGTGAAGTAGCCACCGGGCGCGGCGCCTGGCGGCCGCGGCGAACGGCAGAGGAGGAGTGTCATTCCCGGGAGCGCGATCACGATCCTCACCGGCGGGACCGCCGGGGTGGCGATGGGCTTTGTGCTGCACCGTGCGCAGCTGTGCTTCCACTCGACCTTCGCGGGCATCCTCGGCGGCCGCTTCCTGCTCGCCCGGAGCTGGCTGCTCGGCGTGGCGATCGCCGCGGCCGGCCTCTCGGTGCTGTTTCTGACTCCGCTCGGCGACGGCCTGAACCAGGGCCTGCCGTTCACGCCCGTCGCCGACGTCGCCGGCGGGCTCGTGATCGGCGTGGGCATGGCAGTGGCCGGCACGTGTGTTTCGGGCCTGTTCTTCAAGCTCGGGTCGGGCATGCTCGGCTGCGCGCTCGGCCTCGGTGGCTGGGCCGCCGGTGAGCTGTCCGCACGTCAGGTCGTGCTTCCCGGGCCGACCCTGCTGCCGCCCGGGCCGGCCGCGACCTTTCCTGCTCTGCTCGGCGTCCCGCGGGTGGCGTTCGCCTTCGCGTTCCTGGCTGCCGTGGTCGCGGCGTTGTGCTTGTGGCGCCACGCGGATCACCCGCGCCGCGGGCAGTGGAACTGGCCGGTCGCCGGGGTGGCACTCGGCGTGGTGACGATTGCGGGCTGGGCACTGGCGGGCGCCGGTGGCGCGAGCTTCGGCCCCAGCACGGTCGGCGCGGTGGCCGGTCTGGTCACCGGCGAGCCGAACTGGTGGCTGACGGCGTTCCTGCCGGGCATCGTCCTGGGCGCCGCGATCGCCGCTCGCGTGACCGACGATCTCCGCGTGCGGGGCGAGCGGCCGGTCCGCTACGTCCGGCTGGCCGCCGGTGGGTTCCTGCTCGGCGCGGGTGGCTGGCTCGCGGGTGGCTGCACCCTCGGTCACGGACTCTCGGGCGTCGCGCAGCTCAACGTGTCCTCGTGGGTCGTCGTGGCCGCCGTCGTCGCCGGGATCGCGCTCGCGCGGGCGGCCGTCGCCAAGACTCCCGAACTGCGGTAATCGTGCGGTAAGGATCATCGGGCGCGAACGGTGTGAGACTGGAGTGATCCGACGAGGAGGTCACCATGACCCGCAGTCACCCGCACCCCGCTTCGACCGCCACCGGGGGTACGACCAAGAACCGGTGGACCCACGTGGGAATCTCGATCGCCACCGCCCTCGTCGTGGCCGGCGGCGCGAAAGTCGCGTTCGAGCTCAGCAGCACCATGATGTCGCACCTGGCCTACGTGGGCGCCTGGATGATGTTCGCGCTGGGCCTGGCCTACGCGGGAGTCCGGATCCGGCCCAGCCTCGGTGGGGCGCTCCTGATGGGCTGCGGAATCGGGGCGCTGCTGGTGTTGTTCTTCGGCGGTATGCAGATGCTCGCGTGACCGGTGTTAGTTGTTGGTGCCGGGGATCAGCATCTTGTCGATGACGAAGACGGTCGCGTTTTTGGTGGGGATGTTGCCGCACAGGATCTTCGCGCCGTTGATCGTCATGGTCACGCCCGAGCCCTCGATCTTCACCGGGCCGCCGGCGGTGTCGAGGGTGTCGACCGAACCGGCGGTCGCGATGCCTTTGGCGTCGTAGCGCTTGCCGACGACGTGGTGTTGCAGGATCGGTGCGAGCTCGGCGTCACCCAGGGCGGCGAAGGCCGGGTCGGCCGGGGCGAACACCGTGATGGCCGGCGCGTTGTCGAGGGTGTCCACCAGGTTCGTGGCCTTGACCGCGGCGACGAGCTTGGTCAGCAGCGGGTTGGTCGAGGCGGCGGAGATGACGGGCCGCGGCCTCATCGAATCAAGAGAGCCTCGCGGAAGCCGGCCGCACGCGGGACCGAAGACGTCGGCGTCGGTGGTCACGCCGTCCGGGGTCCCGGTCGAACCGGCGATGCTCGGCGACGCCGCCCACGGGACCGGCGAGCTGCCGGGGCTTCCCGGGGAGGTGGGGCCACCGCAGGCGGTGAGGGGCAGCGCGGCGGCGGCCAGCAGACCGGTTCCGGCGACACGAAGCTTGTTCACGAAATTCTCCAAGTCGGGTGGCCAGCGTGCAGGTGCTTCGCCGCCGTCGCGGGCACGGACGGCCGCACCACCACGGTTGACCCGATCGAGTGACTCGGCATGGTCGCCGCGCATGCCTCCGCACCCGTGCCTCCGCCACCGACGAACGAGATCCGGTCGCCGGAAGAGCTCATCGATGCCGTCGCCCGTGGGGACAAACCCGCGTTTGCCCGGCTCTACGACGACTTCGCTGGGTCCGGTCGCCTCGAATGGTCCGTGAACCCGTCGGGATCGGGTCCGATGTTCGTTCGGGGAGAAGGAGATCCACCGTGAGCACACTCCGCCGTCGCATGCTGGCGACCGCTGCGCTGCCCGCCGCGGCACTCGGCTTCCTGCGACGGTCTCCTCGGTGGCGGACTGCTCGACCTCGGCTGACCCGCCACTCCCTCGGAATCCCGGCCGAGCGGGACACCGGACATCCCCGGTGTCCCGCTTGGTCGTATTCGGTGAATCACGGTCCGCTAACCAATCCGGCTGCGGAGTCGGCCCGAACCACGAACCGGCCACGTGTCGAGGGAAGGTCCGGTTTCCATGATGGATTTCGACCGGGAGCTGGCGCAGCTCACCGATCGGCTCGCCGCGGCGGCCGAAACCACGGTCGCGCTGAGCGACCGCCCGGATCTTCGTCGGGTCCGGTCCGTCGTGGCCGAGGCGCTCACCTTCGGGGCGTGCCCCGACGACCGGTACGGCGGGGTCCTGCTCGTGATCGACGAGCTCGTGGGCAACGCCTACCGGCACACCACCGCCGTCCACGAGCTGCGCGTCACCCGCGTCACCGAGCACCTGCTGATCGAAGTCGGCGACGCGGACCCCGACGTCACGTCCGTGCGGGTCTGCCGCGCGGGATCGGGGCGGTACGGGCTCCGGCTGGTCGGCCAGCTGTCGCTGGACTGGGGCGTGCGCGCCGCGAGCGAGGGCAAGGTGGTGTGGGCGCTGGTGCCGATCAAGTTCTTCCCAGCCGTTCTTTGACCGTGCACCGACGGGGTCCGGCTGCATCGACCGGGTGAACCAGCACGATGAAGATCAACCTGCTGCCCGGCCGAACCGTGTCTGCTGCGTCCTGAACGGAGGACAGCTGGTGAGCGGGTGTCGCCACGGGGGGGCACCACATCCGACTGCACGTACAACACCAGCGCGAGCGGGGTGAAGCGCCATGGAGTGAACCGGCGGTGACGACGACCGGCGGACGCCGCCGCTTCGGCGTCTCCCAGTAGCGGATGTCCTGCCATCCGCCACCGGGCATCGGTCGCCATCCGGGACCCGTTGCCGGACAGCGAAAGTACGACCGCCTCGGCTCCGGGGTTGAGGAGCCGAGGCGATCGTACGGAGTCAGGTCACCGGTCAGTGACCGGACCTGCGCTTACTTGTTGGTGCCGGGGGTGAGCACCTTGTCGATCACGAAGACCGTGGCGTTCTTGGTGGGGATGTTGCCGCACAGGATCTTCGCGCCGTTGACGGTCATGTTCTCGCCCGAGCCCTCGATCTTCAGCGGCCCACCGGCGGTGTTGAGCGACTCCAGCGTGCCGGCGCCTTCGAGACCCTTGGCGTCGTAACGCTTGCCGACGACGTGGTACTGCAGGATCGGCGACAGCTCGGCCGGCTTGCCCGCCAGCTCGGCGAACTTCGCGTCGCCCAGCGCGGCGAACGCGGGGTCGGCCGGGGCGAACACGGTGATCGACGGCGCGCTGTTGAGCGTGTCGACCAGGTTGGTGGCCTTCACCGCGGCGACCAGCTTGGTCAGCAGCGGGTTCGTCGACGCGGCCGAGGCGACCGGCTGCGGGCCCATCGAGTCCAGCGAACCCGGGGCCGAACCCTGCGGCAGCTGCGAACAGGCCGGACCGAAGACGTCGGCGTTGGTCGTCATGCCATCGCCACCGGCGGCGGCACTGGAGGACGGCGCGGCCATCGAGGACGACGGAGCCGGGGCGCTGGAGGAACCCGAGGACGCGGTGTCGCTGCTGCCGCAGGCGGTCAGGGTCAGCGCGGCGGCCGCGGTCAGGCCGATTCCGGCAATACGAAGGTTACGCACGAGAATTCACTCCAATTGATTACGCGGCCGAGGTCACTCGGGGGCGAGAACCTCTTCTTGCCCCGTGATTCGTCCACCGGTGGGAACCGGATTGGTCGAACCGGGAAGAAATTTTCCGGCGGCGGTGAAGGTGACGTCCGTGGCGCGGCAGAGCGCCTGGTGCGCCCCCGGGGACAGGTCCACCACATCCGCGTGTTCAGGTTGACCTCCTGCGACAGCGTGATTTCCGGCCACGCCACGCTCGGTTTGATCGGCGCTTCCCGGCTCCAGCTGCGTTGTCCACGACCCACTTCGTCGCCGACACGTACCCAGTGCAAGCTGGGGTGACCAGCCGCGCCGGGAAGCCGTGTTCCAGCGGCAACGGCTCTCCGTTCATCCCGATCGCCAGCGCCTACCAGGCCCGTGCGGCGCGCAGCCGGCCGGGCTGCTGCCCGCCGGATCCGGGACCGTCACCGCGGCCCCGGGATGATCTCGACGGTGCCGTCGGCGGTTCCGGTGACGTAGCGGGCGCCGGTGGCCGGATCGACGGCGACGGTGTTGGGCTGGCGGACGGTGGGAATGGTGGCGAACACCCGTGGCGCAGGCCCGTCGAGCGTGATGCCGACGAGCTGGTTCTTCGCCGTCAAGGTCACCCACAACTGGTCGCGCCGCGAATCGTAAGCGACGCCGTAGGGCGCGCCGGGCAGGTCGAGCTTGCTCAGGGCGTGCGCGGGTGCGGCCGGGTCGAAGGTCAGCACGGCCCCGCCGCGAGTGTCGATCACCGCGAAGTGGCCGCGGCGGTCGGCGACCACGTGGGTCGGGCCGGCGCCGGCGGGCAGCCGTGCGACTCGGGTCAGCGTCCCGGCGTCGTAGACGCTCAGGTCGTTCTGGCGGACGTCGACGAGGCCGACGAGGTCCCCGACCGCGGCGAGCCCGGCGGGCTGGGTGACGTCGGTGAAGGTGTGCACCAGCTTGCCGTCCTGGGTGACCGCGATACTGCGGCCGTTCTCGTTGGCGGCGAAGACCCGGCCGTTCGCCGCGCGGGTGGCGTCGTGCGGTGACATGCCGGTGGTCACCTCCCCGGTGATCCGGCCGTCCGGGAGCGCGACGGTCACCAGCCGGTTCGAGGTTTCGTCAGGGACCAGGACCGGCCCGCCCGGCGCCGCGAGCTGCAGGTGTCGCAGGTGCCCGGGCAGCGCCACCGTGGTCGTGACCCGGCCGGTGGCCGTGTCGAGCAGCGCGAGCCGGTCGGGGTTGCGGATCCCGACCGCGACGCGGTGGCTGACGTCGTCGGCGACGATGCCCTCCGGCTCCGGCCCCACCTCGACGATCGTGCCGGCGGGCATCGCGCCCGGCGAGGGCGAGACGGCGGGCTCGGCGGCGGGCGGCAGCTGCGGTGGCGCCGTCCCGCCGGTCGGGGTGGTGCCGCAGGCGGTCGCCAGCAGGGTGATCGCGAGCAGCGTGCATGGTCGTCGCATGTTCGTTCACGCTAGCTGTTTCACGTCACCCGATCGCGATGCGTAAGAACCCCGTAAGGGGGTGGTCGTGTTGTTCGGGTGGGCGATTCGATACCCGTACCGGTGATGCGCCGGCTGACCGGCTCGGGCGTCGCCGGGCTGGTGGCCGAACTCGCCGAGGCGCTCGAATTGTGTTGCGGCGTGGTGGTTCTGGACGTGACTGCGTGCCGATGCGACGGCGAGACGCTCGTCGTTGCCATCCGTGGCGTCGCGGTGCGGGCCCGGCGCGCCCGCGGCGGCCTGCGGGTCGTCACCTCGGACGTTCCGGTGTTCGAACTGCGGCGACCGCTTTTCCGTTCACGGGTGCCGGATCAGGGTGGCCTGCGTGGGCGTCACCGGGAACCAGATGTCCCGCCGCAGGATCCAGGCGCCGTCCGGGTTCAGGTGGGCGGTGCCGAGGTTGACGACCGCCGCGGTGCCCGGGAATCCGCCGGCCGCGATGCGGTCGCCCTCGTGCAGCACGCCGGCGCCGGCGGTGAGTGTCGTCTGCTCGCCGGGACCGGCGGCGAGGCCGACCGGACGGCCGCCGGTCGTGGTCCGGGCACTCAGCCCGGATGTCCGCAGCATCGTCAGGTCGGTGCCGGCCGAAGCGGTGGGGCCGCCGCTGATGACCACGCCGATCAGCCCGTCGTGGAGCGTGAGCAGGTCGCCCGGTTGCGCGTCCGCCGCACCGGTGACGGTGAAGGTGCCGTCGAGGCGCGGGGTCGCGGTCACAGTACGCGTGGCCGGATCATCGGCTGCCGCGGTCAGGGAGGCGATGCCGCGTTCCCCGCGGTCGCCGAACGCGAGCTCGGTGTTCCACGCGGCTGCCTGTGGCGGCAGGTCGACGGTGAGCAACCCGTTGAGGGGCGAGCCCGCGGTGTCGGCGATCTCTTGCTCGACGGCGCTGGTGCTGAACCGGGCGCCGGGCATGCCCGGCGCGACGAGGGCGACCGCCCAGCTGGCCGGGGCCTGGTCCCCGGGCGCCGGCGTGGAGACGACGAAGCCGTAAGCCGCCGGGGCGGGCACATCGGTGGGGACGGTCACCTGGGCTCGCACCATCAGCGTCGTGGTGTCCGGCGTGCCGGTGGTCGACGGCGTGGTCATGAAGCCCAGCGACGTCCGTCCGGCGGCGTCGTTGCGGCGCAGGACGACCAGCGTCGCGTTCTGCCCGGTGAGCGGCCCGGCGTAGAGCACGGCAGCTTCGGATCCGGGCGCGGCTGAGAGGCTGGCGTTCGCCCAAGCCAGTTTCGCCCGGCCGACCAGTGCGGTGTCCCCGGCCAGGGGACCGCGCGTCGGCCACTGGGTGACCGCCGGAGGCTGGGCCGTGGTTCCGTCATCACCCGAAGCCGTGACGAGCGCGGTGCTGCCACCGGCCACGACCACGGCGGCCACGGCGACTCCGGTCAAGGTCCGACGCCGTCGTAGTGCCCGCGTCCGCAGGACCCGATGCGCGACCGAGGCAGCCTCGCCGACCGCGGGCCGGGGCAGGGGGACGGCCGCGAGCTCGTTGCGCAGGAGGGTGGCGAAGTCCGGTGGGTGCTGGTTCATCGGAGTCCCTTCGAAGTCGGCCTCGGCGGGGAGGGTGATTCGGCTTCCCACAGCTCGCGCAGCCGCTGCAGGCCACGCGAGGTGGTGGACTTGACCGTGCCGGTGCCGCAGCCGAGCAGCCGCGCGGTGTCGGCCTCACCCAGGTCGAGGTAGAACCGGGCGGCCAGCACGGCCCGCGTCCGCGGCGGCAGCCGCAGGAGCAGCGTCAGCATGTCGTTTCGCCCGTCGCACACCTCCGTGGCGTCAACGCCGGCCCGGTGCGGGGCGACGTCGGGCACCGGCGGTTCACGACGGGTGCGGTCGCGGTGGCGCAGGAAGACCCGGAACAGCGTCCGGCGAGCATAGGCACCGAGGTGCTCGATATCGCCGCGTCCGACGTGCCGGACCAGCTTCAGCAGGGTGTCGTGCACGACGTCACCGGCCTCGTCCCGGTTGCCGGTGAGCACCATCGCGTAGCGCAGGAGCTCGGCGTAGTGCTGCTCGACGAACACCTCGAACCGCTTGTCCGTCCTCGGCAACATCCGGCCCCTCTCGACCTCGGCACGCACTACAGAGCCGCTGGACGTGCCGAATGGTTGCGTCGTCTCGGAACGGACCGGACGACGGACTCGACCGGCTGGGTCACGGGTTGTTCGAGCCGGCGCCCCAGGGAGACAGGCCGTTCCGCGCGGGTTGTACGACAACACCTACGAGCTCCGGGTTCCTCGGGACCGGCGCGCGGGCGGCCGGGAAGTCCGTGCGGGACTTCGGTGAGTTCCAGCAGTTCCTGACCAAGCCCGCCGGGGCGAGCTGGCAGAACCTGTACTGCGACGCCAAGAACATGGCGGCCGCGGGTGAGCCCAGCGCATACCCGCTCGTGTCGTCGTCCCCGATCCCGTCGCTGGCAGCGGCCCTACCCGGGGGAGAACCAGGTGGTCGCCCCCGACCGGGTGCCGGGCGCCTACCTGCCGTCCGCGGAGTCCGACGGCTGAGGCGAACCGGCACGGGACCTGCCCGGCGCGAGCCGCGGCAGATCCCGGCGACGCCGGGTGAGCGGCCGCCACCAGGAGCTGCGTCGGCAACCAGCGCGACACCGCCGAACTCGGCGAAGGTCGTTTCGCAACCGGCGTCGAACGTTGGCTCATTCAGCTGTGGTCCGTCTGGCCGCGCGGCGATCGCTCTCGTCGTCGCAGTAGAGCCGTCGCTCCAACCGCGAGCAGCGCCACGCCCAGCACGCCCAGCGCCACGACTGCGACCACCGTGCCAGCGGTCAGCTGCGGCGGATCACAGGTGAGCTGACCTACACGCTCGTACGCGCACCAGGACAGTCCGCCCCGGGACGAGGTCACGACTTCCGGCGCCGCACCCAGCGCGCGCTCAGCCGACCACCACACCAGGCCCGCCGCGGCCAAGACAACCACGCCCGACACCGCGAGCGACATCCACAGCCACCGGCGCACGCACCCACCTCCGAATGACGATGATCTCGCAGTTGACCGGTGTCCTGTGGGCCGGATCACCGAAACGGATCGGCGACCCCTACGACACCCCAGAGGTGAGATTTACCGTTCCCGTCCGGCTGACCGGGTGTTACTGTCCATTCGTTTTGACCAGTACAACTTCATGATTTCTGCTCGTGGCAGGGGAAGCCGGTCGAAGTCCGGCGCTGTCGCGCAACCGTAGGTCACCGTAGGTGACGAGTCGGGTTACCTCCTCGAGCAGGTGTTGTCGAACCGCTGTCGCGTAAACAGTGAGTGACGCCCGGTCTGGGGACCGGTCTCTCTCGTGTGCGCGCCGGCGTCCGGGAGAGGGAGATCAGGTGGCCGGCAAGCGGTTCAGGCCCGTCGCGGCCTTGGCGTCCGCCATCGTCGTGCTCGTCGTGGGCTCACTCACCCCGGCTTTCGCCGCTGACGTCGCTTCGAAGCCCACGTCGCGGTGGCTCGCCGCGCAGCTTTCGCCCGACGGGACCCTGCAGAACCCGCTCGGCGGCGACCTGCCCGACCACGGCCTGATGATCGACACCCTGTTCGCGATGTACGCCTCCGGGGACGGCGCCCTGGCCGCGCCGATCGTCGAGTACCTCGACCGCCACGCCACCGACTACTACACCTGGGACGGCCTCGTCCCGGGCCAGGGCTACGACGCGATCATCACCGGCGGCGCGGCCGCGAAAGTGCTGGTCGCCGCGGAAATCGCCGGGCGGGACCCGCGATCCTTCGGCGGCCATGACATGGTCGCCGAAACCCTCGGCACGATCGCGCGCTCGGGCGTCGACAAGGGCCGGGTCAGCGACTACTCGAAGAACCCCGACTTCAGGGACTTCGTCAGCAACAACGCCAACATGTTCGGCCAGGCGCTGGCCGTGATCGGGCTGGCCGGCGCCGGCCTGACCGACCGGCTCGCCCTCGACACGATGCTGAAGCAGCAGTGCTCGGAGGGCTACTTCCGGATCTTCTTCGGCCTGATCCCCACTACCGAGACCGGCGACCAGGTAACCCCGGACGGCCACCGGATCTCGACCTGCGACGAGGGCAAGCCGTTCGACCAGGCGCCGCCGGACGGCGACACCACCGGGCTCGCGCTCTCGGCGATGCTCGCCGCCCGCGACGCCGGCGCGGCGAACCTCGACGCGCCCATCACGAAGACCGTGCGGTGGTTGAAGGCGCACCAGACCGCGGGCGGCGGTTGGGGCGGCGGCGTCGGCACCGAGGCGCCCAACACCAACAGCACTGGCCTGATCGTCCAGGCGCTCACCGACGCGGGATGCGTGGACGCCGCGATGACGTCGGGGACGGCGTTCCTCGAGTCCGCCCAGGTGACCGCGGCCGACTCGGGCAACCGGCTGGCCGGCCAGCTCGGCGCCATCGCCTACACCCCGGCCGAATACCGGACGGCGCGCACCACCGGGATCGGCGGGCTCGACACCTGGATCCGCGCGAGCGCCCAGGCCGCGCTCGGCCTGTCCCGGGTCGGGTTCCACGACCTCACTCTGGGACACGCCCCCGTCGCGAAGCAGCCCGACCCCGGTTGCCTCCCGCCCGCCGAAAAGCCGCCGGTGACGGGCAGTCCTGCCGCGACGCCGCCGGTCAGCAAGAAGGCCGGCGCCCCCGCGGTCCGGCCCGGTGCACCACGCGGCACCGTGATCGCGCCCGCCGACGCGCCCGCGCAGGTCGCCGGACCCACGCCGGCCGACCGGCTCGGTGGTTACCTCGCCGGGCGGCTGGTGGACGGCGATCACATCGAGGTCACCCAGGACGGCAAGACGTTCGTCGACTACGACCTCACCGCCGACCTGGTGCTCGCCCTGCGCACCCTGGGGCAGCAGCCGGACGCCGTGGCCCGCGCCTCGCGGTTCCTACTGAACCCGGAGTCGATCAAGGCCTACGCCCACGGCGCGCCCTACGAGCCGGGCGCGGCCTCCTACGCCGAACCGCTGGCGAAGCTGCAGATCATCGCGCGGTTCCTCGAGCCCGGCGGGCCGGTCACCGCGCAGCTGACGCAGGACCTCGACGCGGTGCGCACCCCGTCCGGCGAGTTCACCGACACCGGCGAGTTCGCCGACGGGACACGGTCCTTTCAACGGCACGCGTGGGCGACCTTGGCGACCACCGCGGCGGCGGATCCGACCGCGGCCATCGGCGTGCTCATCACCCAGCAATGCGCGGATGGGCTCTTCCCGGCCGCGTTCACCGGAAAGCCGTGCGCCACCGGGGACCTGGCCGCGACCGCCGCCGCGGTGACTGCGTTGAACGCCAAGCCCCGCACCGGCGCGCTGCCCGCCTGGACACCCGGACACCGGCGTGCGCTCGAATCCGCCGCCGCGGCCTTGACCGCGCGCACCGGCGCGGACGGCACGGTCACCGGCGCCGACGGGCAGCCGGACGCCACGCTCACCGCCGTCGTCGCGGGGGGCCGCCAGGCGGCCGGGCTCGACGCGAGCAAGGCCGCGCAGGCGCTCGGCGCCCTGGTGCCGGCCGACGGCGGGCTCCCGAAGGCGCCGGGCGGGCCGGGCGACCCGAGCGCGAGCATCGCGGCGGCGCCCGGGATCGCCGGCCGGACCTGGCTCGACGCGGACGGCTCGCCGCTCGTCACCGCCGCGCGGCTGCCGCTGACCGACCAGCCGCTCGCGGCCGCCGGGCACGGTCCCGCCATCGCGCAAGCGGCCACGAGCACGTTCTGGCTGGTGACCCGCTTTTCCGGCGCCGCGCTCGTCCTCGTCTTCGCGCTGGCCATGGGCCTGCGCCACCTCGTCAACCGCACATCACGCACCAGGGGGTAACACCATGAGACGCCTTCCCGCACTACTGGCCGGGCTCGCCGTCATGGCCGGACTCGTCGTCACCGCGGCGACGCCCGCGTCGGCCGTCGATCCGACGAAGGGCTACAACGGCATCTGCACCGGCAACGACGCCCTCACCGGCGTCACCGTCGTCGTGGACTTCCAGGAGCTGGGCGGGGCGACGATCACCCGCTGCTCGCCGAACGCCACCCCGGGCACCGACCGCACCGGCATCCAGGCCCTGCAGGACGCCGGAATCGCCGTCGCCGGCGTCGCGCAGTGGGGCCTGGGATTCGTGTGCCGGCTGGAGGGACGGCCGTCGGCGACCGAGCCGATCCCGGTCTCGGGCAACCCGACCTACAAGGAAGCCTGCGTGCGCACCCCACCCGCGGGCGCGTACTGGTCGTACTGGACCGCCACCGGCGCGGACACCACCTGGACCTACAGCAGCTACGGCGCCCTCAACCGCAACGTCGTCCCCGGCGGCTTCGAAGGCTGGTCGTTCTCCCTGAACCGCAGTGCCGGCACGAACCCGGTGCCGCGGGTGAGCCCGCGCAACCCGGCGGTCAACGCCACCAACCCGACCGTCGGCCTCTCGATCGACGACCTGGACCGCAAGATCACTCTCGGCCAGAGCACCGCCCTGACCTGGACGTCGACCAACTCCACGACGCTCACCGCGCAGTCGGTCGCCCCGGCCACCGGGGGCGGCGCCTGGTCGGGTCCGCTGGCCGTGCCCGGTGGGTCGAAGACGATCACGCCGACGGCCAAGGGCACCTACACGTACACGATCAAGGCGACCGGCACCGGCGGCACCGTGTACTCGACCGCGACCTTGACGGTGCAATGAGGCGGATCCTCGCGAGTACGGCCGTCGCGGTGCTGACGGCCGCGCTCACCGCGGGCCCCGCGCACGCGATCGACCAGGGCAAGGGCAAACCCGGCTTCTGCGCGGGCGGCGCCGGTGTCACCGTCGTGATCGACTTCCAGCAGCTCGGCGGCACGACGATCGTGCGCTGCGACCCGCAGACCGGCCGCGGCACCGGTCTCGACGCGCTGAAGAACGCCGGGTTCCAGATCGCCGGCGTCCAGCGCTGGGGCGAGGCGTTCATCTGCCGGATCGAGAACCGGCCGTCCGCGGTCGAAGAGATCCCGGTCAAGGGCAACGAGCACTACCAAGAGACCTGTGTGGACACCCCGCCGGCCGCGGGCTACTGGTCGTACTGGCACGCCGGGAACAACTGCGCCTGGGAGTACAGCCAGTGGGGCGTGAAGAACCGCGACTTCGCCCCGGGCGGGTTCGAGGGCTGGTCGTTCTCGCTCAACGCCACGGCCGACAGCAACCCGGTCCCGAGGATCGCCCCGGTCCGGCCCGGCACCGGCGGCGAGGGCTGCACCACCGCCGCCGAGCCCGCCCCGAGCTCGAACGACGTCAACGAAAAGCAGCAGCCGGGCGGTGCCGGCAACGGCAAGACCGGGGGCACGACTGCCGGGCAGGGAGCACCGTCCGCGGGATCGCAGGCGACATCGGGCGCGCCGGACGCGGATCCGGCGAGCAGCCGTGCGTTGCCGCCGCCCAAGCCGCGGCCCGGTGGTGGCGCGCAGGGAGCTCCGGATCCGGCGAAGAACGTCGCGTTCACCGGCGGGGAGCAGGCTCCCGACGTCGACCAGGCGATCAGGGACCAGGCCGGGGCGAGTGACTACGCGCCCTGGGTCGCCGGGGGAGCGGTCGTGCTGCTGGTCGCCGCCGCGTGGTTCACCGCGCGCCGTCGCAAGCGGGCGCGGGAAGGGTGATGGCCGGGACGTACTTCCTGCCCCGCGACCTGCACCCGGCGGCGTGGTGGGTGTGGGCGCTCGGGCTGGCCGTCGCGGCCGGCCGGACGACGAACCCGTGGCTGCTGCTGACGATCTGCGCGGTGCTCTGCTATGTCGTCATCGCGCGGCGGGCGGACGCGCCGTGGGCGATGGCGTTCCGGATGTACGCCTATCTCGCCGCGGTCATCGTCGGGGTCCGGGTGTTCTTCCGGATCGTCTTCGGCGGCGCCGAGGGCGCGACGATCATCCTGCACCTGCCGGAAATCCCGCTGCCCGCGTGGGCGGCGGGCATCCGGCTGCTCGGCGACGTCTCCGCCGAGTCGGTGCTGGGCGGGCTCTACGACGGCCTGCGGCTGGCGACGATGGTGCTCTGTCTCGGCGCGGCGAACGCGCTGGCCAACCCGAAACGGCTGCTCAAGGCCATGCCACCGGCGCTGTACGAGATCGGGACCGCGGTGATCGTCGCGCTGTCGGTGTTCCCGCAGCTGGCCGAGAGCGTCCACCGCGTCCATCGCGCCCGGAAGCTGCGCGGTGGCGCCCAGGGCCGGCGGTTCCGCGCCCTGCACGCGGTGATCATCCCGGTGCTGGAAGACGCGCTGGACCGGTCGTTGCAGCTCGCGTCCTCAATGGACTCCCGCGGCTACGGCCGAGCCGGAGTCGTGAAGGCCCGCGCCCGGCTGCTCACCGGAACGTTGATGATCACCGGGCTGATCGGCGTCTGCGTCGGCGTCTACGCGACCCTCGACGGCTCGACCCCCCGGTTCCTCGCGACGCCGTTCCTCGTGGTGGGACTGGTTCTCGGCCTGATCGGGTTCCGGACCGCCGGGACCCGCGTCCGGCGCAGCCGCTACCGGCCCGATCGATGGCACCCGGCCGAGTTCGTCACCGCGCTGAGCGGGATCGGAGTCGCGGCGGTCCTGTTCGCGACGTCCAGTGTGGACCCGACGAACCTCAACCCCTCACTGAGCACGCTGTCCTGGCCACTGTTGTCCTGGCTGCCGCTCGCGGGTGTGCTCGTCGGGGTGCTGCCTGCCTTCTTCACCCCGCCGCCCGCGCTGCCGTTCGAAGCCGAAGCGGTGCCCGAACCCGAGAAAGTTCCCGCATGATCGAGCTGGACCGCGTTTCCTTCTGGTACCACGGGCAACCGGAACCGGTCCTCTCCGACGTCACGCTGTCGATCGGGGAGGGTGAGCTGGTGCTCGTGGCGGGCCGGACCGGGTCGGGGAAGTCGACGCTGCTCGGGACGTTCAACGGCCTGGTGCCGCACTTCACCGGCGGCCACCTCGAAGGCACGGTGTCGGTCGAGGATGTCACCACAAGGGAGCGGCCGCCGCGGGAGTTCGCGCACCTCGTCGGCGTGGTCGGCCAGGATCCTTTGGCTGGCTTCGTGACCGACGTCGTCGAGGACGAACTGGCGTACGGGATGGAGCAGCTCGGCCTGGCGCCGCAGGTGATGCGCCGCCGCGTCGAGGAAACCCTGGACCTGCTGGGCATCGCCGAGCTGCGCCGCCGTCCACTCAGGACCCTGTCGGGCGGGCAGCAACAGCGGGTCGCCGTCGGATCGGTGCTGACCATGCACCCGAAGGTCCTCGTGCTCGACGAGCCGACCTCCGCGCTCGACCCGATCGCGGCGGAGGAGGTCCTCGCGACGCTGGCCCGGCTCGTGCAGGACCTCGGCACGACGGTCGTGCTGGCCGAGCACCGGATGGAACGGGTGATCCCGTTCGCCGACCGCATGCTCTACGTCCCCGGCGACGGCAGTGTTGTCGACGGAACCCCGCCGGAGATCCTGCGCACCACGCCGATCGCGCCGCCGATCGTCCGGCTCGGCCGCCTCGCCGGGTGGGAGCCGCTGCCGATGTCGGTGCGCGACGCCCGGCGGGTCGCCCGGCCGTTGCGTGCCCGCCTCGGCGTGCGCCCGGACCCGAGGCCTCCCGAACCGGCGGAACCGGTGTTGACGGCGTCGGGTGTCGTCGTGCGGTACGGGCCGGTGGTCGCGGTGCGTGGGCTCGACCTCGACCTCCATCCCGGCCGGGTCGTCGCGATGATGGGCCGTAACGGCTCCGGGAAGTCGTCGCTGCTGTGGGCCCTGCAGGGCTCCGGCCCGCGGCAGGGCGGCAAGGTCCGCGCGGGCGGCGCCGACCCGGGGCAGCTGCCGAGCGCGAAGGCGCGCAAGGTTGTCGGGCTCGTCCCGCAGACCGCGAGCGACCTGCTCTACCTCGAGTCCGTGGCCGCCGAGTGCGCCGCGGCCGACGCCGAATCGGGGGCCGAGCCGGGCGCCTGCCGGGGTCTGCTCGACCGGCTGGCGCCCGGCATCGACCCGGCGCGGCATCCGCGCGACCTCTCGGAGGGGCAGCGGCTGTCGCTGGTGCTGGCGGTGCAGCTGTCCGCGTCACCGTCGATCATGCTGCTCGACGAGCCGACCCGCGGCCTCGACTACCCGGCCAAGGCGGCCTTGGCGGCGATGATCGCCGGGCTGGCCGCCGAGGGGCGCGCGGTGGTCGTGGCCACGCACGACGTCGAGTTCGTCGCGACGGTCGCCGACCGGGTCGTGGTCATGGCCGAGGGCGAGATCGTCACCGACGGCGGCACCGCCGAGGTGCTCGGCGGCTCGCCGGCGTTCGCGACGCAGGTGGCCAAGATCCTCGGCGACGGCTGGCTGACCGTCGCCGAGGTGGAAGCGGCGGTCTCGTGATCCGCCACTGGGGACGCGCCGACCAGGCCGTGCGCGTAGGTCCGCGGTCGGCCGTCGTGCTCGGGCTGGCGTCACTGGCCGGGGTGATGATGTTCGTCTGGCCGCTGCTGGTCCGCGTCGAGCCGCAGAGCATGCAGCACGGGCCGGACGCGCCGTTCATCTTCTTCGGCATCCTGCCGGTCCTGATCGTCATCGTGCTCGCCGAGCTGTCCGAAGGCGGCATGGACGCCAAAGCCCTCGCGATGCTCGGGGTGCTGTCGGCGGTCAATGCGGCCCTGCGACCGCTCGGCGCGGGCACCGCCGGGATCGAGACCGTGTTCTTCGTGCTGGTGCTGGCCGGCCGTGTCTTCGGCGCCGGGTTCGGGTTCGTGCTCGGCTGCACGTCGTTGTTCGCTTCGGCGTTGCTGACCGCCGGGGTCGGGCCGTGGCTGCCGTTCCAGATGCTGTGCTCGGCGTGGATCGGGATGGGCGCCGGGCTGCTACCGCATCGGGTGACGGGCAAGGCCGAGATCGGGATGCTCGTCGGCTACGGGATTGTCGTGGCGTACCTGTTCGGGTTTCTGATGAACCTGTGGTTCTGGCCGTTCATCACCGGCGCCGAAGTCCCGTACTACGACGGCCACATCTCTTACGTGCCCGGGGATCCGGTGGGGGAGAACCTCCATCGTTTCGCCGTGTTCACGCTGCTGACGTCGACCGCGGGCTGGGACACCGGCCGCGCGATCACCAACACCGCGGCGATCCTCGTGCTCGGCCCGGCGGTGCTCGCCACGCTGCGCCGGGCGTCGCGCAAAGCGTCCTACGGCGTCGCACCGAGCTTCGCCGAGATTTCGACGGAAAGGCAGAAACAGTGAAACTGCGCCACCTCACGGCTGTGCTGGCCACGGTCACCGCCGCCGCGCTCGTCGTCCCGGCACCGGCGTCCGCGACCACTCCGGTCAAGCAGAGCGCCGACGTCGCCGCCGGCTGGCTCGCCAGACAGCTGGTCGACGGCGACCACCTCGTCACCGTCTTCGGCGGCGTGGCTTATCCGGACACCGGCCTGACGATCGACGGCATTCTCGCCTTTGCCTCGGCCGGCGTGGCGAACACGGCCGCCGGCCGCGCGACCACCTACGTGGCCACGAACCTCGCCGGCTACATCGGCGACGGCGTCACCGAGTCCTACGCGGGCGCCACCGCCAAGGCCGCACTGGCCGCCGAGGTGCGGGGCCTGAACCCGGCGTCGTTCGGCGGCACCGACCTGCCGACGCGCCTGCGGGCGCTGCTCATCCCGTCCGGGCGGTTCTCCGACAAGTCGCAGTTCGGCGACTTCAGCAACGCGTTCTCCCAGTCCCTGGCGATCATCGCGCTCGACCGGACCCCAGGCCACGCGCCCACGTCAGCGGCGGACTTCCTGGCCGGCACACAGTGCGCCGACGGCGGCTTCCCGCTGGACTTCGGCGCGACGCCGTGCGTGAGCGACACCGACTCGACGGCGATGGTCGCCCAGGCATTGCAGGCGACCGGCCGGATCGCCAAGTCCCAGCAGGGCTTGGCTTGGTTGGCGAGCAGGCAGCAGGCGGGCGGCGGGATTTCGGTCGGCACCGGTGATCCCGCGGTCGCGCCGAACGCCAACACGACCGGCCTGGCCGGCCAGGCGTTCCGCGCCGGCCTGCGGCTCGCGGCGGCCCAGAAGGCGAAGACGTTCATCGCCGGTCTGCAGGTCGGCTGCGCGGGTGTCCCGGCGAACCGCGGTGCGGTCGCCTATGACGCCACCGGGTACAACGCCGACACCGTCGTGCGCGCCACGACACAGGCGGTCCTCGGTCTCGGCGGCCGCGGCTTTGTGCAGCTCACCTCGGCCGGCTCGTCGGCCGCGGAGCCGGTCCTCACCTGCCCGTGACGTCAGTGCGGGTTGCCGGGACGCAGAGCGTTCCGGACGACGAGCCACGCCCGAGCGCTTTGAGCCGGCGCGCGGATAGCATCGTCGGCATGCAGACCGCGGCCGGTGTCGTTCTCGCGGGTGGGCGCTCCACCCGCATGGGACAGGCCAAGGCCGACCTCGAATGGCACGGCTCGACGCTGCTCTACCGCACCACCGCCCTGCTGACCCGGACGCTCGACGGCCCCGTGGTCGTCGTCGCCGCGCCCGGGCAGGAGCTGCCCGCACTTCCGCGCGGCGTGCGCATCGTGACCGATCCGGTGGAGGGCCTCGGGCCGATGCAGGGCCTCGCGGCCGGATTCGCGGCCGTTGCGCACGAGGCGCCGGTGGCGTTCGCGTGCTCGGTGGACATGCCGTTCCTGCACCCCGCGTTCGTCCGCCGCGTGCTGCGCGGGCTGGCTGACACCGGCGCCGACATGCTCCTGCCGGTCGCTCGCGGGTTCCGGCAACCCCTCGCCGCGGGCTACCGCACCGAGCTGGCCGGGCTGATCGCGAAACTGGTGGCGGAAGGCGATCTGCGTCCCGGCATGCTGGCCAAGCACTGCACCGTGGCGAAGCTCGAAGAGAACCAGCTCCTCGACGACAGCGCCCTCAAACGCGACGACCCGACGCTCGAATCCGTCGTGAACCTCAACACCCCCGAGGACTACGCCGCAGCGCGCGCGAAACCGCCGGCCGAGGTCACCATCGAATGCTTCGACTCCCTGGCCCGCGGCGACGGCCATCGCCCCCGCCAGGTCCCCGTGGCGACGCTCGGCGCGGCCGCCGAGGCGGTCGAGCTGACCCTGGACCGGCACATCGTGGCCGCGCTCAACGGCGACCAGGTGACCCGAGACCCGCTGCTCCCGCTGGTCGCCGGTGACGCCGTGGCGTTCCGGTCGGCGGACGCCGGCCACTGACCAAGCCTGGACAAAGCGCTTACAGCCGAGCTCATGGCACCAGATGGCCCGCGCCGCGCACGTACTCTCCTTATGGGGGCGGGCGATCGTCTGCGCCAAGGCGCCCGGCCGTCACGCCCGCCGCGCCGACGAGGTGGGCGAGCTGTTCGGCCGGTTGTCCCTCCGAGACGGCGAACTGTGCTGGGAGCCGAGGAAAGCAGACCGCGACCGTGGCGTCGGCCCGCTGACGTTCGACCGGTCGTGGACAGCGGAGGTCATCCCGCCTGGGGGCCCGGGAGACCAGGGCTGCCTGACGCTCACCTCCTCCGAGGGCACGGCGGCGGACCTCCGCCAAGCCTTGACGGCGCGCGTCCGGTAGCTGTCTCGGCCGCTCGGTCCCTGCTAGCTTGCTCGGGTGAGTCTCCTCGACGACGTGGCCGAACGCGACGGCTGGCGGTGCTGGGTCTGCGACGAACCCGTCGACCCGGACATGTCGGTCAACGATCCGCGCGGGCCCAGCGTCGACAGCCGTACCGCGGACCGCAAGGCCAAGATCGCCGAACGGCTCGCGCACCGCGGGTGCAACACCCGCAAGGGCGCGGTCAAGGTGGTCATCGCCTGGCCGGACCGCCTGCACGTGGTCGAACCCGCGCCGCTGAGCACGGTCGCCGGACGGCTGGAGCGCAAGGGCGGCCGCGAGATGGTCGCCCGGTGCCCGACCGAAAAGGACGCCCGGGAGGCGGCGGACTGGCTGGTGGACCGGTTCTCCCGGCTGCTGCCCGGCCTGCCGGTGACGGCCGCGGTCGAGCCGGGCGGCGGTCAGTTCCTCGTCATCTTGGCCGCCGGCCGCCGCTGAGCGGGGCGTCAGCCGAGCCAGCCCGCGTCGGTCGCGACGCGGATGCTGTCGACGAGCGAGCGGGTGCGCAGCTTGGTCTGGATCGCGGTCAGGTGGTTGCGGATGGTGCCGGGCGCCAGCCCGAGCGAGGTGGCGATCTCCTTGGGCGGGCTGCCCGCGGCGGCCGCGGTCAGGACCTCCTGCTCCCGAGGGGTCAGCGGGCTTTCCTTGACCGCCCAGGCCGACAGCGTCAGGCTGCTGCTGACGGCGCGCTGTCCGTTGCCGACCGTGGTGATGACGTCGTGCAGCCGGTCGACCCCCTCGTGCAGGAAGACCACTCCGCGCGGTTTCAGGGTGAGGATCTCCTGCGCGTCCTGGCTGGACAACGACGACACGAGGAAGATCAGCCGCTTGCCGTGCGATTCCGGCCGGGGCGAGGGCGGCGGGCGGTGCCGGTCGGCCTCCCTCGGGTGGAGGACGAAGACCAGGCCGTCGGCGGCGTCGAGCGCGGCGCGGGCGAGTGCGAGCTGCCCGAAGCCGAACACCCGCTGCGGGTCGAAGTCGTACGTGCAGGCGAGGAGCGCCGCGATCGCCGCGCGATCGATGCTGTCCGGGCCGATGAGTACGGCGTGCTTCATGGCGGCTCGCAGGGGCTTCGGGGCCGGTCTACTTGATCACAGTGACGGCACTCTACGTGTCGGCACCCCGCGCCGTATTCACCCTTGAGGGTGAAGGTGGATCACGTGAACGCTCGTCGGATTCCGGGCCTATGTGGACAAACTCGGTCACGGCTTCCCTGACGGCGCACTGGCTTCCGGCCGCAGGTTGTCCATGAGCCGGCCGAGGGCGAACCGGAAGCGGTCGTCCCCGGTGCCGGAGATCAGCTCCGCCGCATGACGTCGCGTGTGCGGGAACCTCTCGACGGGCAGTGCGGAGAAGCGGTCCAGCAGCTCCTCGGGGCCGAGTACCCATTCCTGGTCCTGGTGCCGGCGTCGGTGCTCGACCAGTGACCGCTCCAGGGTGTAGGCGCTGACGTAGAGGGACAGCGCGTCGCGGGCCCAGCCGGCCGTCCTCGGCTCGATGCCGGCGGTGAGCAGGATCGCCAGGATCCCTTCGCCGACCCGCAGTGTTTCCGGGTGTGTCGGCACCATGGCCAGCGCCGCGCGCGAGACCCCGGGGTACCGCAGGTACAGGTCGCGGATCTGCGTGTACACCCCGGCCAGCTGCTCGCGCCAGGAAGCGGGGTCCGGTCGGGGGAGCACCACCTCGGCGTAGAGCCTGCCGATCAGCAGGTCGTCGATGTCGCCCTTGGTGACGATGTGCGCGTACAGCGACGACGGACCCGTGCCGAGCACGGCGGCGACCCGGCGGATGGTCAGCGCGTCGTACCCCTCGGTGGCCACGACTTCCAGGGCGGCGTCGGTGATCCGGTCGACGGTGATCGGCTTCCGGCGCTGGCGGGGCTCGGTGGGCATGGCCGTCACTATAGCTTGACACGATCTTAGTTCGTTCGATAGAACTAGGATCGTCAAACGAACTAAGTTCGTTCCGATCGTCTGGAGGTAGCCGGATGCGAGTGTCCGTTGTCGGGGCCGGCCTGGGAGGGCTGGCTCTCGCGCAGGGTCTGCGTGGCGCCGGGATCGAAGCCGACGTGTTCGAGCGTGACCCGGAGATCGCGGCGCGGTTCCAGGGCTACCGGCTCGTGCTGAACCCGGCCGGTTTCCAGGCGGTGCGCGACTGCCTGCCGGCGCGCTGGCACGCGCTGCTGGACGAGATTGTCATGGAGGCCACCGCGGAGCAGCTGATCCTGGACCCGCAGCTGAACGAGATCGGCAGGCTCGGCGCGGGCCGGACCGGCCTCGTGGTCGACCGGCAGGTGCTGCGCCACCTGCTGACCACCGGCCTCACCGTGCACACCGGCGCCGCGTTGACCGGCTACGACACCCTCGCCGACGGCACCGTCCGAGCCCGGTTCGCCCGCCGCGGCCCGGCCACCGCCGACCTGCTCGTCGGGGCCGACGGCGTCAACTCCGCGGTCCGCGGCGTGCTGTCGCCGCAGACCACCCCGGCCGACACCGGCGTCCGGTTCGTCATCGGCCGCACCCCGCTGACCGGCGAGTTCGCCACCCTGGCCAAGGCCTACGGTTCGAAGATCACCGGTGACGGCGTCAGCCTGCTGCTCGGAGCGATGCGCTTCCGGACTCCGCCGAAGGAGGCCGCTGAGCACCTGGCTCCCGAAGTCACATTGCCCGACATCGGCGACTACGTGCGCTGGGCCATGATCCTGCCGCCGGACGGCTCGCCGGCCGACCTGACCGCGCAGGACGCCGTGCTGTCCCATGTGGACGGTTGGCACCCGAAGCTGCGAGCCCTGATCGAACAGGCCGACCCGGACAACAGCACGCTGCTGTCCATCCGGGTGGTCCGGCCCGGAGCGCGCTGGGCGCCCGGACCGGTCACCCTGCTCGGCGACGCGATCCACGCGACGTCCCCGACCGGCGGCAACGGCGCGAACACCGCACTGCGCGACGCCGACCTGCTGCGCCGCTGCCTCATCGAGGCGGGCGAAGGCCGCCAGGACCTGCTCGACGCGGTCGACGGCTACGAGCGGCAGATGTTCGAGTACGGCGCCGAAGCCGTGCGCAGCAGTCTCGAGAAGCTGCCCGCCTTCGTCCCTGAAGCAAGTCGCTAGGAAGGGGCCACATCAGACGCTCGTGTCGCCGAACCAGCGCCGGGCGGCGCGTTCGAAGGAGCCGCGATCGGGCACGTGCTCTCCGGTCCAGGCGACGACCCCGTCGGGGCGGACCAGGACCGCGCCGAGGCCGAGGTCGTTTTCCGCGGTGCCCGCGGCGTACCGCAGCTCGCTTTCCCAGCCCGCCGCGGAAGCACGCAGTCGCTGGTCGGAGCTGAAGTCGAGCACGGCGCCGCGGCCGTCGCGCATCAGGTCGGCGAGGTTCGTGCCGTCGTCCAGCCGGAAGTCCGGCGCGACGCGGCCGACCAGCGGCCGGTCGTCGCCGAGGTCGTGGCGGGCCGACATGCCGGAAAGCTTCTCGAACACGTAGGTCGTCCCGTTCCGGGTCCGGAGCAGGTCGCGCAGCACGCTCTGGACGGCCTGGGCGTGCGGATCCGGCCGCATCGACGCCACCTGGGCCCGCGTCCAGTCGAGCGCCCAGGCGCCGACCGGGTGGCGCTCGCGGGTGTAGGTGTCGAGCAGCCCGTCCGGGGCCTGGCCGCGCAGGGTCGCCGCGAGCTTCCAGCCCAGGTTGGCGGCGTCGCCGATGCCGGTGTTGAGCCCCTGCCCGCCGAGGGGCGAAACGATGTGCGCGGCGTCGCCGGCGAGCAGGACGCGGCCCCGCCGGTAGGTCGTCGCCTGCATCGCGCGGTCGGTGTAGCTCGAGGCGAGGTGGACCTCCGTCAGCGTCACGTCGGTGCCGGAGACGCGCCGCAGCACTTCCTGGAGGTGTTCGCGGGTGACCTCGCGCGAACGGTCGAACGCGCCGCCGTCGAAGTCCATCACGCCGATGTGCCCGTCCGCGGCCATCCGGATGTACATGCCGCGCGGCGTCGGGGTGAACCCCGGGTTCAGCTTTTCGACGTCGGGGATGGTGGCGAGGGCGACGTACCCGGTGAACTGCGGCTCGGTGCCGGTGAACTCGAAGCCCGCGAGCCGGCGCACCGCGCTGCGCCCGCCGTCACAGCCGACGGCCCAGCGTGCCGGGAACTCCCGTGCGCCGGCGCGCACGACGACGCGCCCGTCGTCCTGGGTGAGACCGTCCACGGCGACCCCGCGGCGGATCTCGACTCCGAGCTTGGCCGCCCGCTCGGACAGCACCGCTTCGACCGTGTCGAGGCTGGTCATGACGGCGTCCGGCACCGAGCCGGGCAGCCGGAACGGCAGGGCGGCGACGTCGACGTCGGCCGCGTCGAGCACGATCCCGGCGAAGTGCCCCGCGAACCGCGGCCGAGCCGGATCGTCGTCTTCGGCGGCGCCGAACGCGGGGCCGGCCTCGGTCAGCAGCGGCTCCAGCAGCCCGCGCCGGTGGAACGCCGCGACGGAAGCGGCGAACAGGCCGCGCCGCCCGAGCGGGGCCGTCCGCCACGGCGCGCCGGGCTCCGGCTCCCGCTCGAGAACCAGGACCGAGCAGCCCGCGAGGCCCAGTTCGCAGGCCAGGAACAGCCCGACGGGCCCGGCGCCCACGATCACCACGTCATGCATGAGAAATCCCCTTCCGCAGCCGGATCTCGGCGACCGGTTCAGGCTGCGGCGGGCCGCGCTCAGGGCGCGCACACGGCGCTGGCACGAGGGTGTCAAGCGCGCACAGCACTGGAGCGGCAGGATGTGATGGGGGAGTCGTGCTCGTCGGACGCTCGATCCCTTTCGGCCCGAGGATTGGACGCGCAATGGGACGCTCGTCGGTGTTCACCTTCCAGTACATCGCCATCGACACCGAGGCCGGTGTCACGCCGGAAGAGTTCGAAACCTTCGTGCGTGCCGAAGGCGTTCACCTGCCCTTGTACCCGGGGTGGCGGTGGACTCTGCTGCGCGGGTTGCGTGGCGAGCGGACCGGGCAGTACCTGATGTTGTACGAGATCGAGAGCGCCGAGCAGCGCGACCGCTACGTCACGGCCCGGGGTGAGCAGACCGAGCAGGCCCGGCTGTTCTGGGCGCAGCACCCGGAGGCGGAGGCGGTGCTGGCGCGGTGGCGGCGGCTGGGCACGTTCGCCGAGCTGCCGACGTTGTTCACCGACTACCGGCTGCTGGCCGACAACCCGCGGAGCACGGTCACGCCCGGCCCCCGCTACCGCGACCGCCCGGGGGAGGAGCCCGTCGCCCGGGTCGTCGGGATCCACAACCTGGCGTTGCGCGCCGGCGTGACCGAGGAGATGTTCGACCGCTTCATCGCCGAGAACCACCACCGCATCGACGACTACCCGGACTGGCGGTTCCACGTGCTCAAGGGCGAGCGGGGCAACCGTCTCGACCAGTACGTGATGATGATGGAGATCGCGAGCCTGGACGCGCTGGACGTGTTCTACCCCGAGCCCGACATCGCCACCGGCGAGGCCGCGGAGTTCGCGTCCGCCCATCGTGACACCAAGCAGATGTACGAGGAGTGGAAGCAGCTGGCCTCGTTTTCCGGCTCACCGCAGATCTACACGGACTACCTCGCCGTCGCGGAGAACCCGGCGTAGTTCCGCACGCCCGGGATCAGGTGGTGATCTCGGCGCCGGTGGTGATGTAACGCAGTGGTTCGTGCCACTGACTGTTACTTCAGGGCCGATCATCCGGCGTACGGAGGACTTCGTGGTAGCGGGCTGGCTGGGATGGGACTGGGGCAACGTGCCGGCCTGGACCGGTACCGTGTTGACGAGCGGTTCGCTGGCGACGGCGGCCTTGGCTTATCGGCCGGCGAGGGCTCGGAGCGTCGGTTGTTGATCGCCAACCACAGCGACCTCGCTGTCTATTCTCTCACGATCAAGCCATTCGAGGCTGAGGTCATCACCCTGACGAAGCTCGAGCCCGGTCAAGTCGACGAACGCGCCCTTCCTGGCTACGATCGGGCGATTCTCGGACCTGCTCGGAGTCAATGTCGCGGTTTTGACATTTGATTCGGGAGACCGAAAATGGCGGCTCAGGAGGAATCGGCAACGTCCTGACGACTTCATGGGTATAAGTATCTACGAAACCATAAATGCGTTGAGCAGGGTGCTTCGCCGATGGCGCCAGAAGCGCGACGCCAAAACTGCCAACTCCGAGGGCGTGGTCGTCGTTGATGAGGTTGAAGCCGGTGTACAGCAGGAGCTCGCCGGCGAGCAGGGCGAGGTCGGCGGCGTCGACCGGGCAGATCCGCCGTCGTCCGACCACGGGCGGCAGGCGCAGTAGCTGGGGAGTCGGAGTCGGCCTCACCTGTGGCACCGCCGACATCGCGGGGCTGCCCAGCGCGAGACGACCCTGCAGGGCTGAGGTCGCCGCATAGAGCTCACCGTCGCGGATCACCTTCGCCGGCTCGACACTGAGCTCGCGGTCTCTGCCGGTGGTTGCCGCAGGCGGCGGGGCGTCCGCGCAGCCGGCAGCCACCCGAGTGAGCGACCTTCGAGGCGTGGGAACCCGTCCGGTGCCCGTTCGCCGCAAGCCTGAGTACCAGCCCTGGCTTATATAAGGCAGATGTGGCACGATCCGGGTCGTGCAGGCGTTCGACATCCTCGGTGACCCGGTGCGCCGGCGCATTCTCGAGCTGCTCGCCGATGGTGAGCAGACCTCGGGCGCGATCACGGAGGTGATCCGGGCCGAGTTCGCGCTGTCGCAGCCGGCTGTCTCCCAGCATCTGCGCGTTCTGCGTGAGAGCGGATTCGCGTCGGTCCGGGCTGAGGGGGCTCGCCGGTTCTACGCCGTCGATCCCTCGCCGCTGAGGGAGGTTGACGTGTGGTTGGACCGGTTTCGCGGGTTCTGGGACCAGCGGCTCGATGCCCTGGGAACCGAGCTGGCCCGCGGCAGACGCGCATCCCGGACCTCGGGTGCCGGCGAGAAAGGACCATGACATGAAGGACGTGCTCGACGAACTGGCCGCTGCCCGCCGGGCGATGGGCAAAACGACCCTGCCCGCCGGCGACGCGTACACCATCGAGCTGCGGCGTCGCTACGACGCGCCGGTCGACGACGTGTGGGACGCCATCACCGACCCCGAGCGACTGGGTCGCTGGTTGAAGCCGGTCACCGGGGACCTGCGGCTCGGCGGGTCGTTCGTGCTGGACGGCGGTGAGCACGGCGAAATCCTCCGGTGCGACCCGCCGCGGCGGCTGCGGGTGTCCTGGCTCTTCGGACCGGACGCCGACGAGTGGCCGGGTACGAGCGAGGTCGAGGTACGCCTGTCCCCGGGCCCGGCCGGGGACACCGAGCTCGAACTGGTCCATGCGGCAGCCGTCGGGGAGCCCCTGTTCCCCACCTACGGCCCCGGTGCCGGCGGTGTGGGCTGGGACCTGCATCTCCTCACCCTGGCCCGGTTCCTGGCCGACGGCGGGACCCTGGACCACGAGGAGTTCCGGACCTTGCCCGAGGGGCGCGAGTTCGTTCGGCGCAGCGCCGCGGCATGGGGCGAAGCGCACCTGGCCGCCGGCGGCGATCCGGATCACGTGGCGGCCGCGGTAGCCGCCACCACCGCGTTCTACGCGCCTGAGGGGAACGCGCGATGAAGTACACCACCTCGATCGAGATCGCCCTGCCCCGCGAGAAGGTGGTCCAGCTGGTCGCCGACCCGGCGCACCTGCCGAAGTGGCTGCCCGGCCTGGTCCTGCACGAGCCGGTGAAGGGGGTGCACGGCCAGGTCGGCACCATCTCGCGAGTCGTGTTTCAAACGGGGAAGCGGAGGATGGAGGCCACCGAGACCATCACGCGCCTGGAGCCCGCAGACCTGCACGCGGTTCCCAGTTCGGTCGTGGTGCACTACGACCGCGAGATCGTCGGCGAGGGGATGTGGCAGGCCCAGCGCGACCGGATCATCGACGCCGGTCCGGGCACGACGCTGTGGGAGAGCGAAAGCGAGTTCCGGTTCGACGGGTTGCCGATGCGGCTGATGGGGCGTCTGATGCCCGGCGTCTTCCGGAAGCAGTCGCGGCAGCACATGCAGGACTTCAAGGCGTTCGCCGAGCAGGGGACGGACGTCCGCCAAGGGACGAACTGATCTGTCACTCGGTCGAGAGCACCTGAAGCGCGCGATCGCCCACGACGTAGGCCTTTCCGCTTCTGCTGAAGGCGACCTCGCTGACTGTCAATGCGGCGGGAACGCTCCCCACGACGGCGTTCGTGGTCAAGTCGGCGACCTGCAACGGACCGCCGGTGATGTAGAGGTACCGGCCGTCGGGCGTCGCGCCGAGGAACTCGATCCGGCCGCCGACGTCGATGGACCCGACCGCGGTGAGCGTTGAGGTATCCACGACCGTGACCACGTTGGTGAGGATGTCGGGGAGATAGGCGCGTGCGCCGTCGGGAGACAGGACGACGTGTCGCCGGTCGCCGGTCAACTCGACCCTCTTCGTCACGACCCGGGTCCCGGTGTCGATCACCGAAAGCGCGACAGGAGCCGGGGCGCTGCCCGCGCTCTGCGCCGGCTGGCCGCCTTCGAGCGTGTACAAGGTTCGTCCGTCCGGGCTGACCGCCAGGCCTCTCAGGGATGGCCGCGGGGCGCCGGTCGAGATGGTGGTGACGACCGTGTGGCTCGTGGTGTCGACCACCTGGACAGCACCCGAGCTTCCGCCGTTTCCGGGACCGACCAGGTAAGCGAGGCGGCCGTCCTGGGACATGGTGATGGTGTCGCCGCCGTCGATCGGCACGGTGGTCAGCGCGCGGGCCGACCGCGGGTCGAACACCAGCATCCGGAACTCGGAACCGGTGAAGTAGCTCAGGTAACCCACCCGTCCGTCCGGGCTGACCGCCAGGCTCCGGGCCTCCAGCCGACCGCCGCCCGAGACGGACCCGACGACGACATCCCGGTTCGTGTCGATGATGGCGACACCCGTCGCCAGAGCGACACAGACGCGGTCGACCATCGGGGCCGCGACGAGGAAGTTGCCCGGCATGGAGGGGAGCGGGATTTGCGCCACCGGCTTCGGGAGGCGGAGACCAGGCAGTGGCGCCGGGTCGCTGCCTGCCGAGCAAGCACTGGTCGCCAGTGTGCCCAGGGCGGCCAGGTGCAGCAGATGACGCCGACTCATCCGGGCGCTCCCCACAGGCTCCACATGGCGCAGTCTAGCTGGACTCATCGGAGTACCCGGCAGATCGATGACCGTGTCACGACCACGCGTTGACGACTCGAGTCCGGTGTTCACACCTTGCTCGCGACCACCAGGTAGTTCTCGGCCTCGAGATCGAACGTGCTCAGTTCCCTCTGGAGTCCGGCCCGCTGCAGCTCGGCTTCGAGTTCCTCGTACCGGTAGGGCCAGCAGGACAGCAGTTCCGAGCGGACAAGAACCGACCCGGTCGCATCAACTTGCGCGATCGCGATCTCGATGTGGTGCTCGTCCTCCCAATGCGGCGCGATCTCCCAGCGGTAAACCACGACGGCATCGCGACCGTTCCGGCGGACGAGCCGGTCTCCGATGTCCAGCCGGGAACCTCTGGCCCGCACGAGTTCCCAAGTGCGGGATGTGAGTACCAAGCGCCCGCCGGGGCGCAGAAGTCGTGACATCGACTCCAGAGCAGCACCTCGGCCTGTCGCGCCCGCGGCATGGTGGAGCGAGTTGCCGACGCAGAACACCATGTCGAACGTGTTGTCCTGGAAATGTTCGGGCAACTCTTCCCAGTTCGCCCGCGCGGCCCGAACGGAGGCCCCGAACTCCTCGGACAACTTTGCGGTCCGACGAACCATCGCCTCGCTGGCGTCGGTTGCGACGACCTGCAGGCCACGACCGGCGAGGCCGACCGCCAGCTGTCCGGTTCCGCACGAACAGTCGAGGACGTGAGCGTTCGACGGCAGGAGATCGAGGACGTCGTCGAACGACGCGGCGAACTCGTCCGGAGGCAGCTTTGCCTCCGAGATGAGCCATTCGTACACCTCGGCAAGCACGTCATAGTCCGTCACGACCACTACCTCCGTCACGCGGTAGGACATCAGTCCATCAGCGGAACAAGCCGGGCACCAATGGTTTTCGCAAGGATGGCTATGACGGCAGGGTCTTCATGGTGACGTAACTGGTCACCGCGGCGACACCGGGCAGGCCGGCCAGGCGGTGGGCGTGGAAGTCCTCGTAGGCGGGCGTCGGCATCGACGTAGGCGGGCGTCGGCATCGACTTCATCGTGCACCGGCAACTCGCCCAGGGCACCGTGGTGATGAACGAACGCACCGACGTGCTGCACCGCAAGGACGGCACGGCGGTACTGCTGCCCGTGACCGGAGTCTTCGAGCTCGCGGGCGACCGGATCGCCGCCTGGCGGGACTACTTCGACCTGGCGACGCTGACCACCGCAACGGGTGAAGAACGATGAAGCTGGCGACGTTCGCCGACGCCGGGCGCACGGGCCTCGGCCGGGTCGGCGACGACGGCCGGACGCACGACCTGCGTCCGGTGGTCGGCGACCGCACGCTGCTGGAGGTCATCGACGGCTGGGATCGGCTCGGCCCCGTCATCGCCGCGGCCACCGGCCTGCCGACGCCGCGGTCACCTCGGCTGCTCGCGCCGATCCCGCACCCCCGCCGGCCCCTCTTCGCGATCGGCAAGAACTACCGCGACCACGTCCGGGAGTTCGGCCGCTCCGGCTACGACACCCCCGAACGCTCGGAAGACCTCCCGGCGGCACCGGTCGTCTTCTCGAAACTCCCGTCGTCGGTGCTCGGACCGGGCGAGGACATCGACCCCCACCTCGGCCTCACCGCCGAACTGGACTACGAAGCCGAGCTGGCCGTCATCCTCGGCCGCGGCGGCCGGCACATCACCCGCGAACAGGCCTTCGGCCACGTGTGGGGCTACACGATCGTCAACGACGTCACCGCCCGGGACCTGCAGCGGATCCACCAGCAATGGCTGCTGGCCAAGTCCCTGGACACTTTCACCCCGATGGGCCCGTGGGCGGTCACCGCCGACGAGGTCGGCGACCCGCGCCGCCTGGAGGTCTGCGCCACCGTCAACGGCGAACGCCGTCAGCGGGCACCGGTCGCGGACCTGATCTTCGACATCCCGGAGCTCATCGCGACGATCTCCGCCGGGATCACCCTCCGGCCCGGCGACATCATCTCCACCGGCACCCCCGCCGGCGTGGGCATCGGCCTCACCCCGCCACGCTTCCTGGCCCCGGGCGACGTCGTCGAGTGCACGATCACCGGCCTCGGCACCCTCCGCAACACCGTCCGGAAAGAACCCTGAAAGGCCCGCATGCGCATCGGCGACATCACCATCCATCCCCTCACCGACGGGACTTTTCGCGCGTCACCCGCCTACTTCGGCGACCACGTCCGGCCCGAAGGCCACGAACACCTCTTCCTTCCGCGCGACGGCATGGCCTGGCTGCCCATCGGCTGCTTCCTCATCCGCACCGGCGACCGCACCGTCCTCGTCGACGCCGGCCTCGGCCCCGCCTTGGACGAGGCCGGCCCGCGCCGGCTGCTCGTCGGCGGCCAGCTGCCGCTCGGACTGCGCGCCCTCGGCGTCGCCCCTGCCGACATCACCGACGTCGTCTGCACCCACCTGCACTCCGACCACTGCGGCTGGCTCTTCGACACCCACGCCGACCCGACGTTCACCCGAGCCACCATCTGGTTCGGCGCCGGCGACTGGGACCACTTCGTCGAGGGTGACGGCCACCTCGCCGGTCACATCCACCGCGGCCTCGTCACCACCCGCGAACGCGGCGACCGGGTCCGGCTCGTCAGCCAGGACACCACCGTCGCGCCCGGCATCTCCCTGATCATGGCGCCCGGTCACACCCCAGGGCACCTGTGCGTCGTCGTGTCCTCCGCCGGACAACGGGCGCTGCTGCTCGGCGACGCGGTCATCTGCCCCGTCCAGCTCGACGAACCCACGTGGCGCTCCGTGGGCGACGTCGACCCCGGCCTGGCAAGCCGCGTCCGGGACCGGCTGTTCCGCGAACTGGAGGACGAGGCGACCATCGGTGTCGGCGCTCACTTCCCCGAGCTGGAGTTCGGTCGCGTCCTCGCCGGACGGGGTCGCCGCTGGTACACGTGACCGAGCAGGCCACCCGGACACAACCGCTCCGTTCAGTCCGCGAAGGCTGCCGGAGACGAAGCCGCGGCCCGCAGGCACCGAAGCCGGCGTTACGCTCGCGACCAGGACTTCCACCCGGCAGGTCAAGGAGCGAGACGGTGGCGGACGGGGACGCGGAGCTGGCCGGCGCAGGCCGGCTGGAGGCGTTGCGGGACACCGGTTTGTCGGCTGCGCCCGATGCCGGGATGGATCGGTTCGCGCGGCTGGTGACCAGCGTGCTCGGGGTGCCGGTCGCGTTGGTGTCGCTGGTCGAACCCGGCCGTCAGGTCTTCCCGGGGATGCGCGGCCTGGCCGAGCCGTGGGCGAGCGCCCGCGAAACCCCGCTGACGCACTCGATGTGCCGGCACGTGGTGCTCTCCGGGGAACCGCTGATCCTGCCCGATGCCCGCGAGGACGAGCTGACCTGCGCGAACCTGGCGATCGAAGACTTGGGTGTCGTCGGCTACGCGGGGATGCCGCTGACCGACGTCGACGGGCACGTGCTGGGCTCGTTGTGCGCGATCGACACCCGGCCGCACGCGTGGACCGGCCGGGAGCTGCAGGACCTGGCCGACCTCGCCGCCGCCTGTGCCGCCGAACTGAGGTTGCGGATCGTGTCCCGCCATCACGAGTCGGCCCGGGCCGAGGCCCGTGAGGCGGAGGCACAGGCGGCGGAACTGGCGGAGCAGACCCGCAGCGCGCTGAGCCGGTCGCAGCTGTTGCTGCGCGCGGCCGAGGAACTGGCCGACACGACCGGGCTGGCCGACGTGCGCCGGCGGGTCCGTGACCTGGTCACCGGCGACTTCAAGCCCGCCTACGTCGGCCTGGTGCTGGTGCAGGACGGCAGGTTGCGGCGGCTGGCCGACGCCACGGACGTGATCGCGCTGGAACAGGACTTCGCCGTCTACGACCTGAACGACCCGTGGCCCAGCGCCCGCGCCGCCCGGGACAACACCACCTTGCTCATCCACGGCCCCGACGGCCTGCGCGAGGGTGGGTACAGCCCGGACACCGTCACCGAGCTCACCCGCCAGGGCCTGCATACCACGTTGTGCGTGCCGCTGCCCGGGCCCCACGCCCCGCTGGGCACCCTGATCATCGGCTGGAGCGCGCACCACGACGTCGACCTGCACGAGCGCGCGGTGGTGACCGCGCTGGCCGGCTACACCGCCCGCGCCGTGGAGCGGGCGCTGTTCGTCGACGACCGGGTCGTCGTGGCCCGGCGGCTGCAGCAGGCCATGCTCACCGACCTCCCGGCGGTCGAGGGACTCGAGCTGGCGGCGGTGTACCGCCCGGCCGCGCACAGCGAAGTCGTCGGCGGGGACTGGTACGACGCCTACCCGCTGCCCGCCGGCGCCGGCGAGGCGGCGGCGCTGGCGGTGTCGATCGGCGACATCGCCGGCCACGACACGACCGCGGCCACCCTGATGGGGCAGTGGCGGAGCATGTTGCGCCAAGCCGACGTCGACCACCCGGGCGCCGGTCCCGCGGAGATCGTCACCGCCCTCGAACGCGGCAACGAGGCGCTCGGCATCGACGCCGCCGGCACGCTTGTCCACGGCCACCTCCGGCCGGTCCCCGGCGGCGCTTGGGAGCTGGCCTGGACCACGGCCGGGCACCCTCGGCCGTTGGTGCGGTTCCCGGACGGCACGGTGCGGGAACTCGCCGAGGCGGATCGGATGGTCGCTGTCGGGCTGCACGCTCGGTCGCGCACCACGCACCAGCTGGTCTTGGCGCCGGGTTCGGCACTGCTGCTCTACACCGACGGTCTCGTCGACCAGCCCGGCCAAGACGCCGATGCCCGCGTCGTGGAGGCGACCCGATTGCTGGCGGTGCACGGAACCCGGCCGCTCCCGGAACTGCTGGCCGAGCTCGCCGACCAGTTGGCCGGCCCGGCCCCGGACGACGACGTTGCCCTCCTCGCGGTCCGGATTCCCGCCGAAGGCGCGTAACGAGAGCCCGAACCGACTGCTTTTCGCTGACCGTCAGCCGGGTGTGCGCGACGGTGTTCCCGCCGGTCGAGCCCGAGGTGCCGGACTTGCCCGTCACCGCGTTGTTGTGGCTGGTGGCGGTTCCTGCGGCGGCCACTCCTGACCCGGCCTGGGCCTCGCCGGGGCGGTCGCTCGCCGCCCCGGCGACCGGTGATCAGCCCTGCGTGAGCAGGCCCTGCATCTCGGTGATCTCGGCCTGCTGGGCGTCGACGATCTTCTGGGCGAGCGCCTTGGCATCGGCGTTGCCGCCCTTGGCCAGCTCGGTCCTGGCCATGTCGACCGCGCCCTGGTGGTGCTTGATCATCATGTCCAGCCACATCTTGTCGAACTCGGTGCCCTTGGCGGCCTCGAGCTTCTTCATGTCGTCGGCGGACATCATCCCGGGCATCGACCCGCTCATGCCTGGCATCGGCTCGTGGGTCATGCCCGGCCTGCCGGACATCCCGGCGCCCCAGGTGGTCAGCCAGCTCTGCATCTGCTGGATCTCGGGATCCTGGGCCTTGGCGATCCGGCTCGCGAGGTCGATCACCTTCGGGTTCGCGCTGCGCGCCGGGACGAGCTTCGCCATGTCCAGCGCCTGGCTGTGGTGCGGAACCATCTGCTGGGCGAACGTGACGTCGTCGCCGTTGTGAGCACCGGCCGCCTGGGCGGAGGACGACGGAGCAGGAGCCGACGAGCTGTGGTCCGTCCCGGACAGGGAGTCGCTGCTGCTGCACGCGCCGAGAACCACGGCGGAGGCCAGCGTGATGCCGCTGATGATGACGTTTTTGCGCATGACAAATCTTTCTCTGTGGGGGTTTGTGCGAATCGACGGCCTGGGTGGGAGCCGGTCGATCAGGTGCGCAACACGCACAGAGAAGTCAGGATCTCGCGCCCGCGTCTGTCAGGTGGGCGGCCGCGGCCGGGTGGGCCGCGAGGGTCGGTTGCCGGTGTGAACGCCGTCGTGAGCCAGGAGATGCCGAGGAACGCGACGACGGTCAGCAGGAGCGCGCCGGCCGCGCACAGCACGGCCAGGCAGAGGTGAAGGACGTCGTGCATGCCACCCGGCATGCCCGGATCGTGTTCGCCGGAGCCGATACCCGGTGCGGCGACGGCCGCTTGCGAACCTGCGTCGGCCATGTCGTGCGGTGCCGAGACGCCGGCGCGCCCCGGCATGCCGGAGGCCAAGCCGACGTGGTGCATCGCGACGACGCACACGGCGAGCGCGCACAGCAGGACCACCCGCTGCACCTTGCCGAGGCCGGTTGCCGTCACGGCTTCACCGTAGCAACCGCGGATTCATCGTTCCGGTCACGTGACGATGACCCGGACGTAGCGGTCGAGCAGCTCGGCCGGCAGCGTGTCGATGGCGATGTCCACGATGATGGCCACGGTTTCGTGGCCTGGAGGTCGCCGGCCCACGATGTCGTCCGGCAGAACGATCGCGATGTCGCCGGGCCGGTCGTCGCGCCGGGTGAGGGTGACGCCGAGGTTTCCGAGGAACCCTTTGCCGAGCCGGACGAACTGCCGCGCGGTCGCCTCGTCCGCGACGATGATGTGCACGATGGCGGTCGGGCCGGCGTTGTTCGGTCTCAGTGCGCTGAGCGTGCCGCCGAGGACGAGCACGGCAGCCCGCTGTTGTTCGGGCGCCAGGGCCTGGAGGGGCGCGATGTCGCCGCGCGAGGCGGCGAGCGCGGCGACGGCGACCTCGTCGACATCGTCGTCGGTGGTCGTTTCCGCCACCCGGACGGCGGCCACCACGGCCCGGCGCCGGCCGACCAGCTCCTTGAGGAGGGCCACGGTGGTTCCGGTGGTGACATCGGCTGCGGTGGTCAGGCACAGCAGCACGGTGCGCGCCTGGTCGACGAGCCGGTCCGCCTCGGACGGGAGCCACCACCGCGCGAGCACGACGCCGTCGGCTTCGAAGGACACCGTCAGCGTTCCGTCCGCGTGCGTCGCGGTGAGCCCGGGCGGCACGGGAAGCGGGTCGAGGCTGCCGGTTTGCATGCCTGCCCGCAGGTAAAGGTCCAGGCTGCCCAGCCGCCAGCCGTCTTCGGTGGCGGCCAGCAGGGCGGCTTCGCACGTCGGGTTGACCATGCAGACCAGCAGGCCCGTCTCGGGAAACGCGAATCCGCCGGATCGCCAGCTCGGCGAAAGCGCGAACCGCGGCAGCTGCTCCACCGCTTCCCACCGGGAGGTCTGGCATCCGGCGTGGTGCAGGGTCGCCTCGGCGATCCCGTCGTGTTCGCTGACCACCAGTGCCGGGCGGCGTCGTCCCAGCGGCCGGTCGCAGGTCTGGCAGTCGACGATCCACAGGTTCGCGGTCAGTTCGGCCAGCAGCTCGTCACCGAGCCGCTCCCGGACCGGTCCGTCGACATGCACCCGCCGCGCCTGGCGAAGCCCCCGAGCCACCACGCACCACCTCCCGGATCATCGAAGCACAGAAAGCCGGCGACGTGCGCCCGGTGTTCCTGACCGTGGAGTTCGCCGATCGACGGGATGCGCTCCAAAGAGTGAGCCGGCGATAGAGCGTGACTGGAGCTTGCGGCGGACGATCTCGGCGATGCGCGAATCCCACGAAGTCAAGCAGTTCCGTCTCGGGCTGGTCGAACTGCTTCAGTGGGCCTTGAGACGCCGTCATCAGGCCGTGGCGCGTCGAGTGACGGGGCCGCGGCGGCTCCCGGCCGAACCGGTCAACGTCGGCAGAACATCGGTACACGCGGCCGCGTGGATTTCGAGATCCGCCGGCAACGCGATCGTCGTGTGCCGGAGCCCGGGTTGTGGCCCGCGCGCAGCGCTCAGGAACGGACCCGGTCCGCGGGCGCGCTCCAGCCGGTGGAGCGGATCCACTCGGCCAGGTCCCAGGTGGCGGGCTCGATCGCCCGCACTGCTGCGAGGTCCGACGGGTATTCGGACGCGTTGGCGAACTGGCGGAACATCGCCTTGTCGAGGTCGTTGTCGAGCACACTCAGTGGCAGGGCCTCGTAGCGCGCCGGGAGCCCGGCGTGTGCGCCGAACGCGGCGGCGATCCGGCTACCCGTCAGCTCGTCGCCGACGACCTCGACTGCTCCGCCCGGCACGTCCGCTGTGCCGAGCAGGATCGAGGCGGCGACCTGGCCGATGTCCTTGATCGAGATCATCTTCAGGGCGATGCCGTCCGGCAGTGGCAGCCTCAGCACGATCGTTCCGTCCTCCACACTCGGCGCCATCACGGTCGCGAAGTTCTCCATGAAGGCGGTCGGGCGAACCATCGTGGCCCGCAGGCCGGAAAGCTTCAGGTACTCCTCGATCCGGTGCTTCGAGTCGTGGTGCGGCACGCCCGTTTCGCGATCCGCCCCGAAAACCGAGTTGAACACGACGTGCGGCACGCGCGCCGCGGCCGCCGCATCGACGAGGGCGGTGCCCACTCGGACTTCCTCCTCGATCTCCTCGAGGCTGTTCGCCTCCGGGGTCATGAAAGAGAAGGCAGCAACCGACTCCAGCGCGGCGGTCGTTGACGCCGGGTCGTCGATCCGGATCGCCGACAGTTCGACGCCCCGGGCGGCCAGCGCTCGCGCCCGCTCGGACTCGGGGGAGCGGACGAGGGCCCGCACCCGCGCTGCTCGGGTGAGTAGCGCGTCGACGACCGCCCCGCCCTGCTGCCCTGTTCCACCGAAGACCGCGATCGTGCCGTTTTCCTGCATGTCGATGTCGCCCGCCTCTCATTGGTTCATGCCATGAACAATATTAGTTCATGGCATGAACTGATGGCAAGGTGTGCGGTGGTCAGGGCGAGGCGGACCCCGGGACGCCCGCCGCGTCCACGATGGCGGTGGCGACGCGTTCGAAGTCGCGCTGGTCGTCGGCGTCGAGGTTCTCCGCGATGTCGGGCAGGCGCTTGGTCGTCTCGGCGTAGATGGCTTCGGCGAGCACCTTCCCCGTGGGTGTCACGCCGAGCATGATGACCCGCCGGTCCTGCTCCGAGCTCGCCCGGCTGACCAGTTCGCGTCGCTCGGTGCGGTCGACGAGCTGGCTCAGCGCGTTCTTGGTCATGCCGAGTGAGGTGGCGAGGTAGGCCATCCGCTTCGGCTCGTCTTTGATCGCGCACAGCAGCGTGGCTTGCGAGGGGGTCAGGTCGTATTCGGCGCAGATCTGCGCGTACCTGCGCTGGATCAGGACCGAGAGCCAGAAGAGCTTGTCGCCGTAGTCCACGCCCACCTCCTGCCTTCCGGTGCTGAACGTCCAGCCTACCGGCCGCGGCCCGGCCCGCCCGACGTCCTGCAAGCTGTCGCCCGCCGCGAAAAGGCTCCCACCGCTACATCGGGAATTCCGCCCGGAAGGCAGCCGAGATCGGTTCGAGGTCGGCGACCAGACGGTCGAGATCGCCGGGGCTCAGCGCGTGGTACGGCGCCTCCGCGAGCCGGTCGGTCAGTGCTTCGACCCGTTCTTTCGTGGCCTGGCCGGCGGCGGTGAGCCAGCCGTCGGGTCCGACGAGGTCGCGGGCGCGCATGCCGTCGATGACCGCGTCCAGCTGCGTGGCGGGGAGGTGCCAGACGCGGCCGAAGTCCTTCGCGGGCATGTCGACAGATAGAGCGTGCAGCACGTGGGCTTCCGTGCCGCCGATGCCCTCGGTCAGCAAGGCGACGGTGTGGCCGTCACCGCGGTGCTCGCGCAGCAGCGTGGCAGCGTGCCACAGCCGCGCGACCGGCTCGTGCGGCGCCGGGAGCGCGCGCAGGGCGGCGTAGAGGGCGCGTCCCTCCACCGGTGCGCTGGCCGCCGCCTTCAGCAGGAGGTCGCCGGCGCGGGCGACGGCGGGGTCGTCCGCGAGGTCGCCGAGGATCCGCCGCATGCCCGTGACGCAGCCCCGTTCGCGGGCGGCCAGTGCCGCTTCGGGGGTCGTCAGGTCCCACACCCGGGGGAGGTGGCGGGCCACCTCCCCCGGGGCGAAGTTGTAGAAGATCGCGTGGACCACGTCGGCCGGCGCCGTCCGGCCGAACGGCGCGGCCCGTCCGGCGAAGTAGGCGTCCCACGGGTTGCGCAGTCCCAGCGCCAGCAGGGCCTCGTCCGCCTCGTCGGCGAAGTAGGGCACCAGGCCGATGGGCTCGACCAGGTCGTACATGCGGCGGGCGACGGGCTCCGGGTGCGACATCTCGTCTCCTGTGGGTTCCGGCGGCGCCCCTCGTGGCGGCCGCTCACCTCCTCCACGAACGGCTCACTCCCGATTCGACACCCGGCTTCCGCCCAATTTCAGGACGAGTTTGCCGCCGGCGCGCTGCGACTCGCTCACCTCGACGGCTTCGCGCCAGTCGTCGAGGGGGATGACGCGGGCGATCGGGATGCCGAAGCGCCCTTCGGCCGCGAGCCGGGCGCACTCCGCGACAACGTCGTGGCGACGGCCGGCAGGTCCCTCGCTGAACGCGTCGCGGGCGCCGAGCGCGCGGGCGGGCGCGAGGTTGCTGATGGTCAGGACGTGCCGGGGGTCGGTGACCGTGCGGAGGAGCTCGGGAATGGTGGCGTCATCGGGTGGGGAGACGTCGAGGACGAGGTCGACGGGGCCCTGCGCCAGCTCGCGCACCCGTTCGGCCATACCCGAGCCGTAGGGCGTGACTTCGGCTCCGGTGGCGCGCAGGGCTTCGGCGTGGGTGGGGCCCGCGGTGGTGATCACCCGCGCCCCGGACCGGCGGGCGAGCTGCACGGCGGCGAAGCCGGTGGTGGCGCCGCCTCCGCTGACGAGCAGGGTCGTGCCGGCGGTGACACCGAGCAGGTCCAGGCCGAGCTGCGCGGTCTCCACAGCCATGGGAAGCGCGACGGCGGCAGCCGGTTCGAGTGCGAGTGGCCGCCGGAACCAGACGTCGAGCACCGCGTGGTCGGAGGCGCCGGCGGTCGGTCCTGTGAACGGAGCGGGCCCGAACACCGCGTCGCCGAGCCGGACCCCGGTCACGTCCTCGCCGAGCGCGTCGACCGTGCCGGCGACCTCGAGCCCGACCCCGCGAGGCAGGTCGCCGGGGTAGAGGCCGCGGCACAAGGCCAGGTCGGCGGGGTTGACGGTGCAGACCTCCACGGCGACCCGGATCTGCCCCGGTGCCGGTCGTGGCGGCTCGGCTTCCTCGAGCCGAAGGACGTCGAGGGGGTCGCCGGTGTGGTGGAAACGCAGGGTGCGCATGGCGGTCTCCCGAGGTGATCGACGTAATGACAGCAGATGCTGTCGTCACTCGACGGTAGCACGGTGATGACAGCATCTGCTGTCGCTATGCTGAGGGCATGGCTCGGTGGGAGGGCAACACTCGTCAGCGGCTCGAGCGCGCCGCGTTGGACCTGTTCCGCGACCAGGGGTACGACCGCACGACGGTCGCGCAGATCGCCCGGCACGCGGGGCTGACCGAGCGATCGTTCTACCGCTGGTTCACCGACAAGCGCGAGGTGCTGTTCGCCGGCGACGAGCTGCAGGCGTGTCTGGAAGCGGGCATCGAAGCGGTGCCCGCCGGAACCCCCGCGCTCGCGACGCTGATGGCCGCGTTCACCGCGGTGCCGGAAGTGCTGCGCCCACGCGAACTGCTGATCGAGCTGCGCACCGTCGTCGCGGACAACCCGCCACTGCGGGAACGCAGCCTGATCAAGGAAGCGGTCTTGTCCGAGGCGACCGCCGCCGCACTACGCCGCCACGGCCACGACGACCACACCGCGCGCCTGGCCACGGCCCTGGGCATGGCGATCCTGGCGTCGGCCACCGGACGATGGGTCCTCGGCGACGATGCCGACTTCGGCGCCCTGCTGGCCGACAGCGCCGCCGACCTGCTCGCGGTGGCCGCCGACCTGCCGGCATCAGGCAAAGCGAAGTAGCCGGATGTCCTGTCAGTGAAGATCCAGAAGCGTCTCGAAGCGCGCCGCGAGTACGTCGTCCATCTCGCCGTCGATGAGCATGCTGAGGGTTCCGCCGTCATGGTCGCGTGCGATCCGGAGCGTGAGCACCGGTGCTCCTGCCACCGGGTACTCGAACCACGTGCCGGGCCGGAGGTCGGCCTCGGTGTTCGGGACACCGGCTCGGAGGGCGCCGTCGTCGAGCTCGCTCCAGCTGTAGCCGACGAGCCCGGCGATGTACTCGACGACCTTGGCCAGGTTGTCCTCGAAGATCCAGCCGCCTACCTGCATACAAGGATCATCCACGGCGCGACCGGCGCGAAGGTGGTTGGCGCGTGATCGATATGGCCGTGCGCGGCGACGGCGGCAACGTCGTCGCTCGGGCCGAGGGCGGGCTGGAATGGACCGCTGCCTTCGCGGAGCTGGACCCGGCCGAATTCCCGATGCTGTGGGCTCTGACACCGTACGGGGACGCGGTGTTCAACCAGCGCTCCGCGTCCTCGAGAGGCCGCCCAGTGACCCCCTCCGCGCCGCAGCTGTTCGGGCAGCCCGGTCATCCATCAAGACGCAACCTTCGGAGAAAACTGCGTGAAGCAGGGTCGTCGAGTGCGAGCTTCGTCAGCTCCCTGACCGTTTCCCGGTAGCGCGAGACCAGAGGCTCGCCGGTCAGGTAATGGATCATGTGGTGATGCCGAAGCGCTACGGTCGCGCGCCGCTCGTGATCTTCGAAGATGGTGAACGGTTCTATCGTGTCGATTGCCATGGCCGTCGCGGGCACGACGTGGACCGTGATGCGGTTTCGCCTGACCAGATCTTCGATGTGGTGTAGCTGTTCGCCGAACTCGGACCGTGAGCAGTGCTCGCGTCGGAACGCGCTCTCGTGCACGAAGAAGGTGTTGGTCCGGCCGGTGGTCTTCAGGCACTCCTGGCGAATCTGCCGCTGGAAGATCTCGACGTCCAGCAGGCCCTGGTCGATGATCTCGGTTGTCTTGGTCGCGCGCGTGTATGCGGACGTCTGGAGCAGGTCGGGCACCAGGTGCGGTGACCACTCGACGGTCTTCCGGGCGACTTGCTCGTATGTCCACAGTAGAGGCTCTGCCGAGGAGTCAAGCTGCTCGACGAGTTCGTCGGAGTTTCTCTGCTGGACAAAGCCCATGATCCGCAGATACTCGTCCGGGGCGACCTGAAGGTATCCGAGGATGTGTGCCGCCAGTTCCGGTGAGGGAGCCCGGGTGCCGGTTTCCACGTTCGACATGGTCTGCGCGCTGACCCCCAGCCGCACCGCAAGCTGCCGCAGGCTGATATCGCGCGTGATGCGAGCGCTGCGCAGGCTGCTGCTGACAGCGAGAAGCGCGGGTGAATGGGGGGATTTCAAGGTCACTTCGTCTCCTGGGCTACTTCAGGTCTGAGGGCCGATACTCGAGGGGAAGCCATTGCCGGTTCCAGGGCGGCGGCGCCGAGCAGAACCGTGTGGTGGCCGGATCGGCGTCGCTCGAGTTGTGCGACGTTCTCGATTGTGGGAATGCGCTTTCCCGTTTCCCGCAATGACAGGAGCCGAGCGGAGACTCCCGGTTCGCGCGCCGCCTTGCGCAGACTGGTCATGCGCATCCTCGTTCCCGGCCGCGGGACGCCGCGATGATGCCCGCCTCGGTGTCGTCCGCGTGGGAGCGGAGCACGTCGAGCAGTTCGTCTTCGATGATGTCGGCGACCTCGTGTTGTTCGTCCGCTGTCGCGGTGCCGTCCCGAAGCTGTGCGACGAGCAGGAGCATCCGCCACTGCGCGGCTTCGAGGGCGTCGACGAGATGCTGGGTTTCGAGCGGCATGTCAGCTCCGGTGACCGGGTGGTTCGAACCGGAGAGCCGGCGCAGTCCGACGAGAACCCGGTTGAGGTGGGCGTAGTCCGGATGCTCGACGATGCGCAGGTCGTGTTCGTCCGGCCAGCGGATTTCTGGTGACGCCACGGTGCTGCACCCTTCGTCGGAGACGCCGCCACCACGAGACGCCGCGAGGTTCCCGGCGGCAGCCGGTTCGCACGGCTCCGCGGCAGCGTCCGCACGTGCCGCGCGGGGCTTCGGTCATCGGCGCGGCCGGGAAGCAGGCGCCGCAGATCCCGCGGTACCGGCCACGGGACTGCATTCCGGCGGTGAAAGCCGTTTCGGTGACGAGGTGGTTGGTGCCGGTCGTTGCTTCGGTCACCCAGAACAGGTGCCGGCGGCTCGGAGGTGCGGTGGCCATCGTGAATCTCCGCGGTCGGGCTCGTTCGACGGAAGTGGGCACCCGGCCGGTGCGCTGGATCGGGGCAAGCGCACCGGCCGGGCTGATCAGGGGGCGGCCTTCGCCGCGAGTGGTGGCCGTTCATCTCCGGTCGCCGGGAAGTTCGCGCGCCAGGATCGTCTCGGCGTGGCTGACGAGCTCGGCCATCGCCTGCCGGGGGACGAGCGCGAGCCCGCCGTCGGCGATCTGGACGGCGCGCATCAGGCCTCCGGTCGTGTCGACGACACCGAGGGTGACCTGGGTCACCGAGCCGGTCAGCGTGCGCGCGGGGACGATCAGCGGTACTCCGTGCCATCGGTGTCCTCGCATGTCCGCCTCCCCGCTACGCTGTCAGGGCCGTGAGCTGCGCGCTGACAGTGCTACCGAATGTTGGTAGCAAGTGTCAGCGCTGGCAGCGGGGCTGCGCAATGACCTGATCGGGTGACGTCTGCGGCCTGCTCGACCTGCATTAGCATGTGCTGCATGGCTGGTAGCACTTCGAGGCGCCGATGAACCTCGGCGACGCGCTGAAGAGCGAGCGGACGGCGCGAAGTATTTCGCTGCGCAAGCTGGCCGTGCTCATCGGACGCAAGGAGTCGGACTCCGGACTGATCTCCCGGTGGGAGAGCAACGAGCGCACGCCGAAGCCGGAAGACGTCGCGTCGATCGTCGAGGCGCTCGGCATCGAGGACGACGCTGCCGCCGAGCTGATGGCGCTGGCCACCACTGTCGAGCAAGGCGGCCGCTGGCACGCCGTGACGGTGGCTGAGCGGCGGCAGCAGATGAACGCGCTGCTGGCCGCGGAGCGGACGGCGACGACAGTCACGCACCTGGCGCCGCTCCTGATTCCCGGCGTTCTCCAGACCAGCGCGGTCATCCGCGCCATCATGATCGATGCCGAGGTTCCGGCGGACGAGATCGACGAGCGTGTGGCGATCCGGATCGGCCGACGCGACCTCATCACCCGAAAATCGCCTGCGACGCTCGAAGTGGTGCTCGGCGAAGCGGCGATCCGCCACGTCATCGGCGGTCGTGACGCCTGGGTGGAGCAGCTGACCTATCTCACGGAGATGATCGAGCTGCCGAACGTCAAGGTGCGGATCATCCCGTTCGAAGCCGGATGGACGCCGCTTCTGACGGGTTCGTTCATCCTGTTCGACTCGGATCAGGCGCCGTCGATGATCAATCTCGAACTGCATCGCGGCGGCCTCATGCTTTATGCCGAAGAGGACGTTGCTGTGTACCGGCAGAAGGCCGAGGCGGCGCGAGACAAGGCGATGAGCAAGGAGAAGAGCCTCGAGCTCATCTCGAAGGTGAAGAACGAACTGTTGGAGGCGACGCGATGACGAACTCGACCGGCTGGTTCAAGTCGAGCTGGAGCTCGGAAACCGCGGACTGCGTCGAGGTCCGGCTCGGTGACGAGGTCGGGGTGCGTGACTCGAAGGCGCCGTCCGACGGGCAGCTCCTGGTCGGCCAAGGTGCTTGGGACGCGTTCCTCGGACGTGTCGCGGCGAGCTGAACTCTGCTGCCGCGACGCCGGCTGTCGAAAGGCCGAAATGGCGTGGCCGCTGAGAGAGCGAGTCACGTCCCGGCCTGCCCGGCCGCCGGCGACGCCGCTGTTGATCGCGATCTTCAACGGGTACCTCGAGATCGAGCGGTGGCTCTCGGAGTTGCATGAGGACTATGCCGAGTCGTCGGTGTCCTCGAATTTGTGCTGTCCACGCCGGAAGGGGGAGCGGGCGAAGCAGGTGTCCTGGTTCCCGCACCTGCGATCCGGGCGGACCGTATCGCGCTGGGTGCCGTCACCGGATCGTCGCCGATGAACGACTGAAGCCCTGTCCCTCCGGGGAGGAACAGGGCTTCAGACCCGCAAAAACAGGTGGTGCGCGATACTGGGATTGAACCAGTGACCTCTTCCGTGTCAGGGAAGCGCTCTCCCGCTGAGCTAATCGCGCGAGGTGGAGACGGGATTCGAACCCGTGTACACGGCTTTGCAGGCCGTTGCCTCGCCTCTCGGCCACTCCACCGTGCCAGGCCTCGAGAGCCTACCGAGCGGATGACGGGATTCGAACCCGCGACCCTCACCTTGGCAAGGTGATGCGCTACCAGCTGCGCTACATCCGCACTCCGCAGCTCCGGGTGTTCGAACCCCCGTCGCCGTGGTGTGGGAAAACCATATCGGACCCCGAAAACGGCTTCGACACCGGGGTGTCACTCAGCCGTTGCGGGCTCGTCATCAGGCCAGATCGTGCGGGATGAGGTGGGTGAGCGCGTCGTCGACGTCGACCCACAGGTGCTCGTTGCCCGGGAGGACCACGTCGTACGTGCGGTCGAGGAAGTCGGCGAGCTCCTGGGCCGACGCCTCGAACATGGCGTGCCCGGAGGGCGAGTTCAGCTCGATCAGCACGGACTCGGGGTCCTCGACCGAAGGGCGGATGCGGACGTCCCCGTCACCCGCGTCGGCCAGGAGGCCGTCCGCGAGGAGGTCACGCGCGTACACCCACTCGACCCAGCCGGCGCGGCCGGTGCGGAAGGCGGCGACGACCGCGTACGGGTCGCGTGTGTCGTAGCGCAGCTCCACCTTCACCGGAACCGCGGGAGTCCGCGGCGCCAGCAGGTCGAAGACCGCCGTCGAGCGGAGCGTCACGTGATCGTTGCGCATCGTCCTACCCTTCGTCTCCCTTCCCGGCCCGGCCCGGCCGAGGGCGTCACCACTGGGACGCATCGGGAGGCCCGATCCGTCGCGGATGCGCCACAGATCACCCGTACGGACTCATGGCCCCCGTCTGTCACCCCGTGATCACCCGCGGCGCGCAGCAGACCGGCGTGCCCCGCGGGACCCACGCCTCCATACTGCGCGGTTTAGTCGCCGGGCGATAGCACCGTCGCACGGATGTCGAACGTGGTGTCGGGCGGCCCCCGGCCACCACAACCCCGGCTAGCTCGGGGTTGTTCGTTCCGTACTCGCCGGTAAGCGGAGTGTGGTCGGCGAGGACCACCCGTTTGCAGGCGTCCTGAAGTAGTGCGCTACAGTTGTCCGAACACCCCGAGCGGGCGATTAGCTCAGGGGGAGAGCGCTTCGTTCACACCGAAGAGGTCACTGGTTCGATCCCAGTATCGCCCACGAGCTTCGTAGGAGAGCCCTGTTTGCGGAATGCGCAAACAGGGCTCTTCTCGTTGTGTCCTGGGGGGGGGGAGACCCCCCCCCCCCCCCCCACCCCCCCCCCCCCCCCCCCCCCCCCCCGCCCCCCTCCCCCCCCCCCCCCCCCACCCCCCCCCCCCCCCCCCCCCCCCACCCAA
>NZ_JBVJON010000005.1:181734-212014 GCF_055583145.1 Amycolatopsis sp. NPDC104819 | reverse complement strand
GCGGAGGGGGGGGGGGGGGGGGGGGGGGGGGGGGGGGGGGGGGGTTGGGGTGGGGGGTTTGGGGGGGGGGGGGGGAGGGGGTTTTTTTTTTTTGTTTTGGGGGGGCCCCCCCCCCCCCCCGCCCCCGCCGAGGGCACGCCCCCGGACCCCCAGGTGGGGTCACCTTTCTCAGCTCGGCTGCCGGTCAAGCGCGTCAGGGTGCGTCGACCCATCGCGAAGCGGAGTGAACGGTCCGTTCGGATCCTGCGTATGTGCTGACGAGGGTTGCTCGGGTGTCCTGTTCGGAGCCGCGGGCACTTTCCTCTGAAACCTGCCGTTGCGGCCGGCTTCTGTCGCACCGAACCTTGCTGGAGGTCTGCATGTGATCCTCGGCACGCCTTGTCGCCCTGGGGCGTGCCGACGGGGTGTCGCGACGTGTGACGGAAACGCCGCGCGTGACGACTTGATGATGAGTGTCACGCTGTGCTCATCCCGTGGCGGCACGGAGCCGGTTCGCGGCCCGTCCTCGTCCACTGTGGACCGCCTTGGCGCCGCAGTGTCCACAGTAGATCCGCGGCGGCCCGTTCGGCCGTTCGGAAGCACGTGGTCCACCCGAGTGCGGGTACCGTTCTTTTTGGCTACATTCCGTGATTTTTCCCGGGATACGCCTTATTACGCATCGTCATCATCTTGTTATCTTGCGGCCATTTTCTGGCGGGGAAGACGCGCAGCATGTGGCTGGAAATCGTTGTAACGATGCTGAGAGAGTCGCCGATACCTTGCCTTGTGAAGCCTCTGCGGGCACTGCGCGACCACTGAGTTGTGATGACTCTCCGAAATCACATCCGGTGACGCTGCGTACCTGCGAGATCAACCGATCCTGGTCCGGGAGGTCAGATGGAAGAGTCGGTGCGGCCTTCGTACACGGTGAGCCAGCCACCGCCGCACATCGACCTCCAGGCCATCCCGCGCCCCGCCCAGCGGGACGAGCACCCGGCCGCCGAACCGGCCGGGACGCCGTCCCCCAAGGCGCTGCCGGCGGCCTGGGAAGCGAGATACAGAGCCTGGGTCATCGGCAGCGACGTGTTCATCACGCTGCTGGTGATCGCGATCAGCGCGTTCGTCATCGATCGTGTTGCCCCGCACGACATGCACGCCTTCGGGACGATGCTCGCCATCTTCGTCTCGCTGCCGGTGAGCCGGGCGTGGAGCTCGCGGGTGCTCGGTGAAGGCGCGGAGGAGTACCGCACCCTCGGCCGCGGCTTCATCACCGCGGCCGTCCTGGTCGCCCTCGGCGGCCTGCTCTTCGGCGCGCTCGAGGTCCAGGTCTGGGTGTTCGTCGTCGTCCCGGCGATCGCGCTCGTCGCCTTCCCGCAGCGCTACCTGCTGCGCCAGGTGCTGCACCGCAAGCGCGCCAAGGGACTCTGCCTGCTGCCGGTGATGGCCGCAGGCAGCCCGGAGACCGTCGCCGACCTGATCGCGCGCACCCGGTCCGAGGTCCACGTCGGGTGGCGCGTCGAGGCGGCCTGCACGTTCACCGGCCACGGCGCCGACCGCGACAGCGGCGAGATCGACGGCGTCCCCGTGGTCGGCCGGCTCGAGGAGCTTTCCCGGCACGTGCGCCGCGGCGGCTACCGCGTCGTCGCCATCACCGCCGACCAGTACTGGAGCCCGAAGCGCCTGCAGCGCCTGGCCTGGGACATGGAGGGCACCGGCGCCGAGATGGTCGTGGCGCCGGTGCTGATGGAGGTCGCCGGGCCCCGGCTCAACGTCACCGGCGTGCTGGGGATGCCGCTGCTGCGGGTCACCGCGCCGATGTTCACCGGCGGGCGCCGCGTGGTGAAGGAGGTCGTCGACCGCGCCGGCTCGGCGCTGCTGCTCACGATGATGTCCCCGCTGCTGCTCGTCATCGCGCTCGCGATCAAGCTGAACGACCGCGGCCCGGTGATCTACCGCCAGCGCCGCGTCGGCCGCGATGGCGCGGTGTTCACGATGCTGAAGTTCCGCACGATGGTCACCAATGCCGACGAAATCCGGAAAACGCTCGAGACGGCGAACGAAGGCGCGGGTCCGCTGTTCAAGATGAAGCGCGACCCCCGTATCACCCGTGTGGGTGGTCTCCTGCGCCGATATTCGCTCGACGAACTGCCCCAGCTGTTCAACGTCGTCTCCGGGAAGATGTCGCTCGTCGGCCCGCGGCCGCCGTTGCCGGAAGAAACGGCGAAGTACGCGCCGGACGCCCGGCGCCGGCTGCTGGTGAAGCCGGGGCTGACCGGGCTGTGGCAGGTGAGCGGCCGGTCGGACCTGACGTGGGCGGAGAGCATCCGGCTCGACCTGCGCTACGTCGAGGACTGGTCGCTGGCCCTGGACCTGGTGATCCTCTGGAAGACCTTCCGCGCGGTGATGGGCGGGCAGGGCGCCTACTGACCCGTTCGCACCGCGCGCCGCGCACCACGGCCGCCGATCCCCGCCGCAGGGGTCGGCGGCCGTGCTCGTTCCCGGGGGAAGCGCCCTTGTGATCCACTTCACCGCCCCGAAGTAGTTGAGCGCGAAATAGTTCAACTCTCAACCTGGTTCCTCCTGGTACCGACCCACGGAAGGAACCACAGCCCCATGACCACCTTTGCCGAGCAGACCGAAGCCCTTCAGCTCCCCTCGGACGTGCAGAACCTGCTGTTCCGCGAGGCGCGCACGGCCAACAGTTTCAGCTCCGAGCCGGTGACCGACGAGCAGGTCCGCGCGATCTACGACCTCGTCAAGTGGGCCCCGACGTCGATGAACACCCAGCCGCTGCGTGCGCTGGTGCTGCGCACCGCCGAGGCGAAGGCCCGCCTGCTCCCGCACATGGCCCCGGGCAACCGGGACAAGACCGAAGCCGCTCCGCTGACCGTCGTGCTCGCCGCGGACGTCGACTTCCACGAGAACATCCCGCAGGTCTTCCCGCACGCCCCGCAGGTCAAGGACAACTTCTCCGACGAGCAGGGCCGCGTCGAGTTCTCCAAGCTCAACTCGCTGCTGCAGGTCGGCTACTTCATCATCGGCGTCCGCGCCGCCGGCCTGGCCGCGGGCCCGATGACCGGCTTCGACGCCGCCGGTGTCGACGACGAGTTCTTCGCCGGCAAGAAGTGGCGCTCGCTCGTCGTCGTCAACGTCGGCAAGCCGGGCGAGAACCCGTGGTTCGACCGCCTGCCGCGGCTGGACTTCGACCAGGTCGTCGAGACCCTCTGAGCACCACCCCCTGATCGGGCAGGCCGAGCCGCCCGCGACTTTTTGTGCCGCGAATGGGTCATTGGGGACGTCTGGCGTCCCCAATGACCCATTGGCGACAACGGAACCGGGTGCCAGACCGGGCCGGAGCTCAGGATGCCGCAGTGCCGTTCGAGAAATCCGGTCGCGATGGTGTGAGTGACTCATTCACTTCATTGAGCGGCCACCGCGCCGGTGCTCCTTCCGGCACCGGAGGCGGCCTGCCTGAGCGTTCGCGGACGCGCGTGAGGCGCGCGCGGGCCGCCGACTAGCATCGACGGCAGTCATCTCTGTCACTCTTGTCCGAGGAGCCATCGTGTCCCAGTCGCCCCCCGTTTCCCCCGTGGCCGCCTCCCGCGTGGTGGTACCGGCGGGCACTACGGCGGGCTCGGCGGTCCGCGAGGCCGGCCTGCCGACCAAGGGCGAGGACACCGTCGTCGTCGTGCGCGACGCCGAGGGCAAGCTCCGCGACCTCGCCTGGGCGCCGGAAACCGACACCGAGGTCGAGCCGGTCGCCGCGAACACCGAGGACGGCCGCAGCGTCATCCGCCATTCGGCGGCCCACGTGCTCGCCCAGGCCGTCCAGCAGCAGTTCCCGAACGCCAAGCTGGGCATCGGCCCGCCGGTGAAGGACGGCTTCTACTACGACTTCGCCGTCGACACTCCGTTCACCCCGGAGGACCTGCAGGCGCTCGAAAAGCGCATGAAGCAGATCGTCAAGGGCGCCCAGCAGTTCTCGCGGCGCGTTTTCGACTCCGTGGACGAGGCCAAGAAGGAACTGGCCGACGAGCCGTTCAAGCTCGAACTGGTCGACCTCAAGTCCGAAGTGGACACCTCCGAGGTGATGGAGGTGGGCGAGGGCGAGCTCACCATCTACGACAATCTCGACCCGCGCACCAAGGAACGTGTCTGGAGTGACCTCTGCCGTGGTCCGCACGTGCCGACCACCAAGTTCATCCCCGCGTTCAAGCTGACCCGCGTCGCCGCCGCGTACTGGCGGGGGAGCGAGAAGAACCCGCAGCTGCAGCGGATCTACGGCACCGCGTGGGAGTCGGCCGAGGCGCAGGACGCCCACCTGGAGCGCATCGCCGAGGCGGAGCGCCGCGACCACCGCAAGCTCGGCGCGGAGCTGGACCTGTTCTCCTTCCCCGAGGAGATCGGCTCCGGCCTGCCGGTGTTCCACCCCAAGGGCGGCATCATCCGCCGGGAGCTGGAAAACTACTCGCGCCGCCGCCACGAGGAGGCCGGCTACGAGTTCGTGAACACCCCGCACATCAGCAAGGGCGAGCTGTTCCACACCTCCGGCCACCTGCCCTACTACGCGGACACGATGTTCCCGCCGGTGCAGTTCGACGAGGAGAACTACTACCTCAAGGCCATGAACTGCCCGATGCACAACCTGATCTTCCGCTCGCGCGGGCGGTCCTACCGCGAGCTGCCGCTGCGGCTGTTCGAGTTCGGCACCGTCTACCGCTACGAGAAGTCGGGCGTGGTGCACGGCCTCACCCGCGTGCGCGGCCTGACGATGGACGACTCGCACATCTACTGCACCAAGGAGCAGATGCCGGGCGAGCTCCGGTCGCTGCTGAAGTTCGTCCTCGACCTGCTGGCCGACTACGGCCTCTCCGACTTCTACCTCGAGCTGTCCACCCGAGGTGACTCCGACAAGTTCATCGGTGAGGACTGGGAGTGGGAGGAGGCCACCGAGACGCTGCGGCAGGCCGCCGTAGACTCCGGCCTCGAGCTGGTCCCGGACCCGGGCGGCGCGGCCTTCTACGGCCCCAAGATCTCGGTCCAGGCCAAGGACGCCATCGGCCGCACCTGGCAGATGTCGACCATCCAGCTGGACTTCAACCAGAACAAGCGGTTCGAGCTCGAGTACACCGCGCCGGACGGCACCCGCCAGACGCCGGTGATGATCCACCGCGCGCTGTTCGGCTCGATCGAGCGGTTCTTCGGCGTGCTGACCGAGCACTACGCGGGCGCGTTCCCGGCGTGGCTCGCGCCGGTGCAGGTGGTCGGCATCCCGATCACCGCCGACCAGGTCGGGTTCCTCGAAGACGTCGAGAAGGCGTTGCGCGCCAAGGGGATCCGCGCGGAGGTCGACGCGAGCGACGACCGGATGCAGAAGAAGATCCGGACGCACACCACGCAGAAGGTGCCCTTCATGCTGCTCGCCGGCGCGAAGGACGTCGAGGCGGGCGCGGTGTCGTTCCGCTTCCGCGACGGCGGGCAGATCAACGGCGTGCCGGTGGCCGACGCCGTCGCCGCGATCGCCGGCTGGATCGAGCGCCGCGAGAACGCGTCGCCGTCGGCCGAGGCGCTGGAGACGGTCGTTCGGTGAGTGACGGTCCCGAACTCGTCGAGCAGCAGGGTGTCGGGGTCCAGGACGCGTTCCACCGCCTCTGGACCCCGCACCGGATGGCCTACATCAAGGGCCAGGACAAGCCGGAGGACGACGAAGACACCGGCTGTCCCTTCTGCCGCATCCCGTCCCTGGACGACAAGACGGGGTTGATCGTCGCGCGCGGCGAGACGGTGTACGCGGTGCTGAACCTGTACCCGTACAACCCCGGGCACCTCATGGTGGTGCCGTACCGGCACGTCGCGGACTACACCGACCTGACGGTCGAGGAGACGCGGGAGGTCGCGGAGTTCACCCAGCACGCGATGAAGGTGATCCGCGCGGTGTCCGGCGCGCACGGGTTCAACATCGGCCTGAACCAGGGCGTGATCGCGGGCGCGGGCATCGCCGCGCACCTGCACCAGCACCTGGTCCCGCGGTGGGGCGGCGACGCGAACTTCATGCCGGTCATCGGGCAGACGAAGGTGCTCCCGCAGCTGCTCGGCGAAACGCGGGACCTGCTCGCCGACGCCTGGTGAAACCCTCGAATGCCGTAACCGGCAAAGCCTGATTGAGTGTTCAACCGCGAGTATGATGGGGGTATGTCCGAAACCCGATGGCTCAGCGACGACGAGCAGCGCGTCTGGCGTGAGTTCAACATGGCCACCCGCATGCTGAGCGCGCACCTCGAGGGTCAGCTGCAGCACGACTCGGGCATGCCGCACACCTACTACGAAGTCCTCGTGTCGCTCTCGGAAGCGCCCGGCCGCCGGCTGCGGATGAGCGAGCTCGCCGACGCGCGCCAGGCGTCGCGAAGCCGGCTCTCGCACGCCGTCGCGCGCCTCGAAGCGAACGGCTGGGTGCGCCGGGAGGCCTGCCCGACCGACAAGCGCGGCGCCTGGGCCGTCCTGACCGACGCGGGGTTCACCGCGCTCGAGGCCGCCGCGCCCGGGCACGTCGAGGCCGTCCGGGAAAGCCTCTTCGACCCGCTGACGCCGGAGCAGGTGACCGCGCTCGGTGAGATCAGCGCCGCGATCCGCAACCAGCTCTCGCCGAAGTGCGCCGCGGCGCAGGCCGCCGAAGAGGCGCGCGAACACGAGGGCGAGCTCACCAAATCGGGCTGACGCGGGGCGGCGCGTCAAGGTCACCGGTGCGGGTCGATAGGCTGCCATCGCCCACCCGACCCTCGTAGCCAGGTGCCTCAGACGAACCGATGCTCAATATCTTCGCGCGTGCCTCCGTTTCCCGCGTCACCGATCCGATCGGCCAGGCGCTGGTCCGCGTCGGGCTGACCCCGAACGCGATGACCGTGCTCGGCACGGCCGGCGCGGTCGTCTGCGCCCTGGTCTTCTTCCCGACCGACCACCTGCTCTGGGGCACCTTCACGGTGTGGGGCTTCGCCATGCTCGACCTGCTGGACGGCGCCATGGCGCGGGCCCGCGGGTACGGCACCCCGTTCGGGGCGGTGCTCGACGCGACCTGCGACCGGCTGGTCGACGGCGCCCTGTTCGCCGCCATCGCCTGGTGGTGCTTCGTCGTCGACGACAACCGCCCGGCCGCCGCCGCGGCGCTGCTCTGTCTGGTGCTCGCCCAGGTCATCTCCTACGTCAAGGCCCGGGCCGACGCCTCCGGCCTGCCCGTCGACGGCGGGCTCGTCGAACGCGCCGAGCGGCTGATCATCGCGCTCGTCGGCACCGGCCTGCACGGCTTCGGCATCCCGTACACCGTGGACGTGACGCTCTGGCTGCTCGCCGTGCTTTCGGTGATCACCCTGCTGCAACGCTCGGCCGGCGTGGCGAAGGCGGCCCGCGAGGCCGCCGCCGGGGAGCAGCGGGCATGACCAGGCTGACCGAGCGGCTGAGCGCCTTCGGCTACGCCGCGGGCTGGCGGCTGGCCGGCTGGCTGCCCGCCGGGTTCGGCAGCACGGTCTTCTCCCTCGGCGCCGACCTCGCCGTCAAGCGCGACAGCGGCGGCGTCCGGCAGCTGCGCGCCAACCTCGCGCGGGTCGTCCCGCAGGCCGACGCGGTCGAGATGGACGAGCTGACCCGCCGCGCGATGCGCTCCTACGCCCGGTACTGGCACGAGACGTTCCGGCTGCCGTCGATGGACCAGAAGGAGGTCAGCGAGAAGGTCGCGGCCTCGATCACCGGCGTCGAGAACCTCGACGCCGCGCTGGCCGAGGGCAACGGCGCGGTGATGGCGCTGCCGCACAGCGGGAACTGGGACATCGCCGGCGTCTGGCTGGCCGACTACCTCGGGGGCTTCACGACCGTCGCCGAGCGGCTGAAGCCCGAGTCGCTCTACCGCCGGTTCGTCGAGTACCGCGAGTCGCTCGGCTTCGAGATCGTGCCGCTCACCGGTGACAGCTCGGCGATGCGCGTGCTGCTGAAGCGGCTGCGCGAGAACAAGGCCGTCTGCCTGGTCGGCGACCGCGACCTGACCACCAGCGGCATCCCGGTGAAGTTCTTCGGCGAGCCGGCCCGGATGCCCGGCGGCCCGGCCCGGCTGGCCGCCACGACCGGCGCCGCGCTGATCCCGGCCGGCTGCTGGTTCACCGAGGACGGCTGGCAGATCCGCCTGCACCCGCGGATCCGCGTCACCGCGCGCGCCGAGGTCCCGGCCGCGACCCAGGCCCTGGCGGACATCTTCGCCGGCGACATCGCCGCCCACCCGGCCGACTGGCACATGGTGCAGAAGTTCTGGCCGGCCGACCTCGACGCGGGCGAGCAGCCGGACCTGGAAGAAGCGAGCTGAGGCGTGGCCACGCGTGGAATGCGGGTCGGGATCGTCTGCCCCTACTCCTTCGACGTGCCCGGCGGGGTCCAGGGGCACGTGATCGACCTGACGAAGGCGCTGCTCGCGCGCGGGCACCACGTGTCCGTGCTCGCGCCCGCCGACGACGACGCCGACCTGCCGGAGTTCGTGCACCCGGCCGGCAAGGCGCTCGGCATCCCGTACAACGGCTCGGTCGCCCGCCTCCAGTTCGGCCCGGTGTCCTACGCCCGGGTGCGCCGCTGGATCCGCGAAGGCGACTTCGACGTCCTGCATCTGCACGAGCCGGCCGCGCCGAGCCTTTCGCTGCTGGCGCTGCTCATCGCGGACGGCCCGATCGTGGCGACGTTCCACACCGCGACGACCCGCTCGCGCACGCTCTCGGCGTTCCAGCCGGTGCTGCGGCCGCTGCTGGAGAAGATCACCGCGCGGATCGCGGTGTCCGCGCTGGCCCGCCGGGTGCAGGTGGAGCACGCGGGCGGCGACGCCGTGGAGATCCCGAACGGCGTCGACGTCGGCTTCTTCTCTTCCGCGACACCGTTGCCGGGTTATCCGCGGGCCGGCGGCACGGTCGGGTTCGTCGGCCGCTTCGGCGAGCCGCGCAAGGGCATGGGCGTGCTGCTGGAGGCGTTGCGGCGGATCCTGCCGGAGTTCGAGGACCTGCGGCTCGTGGTCGTCGGCCGGGGCGACGAGGACCAGCTCCGCCGGGACGCCGGTCCCGAGCTGGCGCCGCACCTGGAGCTGCTCGGGCAGGCCACCGACGAGGTGAAGGCCCAGGCCCTGCGCAGCGTCGACGTCTACTGCGCGCCGAACACCGGCGGGGAGAGCTTCGGGATGATCCTCACCGAGGCGATGGCCGCCGGGACCGCGGTCCTGGCCAGTGACCTCGACTCGTTCCGGCGGGTGCTCGACGACGGCCGCGCCGGGATGCTCGTCGAGACCGGCGACCCGGCCGCGCTCGCCGACGGGCTGCGGGAGCTGCTCGGCGACCCGGCGCACCGGGTGTCGCTGGCCGCGGCGGCGGGCGAGCGCGTCACGATGTACGACTGGTCGGTGGTGGCCACGCAGGTGCTGCGCGTCTACGAGACAGCCGTCGCCGCCGACCCGCGGCGCGTCGCGGCGCCGGAACGGGAGCTCGCCCGGTGAGCGTGCTCGGCTGGCTGCTCCCAGTGCTGGCGCTGGTCGTGGTGCTGGGCGGGCTGTTCCTGCTCGCGACGGCGAACCGGCTCGACCGGCTGCACGTCCGCACGGACGCGGGCTGGGCCGCCCTCGACGCGGCGCTGGCCCGCCGGGCGGTCGTGGCGCGGGCGGTCGCGGTGGTGCTCGGCGACACGGCCCTGCGGACGTCGGCCGAGCGAGCGGAAACAGCGGCCCGTGCCGATCGTGAAGCCGAGGAGAACGAGCTGACGCTGCACCTGAGCCGCGTCGACCGCGCGGGCCTGGCGCCCGAGCTCGCCGAGGAGCTGACCGACGCCGAACACCGGGTCGTGATCGCCCGGCGCGTCCACAACGACGCCGTGCGCGACACGCTGCGGCTGCGACGACGGCGGAAGGTGCGGTACTTCAAGCTGGCCGGCACCGCGCCGCTGCCGGAGTACTTCGAGTTCGCCGAGCCGGAGGTCTGAGCGTGGGCTGGTACGTCGTCGTCGAGGAGCAGCGCGGGGCCGGCGACGGCCGGAGCTGGTCGCTGTCGGAGACGTTCCCGGTCGAGGACCAGGTCGCGGCCGAAGCCGAGGCCCTGCGGCTCGCGCGGGAGTACCAGCCCGCCTACCCGTGGTCGCCGAAGGCGCGGAAGGTCCTGCGGATCGCGGGCGGCTACCTGGTGATCGTCGACGGCCGGACCTCGACGTTCCACTTCCGGCTGACGGTCGGCGAAGAGATCTGAACCCGGCGGCCCCCGCGCGCGTCGGAGGGATATGAGCGCGACGTGGTGGGTGGTCATCGAAGAGCAGGGCGGCCTGGGCGACAACCGGGGCTGGGGCGTCGCGGACGCGACGCCGTACCCCGACCGCGTCAGCGCGGAGGACGACGCGTACCTGCTCGCCAAACAGCACCGGCCGCCGCGGCCGTCGTCCCCGCAGAGCCGGCTGGTGCTGCGCGTGACCGACGGGTACCTGGTGCTGGTCAAGGGCAAGACCGACCTGTGGCAGTTCCGCGTCACGGTGGGCGAACAGGCCGGCGGCTGACAGACTGGGCGGCATGAGCGAACCCGAGGCCTGCGACGTCGCCCACGGCACGGCTCCGGCAGACCCGGACACGCGGACGCTGGTGGCGGTGTTCGCGTCCCCGGTGTCGCGGTACCTGCTGAAGTTCGCGCGGGACCTCGGTTTCCACGTCGCGCTGTTCGAACCGGACGCCGCGCGGGCGACCGACGTGCCGGACGGGTTCGACGCCGCGACCACGCTCCCGGCGCTCGACGGCACCGCCGACGTCGTGGTCACCGACCACCACCGGCCGGAGCTCGGCGACGTCCTCAAGCTCGCGCTCGACCAAGCGCCGCGGTGGATCGGCGTGCTCGGCAACCCGCGTCACCCGGGTCCGCACGTGGCCGCGTTGCAGGGGCTCGGCGTGGCGGACGCCGAGATCGCCCGCGTGCACCGGCCGGTCGGGCTCAACATCGGCTCGCGGACCCCGCCGGAGATCGCGGTGGCGACGCTGGCCGGCCTGCTGGCCGACCGCAACCACCGCCCGGGTGGTTTCGCCTTCTGACCGCCTCGCCCCACTGGCGGTTCCTCACCGCCGGGGCGAATCCTTAGCGTCGGTCCCATGGTGACTGCGGCCCAGGCTCGGGCGAAGTACGACCGGATCGCCGACCGGTACGAGGAGATCTTCTTCTACGTGGGGGACGTCGGCGCGCGGCTCGCCGCGTTCGCCGGTCCGCGGCCGGGCGCGCGGGCGCTGGACATCGGAGCCGGCCGCGGCGCGGTCGCGCGCGCCCTGCTGGCGTACGGCTGCGTGGTGTCGGCGATCGACGCGTCGCCCGAGATGGTCGCCCGGCTGGCCGCCGACCACCCGGAGCTGACCGCCCGGACGATGGACGCGGCCCACCCGGACTTCCCCGACGGCGCGTTCGACGTGGTCACGGCCGGGTTCGTCGTGCAGGTCCTGGACGACCCGGCGGCCGTGCTGGCCGAGGTCCGGCGGGTGCTGGCGCCCGGCGGCACGGTCGCGCTGTCGCTGGAACGGCAGTCGGTGGGGCAGCTGGGCTGGCTGCAGGATCTCAGCGTCGAGTTCTTCTCGCCGGACGCCGCCGCGGAGCCGGAGCCGTCGCCGTCGCCCGGCGCGGGGCCGATGGACGCGGACGGCCTCGACACGCTGCTGACCGAGGCGGGGTTCACCGGCCTGGCCCGGGAAGACGTCGAGATGCCGCTGCCGCTGCGAGGACCGGACGCGCTGTGGGAGTGGCTGCAGCCGCGTGGCGGAACCGAGCTGGTCGCCGCCCTCGGCGAGCGGGCCGGCGAGTTCCACGCGCGGTTCCTGGACGGCGCCCGGACGATGCAGGAGGGCGACACGATCGTCCTCGACTTCGCGGCCACCCTGCACCGGGCCCACCGCCCGGCCTGACCGGACGACACGCGTACCCGCGCGGACGACACGGCGACCGGCCCTCCGGCTCCCGCCGTGTCGTCCGTTCAGGTGCGCGTGTCGTCCGCCGGGGTACGCGTGTCGTCCGTCAGTGGACCGCCATCCCTTCCGGCATCGGCTCGAACCGGGCGTGGTGGCGGGTGAACGTCGCCGTGCCGGAGGTCATCGAGCGCAGGTCGATGAGGTAGCGGACCAGCTCCGTCGCCGGGACCTCGGCCCGGATCAGGGTCCGCCCGCCCTGGCCGGCTTCCGTGCCCAGCACCCGGCCCCGGCGGGAGGAGAGGTCGCCGAGCACGGTGCCGAGGTGCTCGTCCGGCAGCCGGATGGTCACCTCTTCCAGCGGCTCCAGCATGGTGAGGTGCCCGGCCGCCGCGGCCTCCCGCAGCGCCAGCGCGCCGGCGGTCTGGAACGCGGCGTCGGAGGAGTCGACGCTGTGCGCCTTCCCGTCGACCAGCGTGACCTTCACGTCGACGACCGGGTGCCCGTCGGCCAGCCCGCGCTGCAGCTGGGCCCGCACGCCCTTCTCGACGCTCGGGATGAACTGGTGCGGCACCGAGCCGCCGACGACCTTGTCGACGAACTGGAAGCCGCCGCCGCGCGGCAGCGGCTCGACGACGATGTCGCAGACGGCGAACTGGCCGTGCCCGCCGGACTGCTTCACGTGCCGGCCGTGGCCCTTGGCGGGCTTGCCGAACGTCGTGCGCAGGCTGATCTTCACCGGTTCGGTGTCGACGTCCGCGCCGCCCGCCCGCAGCCGCGAGAGCACGACGTCGGCGTGGGCCTCGCCCATGCACCACAGCACCAGCTGGTTCGTCTCGGCGTTGCGGTCGAGCCGCAGCGTCGGGTCGCCGGCGACCAGCCGGGAAAGGTTGCGCGCCAACGTGTCCTCGTCGCTGCGGGTCTTCGCGACGACGGCGACCGGCAGCAGCGGCTCCGGCATCGCCCAGGGTTCCATCAGCAACGGCTCTTCGGGCGAGGAGACGGTGTCACCGGTCTCCGCCGACCCGACCTTCGTCAGCGCGCAGAGGTCACCGGCGACGCAGTAGGGCACCTCGCGCAGGTTCGCGCCGAGGGGGGAGTAGAGGTGCGCGACGCGCTCGTCGGCGTCGTGGTCCTCGTGGCCGCGTTCCGCGAGGCCGTGCCCGGACACGTGCACCGGCCGCTCGGGGCGCAGCGTCCCGGAGAACACCCGGACGAGGGACACTCGGCCGACGTAGGAGTCGACGGCCGTCCGGACGACCTCCGCGGCGAGGGGGCCCGCGGGGTCGGCGGTGATGGCCGCGTGCGCCCCGCCGTCCGGCGTGGTGACGTCCGGCGGCTCGTGCTCCAGCGGCGAGGGGAACGCCCGGACGATCCCGTCGAGCACCTCGGCCAGGCCGATCCCGCTGGTCGCGCACACCGGGATGACCGGGTGGAACGACCCGCGCGCGACGGCGGTCTCGAGGTCGGCGATGAGCGTCTCCTCGGGGATCTCCTCGCCGCCGAGGTAGCGGTCCATCAGGGACTCGTCCTCGCTCTCGGCGATGACCCCTTCGATCAGCTCGTTGCGGGCTTCGGCCATCCGCTCGAGGTCGGCCGGGTCGGGTTCGCCCACCTTCGGCGGATGCCCGGCGGAGTAGTCGAAGTACCGCTGGGTGATCAGCCCGACCAGGCCGTCGCCGGCGGGCAGGTAGAGCGGCAGGACACCGGCGCCGAACGCGGCCTGGCAGGCGGCGATCTCGGCCATCGGGTCGGCCCGGTGGTGGTCGAGCCGGGAGACGACGACCGCGCGCGGCATGCCGACCGCGGCGCACTCCTCCCACACCGCGACCGTCGCCGCGTCGACCCCTTCGGCCGCGCAGACGACGAACAGCGCCGCGTCGGCCGCACGCAGCCCGGCCCGCAGCTCCCCGACGAAGTCGGCGTACCCCGGCGTGTCGATCAGGTTGATCTTGTGACCCCGGTGCAGCACCGGCGCGACCGAAAGGCCGACCGAGCGCTGCTGGCGGACCGCGGCCGGGTCGTGGTCGCACACCGTCGTCCCGTCGACCACCGAGCCCGCGCGCGGGACGGTGCCGGACGCCGCGAGGAGCGCCTCCGTGAGGGTCGTCTTCCCCGAGCCGGACGGGCCGACGAGCACCACGTTGCGGACCTTCGCGGGGTCGTCCACAGCGACGGCGGCCCCGGTGTCGGCGTTCTTGGCTTGTTTGTCGGCCATGACGACTCCTCGGCGAACGGCTGGTGTACGTGATGTGTCCTCGATCACACACCCGCTACCCTGGTCACGGCAAGGCACGGGTCCCGGGACCAGCCGAATGCCCGGGGGAGCAGGGGCAAGGGGGAGTTTCATGACGGTGGACAGGCGGACCTTCCTGCGGATGTCCGGGGCGGTTCCGGTGGCGGGACTGGCGGCGGGGTGGCCGCCGCCGGACGACTGGGAGCGGCTGCGGCGCCGGCTGGCCGGGCCGTTGTTCCGGCCGGGCGACGCGGGTTACCCCGAGGCCAAGCAGGGCTTCTTCACGATGTACGACGCCCGGATGCCGGCGGCCGTCGTGGGCGCCACGCGGGTCGAGGACGTCCAAGCCGCTGTCGGCTTCGCGGCGCGGCACCGGCTGCCCGTCGCCGCCCGCAGCGGCGGGCACAGCTATCCCGGGTACTCCACTGTGGACGGCGGGATCGTGGTGGACCTGAGCCGGTTCTCGGCGGTCGAAGCGCGCCCGGACGGCCGCGCGGTGATCGGCGCCGGGGCCCGGCTGGGGCCGATCGCCACCACGCTCGCGGCGGCGGGCCGGGTGCTGCCGGCGGGCAGCTGCGACACGGTCGGCATCGCCGGGCTCGCCCTCGGCGGCGGCGTCGGCGTCCTCGACCGGAAATACGGCCTGACGTGCGACCACCTGGAGGCGGCCCGGATCGTCACGGCCGACGGCCGGCTGCGCACGGTTTCGGCGACGGCGGAGCCCGACCTGTTCTGGGCGCTGCGCGGCGGGGGCGGCGGCAACTTCGGGATCGTCACCGGGTTCACGTTCCGGACCGTGCCGATCGCCGACGTCGCCACGTTCGACCTCCACTTCCCGCCGGGCACGCAGACCGCGCTGTTCGCCGCCTGGCAGGACTGGCAGCCGGCGATGCCGGACGAGCTGTGGTCCGGGATGGGCCTCGGCGCGGACCACGCCAACCTCGGCGGCACGTTCCTCGGCCCGGCGGCGCGGATGAACGAGCTGCTCGACGACCTGATCCGCCGGGTCGGCACCCCGCCGGTCGAGCAGCGGCGGCGGGTGCTGGACCATGTGTCCGCGATGCGGTCGTTCGACGACCACGACTCGCGGCCGGCGGTGGCCGCGAACCGGGGCACCTACGTCGGGACGTCGCGGATGCTCCTGCGCCGGGCCGCCGACCCGGCCGCCGTCGTCGAGGTGCTGACCGGGGTCCCGAAGGTCGACACCATCATCGACGCGGGCGGCGGCGCCATCGCGCGGGTCGGTGTCCGCGAAACGGCGTTCCCGCACCGGAAGGCGCTGGCCAGCTTCCAGTTCCTGCACGGCGCGGAGCCCGAGAACGGCGGTGAGGCCGGCGCCCGGCGCGCGGTGGCCGCCGTCCGCGACGGGCTCGGGCCGGAGTTCGGCGCCACCGGCTACGTCAACTACCTCGATCCCGAGATGCCGGACTGGGCGGAGGCGTACTACGGGGTGAACCTGCCGCGGTTGCGCGCTGTCGCCCGAAAGTATGACCCGCGAGGAATTTTCGCTTTCCCGCAAGGACTTTTCGCGCCCCACTCGACTGTCCACATCGGAGAGACATAGACTGCGCCGAACCCACGCAAAGGAGGCGCGTGCTCGACCTGGCATTCTCCACAGAGGATCTGGCGCACACCCGGTTCGCGTTCTCGCCGGCGTGGGAGATCGTGGCGAGCGTGCGCGTCCTGAACCGGCCGGGGGAGCACGCGCTGCACCTGCCGTGGGTCAAGCGGGCGACCGCGGCGCTCGACGGCGCCGGCCTGGACATCACGCTGCTGCGGGAGCTGGTGCCGCTGCGGCACCTGCCCGGCTTCCTGGCCGGCACGCCGTCGACACCGCTGCCCGAACTGGCCGACGAGCTCGCCGACCTGCGTGACGTGCCGGGCCGCGTCGTCCGGCGTGAGCTCGACGCGATGTCCGGGCCGCGCCCACCGGTGCTGAACCGCTTCCACCGCGACCCCGAAGCCGGGCTCGAGCGGCTCGCGACGCTGATGGAGCGGTACTGGGAGCTCGTGCTCGCCCCGGACTGGCCCCGCATCCGCGCGCTGCTCGAGGCCGACGTGCTGCACCGGTCCCGGCTGCTGGCCCACGGCGGCGCCGCCGAGCTGTTCAACGACCTCACCCCGCTGGTCCGCTGGCAGGGCGGCACGCTCACGGTGGCGCACCGCCACCTGCACGCCGCCGTGCCGCTCGACGGGCGCGGCCTGGTGCTCGTGCCCTCGGCGTTCGTCTGGCCGCGGGTGTTCTCCAAGACCGACCCGCGCTGGCAGCCGGTGCTGCGCTACCCGCCGCGCGGGATCGCCACGCTCTGGGAGACCGGGACGGCGGTCGCGCCCGGCGCGCTGGCCGCCGTCATGGGCCGCGGGCGCGCGATGCTGCTCGCCGAGCTGGCCGCGCCGGCGTCCACTTCGGAGCTGGCCCGCCGGACCCGGCTCAGCGCCGGCGCGGTGTCGCAGCACCTCGGTGTCCTGAAGGCCGCGGGCCTGGTCAACGGGCATCGTGCCGGACGTCACGTGCTCTACGCACGCACGGAAGCCGCGGAAGTCCTGGTCGCCGGGGTGCCGAAAGTGGACTCCTGAGATTGCCGCGCACTGGCCTGCCTGAAGGGTCCACCGCCGACCTACGCTCGGACCGGTAACCCCCGGTTCATCGTGTGGAAAGGCCCCGTCGTGTCCGAGCAGCAGCCCAGCCCCTCCAACGGCACCGTCCAGCCGGTCACCGGCACCGCCAAGGTGAAGCGCGGCATGGCCGAGATGCTCAAGGGCGGCGTGATCATGGACGTGGTCACCGCCGAGCAGGCCAAGATCGCCGAAGACGCCGGCGCGGTCGCGGTGATGGCGCTGGAGCGCGTGCCCGCCGACATCCGCGCCCAGGGCGGCGTCGCGCGGATGAGCGACCCCGACCTGATCGATGGCATCATCGAGACCGTCTCGATCCCGGTGATGGCCAAGGCTCGCATCGGCCACTTCGTCGAGGCGCAGGTGCTGCAGTCCCTCGGCGTCGACTACGTGGACGAGTCCGAGGTGCTCACCCCCGCCGACTACGCCAACCACATCGACAAGTGGGCGTTCACCGTGCCCTTCGTCTGCGGCGCGACCAACCTCGGCGAGGCGCTGCGCCGGATCACCGAGGGTGCGGCGATGATCCGCTCCAAGGGTGAGGCCGGCACCGGTGACGTCTCCAACGCCACCACGCACATGCGCAAGATCCGCGGCGAGATCCGCCGCCTGCAGTCGCTGCCGGAGGACGAGCTGTTCGTCGCGGCGAAGGAGCTGCAGGCGCCGTACGAGCTGGTACGCGAGGTGGCGGAGAAGGGCAAGCTGCCGGTCGTGCTGTTCACCGCGGGCGGCATCGCCACCCCGGCCGACGCGGCCATGATGATGCAGCTCGGCGCCGAGGGTGTGTTCGTCGGCTCCGGCATCTTCAAGTCGGGCAACCCGGCCCAGCGCGCCGAGGCGATCGTCAAGGCGACGACCTTCTACGACGACCCGGACGTGCTGGCGAAGGTCTCGCGCGGCCTGGGCGAGGCCATGGTCGGCATCAACGTCGAAGAGCTGCCGGAGCCCCACCGCCTGGCCGAGCGCGGCTGGTGACGGCCTAACCCTCCGGGTAGAAGAGGAAGAGCGTGCAGCCCGTCGTGCTGGCGGGCACGTGCCACGACCCGGCCGGGGCGTGCAGGAACGTCCCGGCCGGATGGTCGCGGGCGCCGTCGTGGAACGTGCCCGCGACGACGTAGACCTCTTCCGGGCCCGGCTCGTGGACGTCGCGGCGCGGCCAGGACGTGCCCGGGTCCATCTCGAGAACGTTGGCGTGCGCGCCGTTCGCGCCGGTCCACAGTGGACGTAGCCGGATCCCGGGGAAGAGCTCGCGGACGGGGGCGTCCTCGACGGACACGGACGTGTAGCCCTCTTGGACGAGGATCTCGGGGTGCATGACCTCACCGTGCCGGGCGCCCGTGGGGCCGGGACAGCGTCAAGAAAGACACCCTGGGGTACTTTCCTGCCATGCATCGTGTGGTGGCCCTGGTGCGGCCGGTGCAGTCGACGTTCGAGCTCGGCATCGCCGCCGAGGTCTTCGGCACGCCGCGGGCCGACGTGCCGCGGCACTACGAGTTCGACGTGTGCGCGGAGGTGCCCGGCCCGGTGTCGACTACGGCCGGATACGCGATGTCGGTGTCGGCGGGGTTGGAGGCGTTGGCTTCGGCGGACACCGTGCTCATCCCGGGCTGGGCGCCGGTGGAGGCGCCGCTGCCGGACGGCGTCCGCCGTGCGCTGCTGGCGGCTCACGCGCGGGGCGCGCGGCTCGTCACGATCTGCTCCGGCGTCTTCGCGCTGGCCCGCACGGGCCTGCTGGACGGCCGTTCGGCGACCACGCACTGGGCCCGCGCGGAGCAGCTGCAACGGGAGTTCCCGCAGGTGCGCGTGGAGCCGGACGTGCTCTACGTCGACCACAGTGACGTCGCGACGAGCGCCGGGGCGGGCGCCGGCGTCGACCTGTGCCTGCACCTCGTCCGGCAGGACCACGGCGCCGCGTACGCGGCCCTGCTCGCGCGGCACATGGTGATGCCGCCGCACCGCGAAGGCGGCCAGGCGCAGTACGCGCCACCCGCGCCGGACTCCGACGCGCTCGACGGCCTGCTCGCGTGGGCCGGCGCGCGCCTCGGGACGCCGTTGTCGGTCGACGACCTGGCCGCGCACCTGAACGTCTCGGCCCGCACGCTGGCCCGCCGGTTCGCCGACCGGCTCGGGACGAGCCCGGGCGCGTGGCTGCTGGCCCGGCGGGTGGCGGAGGCCCGGACCCTGCTGGAGCGGACGGACCTGCCGGTGGAGGCCGTCGCCACGCGGGTTGGCCTCACCTCGGCGGTCAACCTGCGGCGCCGGTTCCGCGCCCAGGTGGGGACCACGCCGGGCGCCTACCGGAGGGCGTTCCGGGGTTAGAGGTATTCCGAGATCTCGACGCCGTAGGTGCCCGGCTCGAGCGCTTCGAAGATGTGCGGGACGTCGCCGGGGTAGGAGATGTAGTCGCCCGGGTTCAGCTCCTCGGGGGCCTCCATGACGCCGACCCGGGCGCGTCCCGCGCACAGCACGATGTGCTCCATCACGCCGGTCATGTGCGGGTCGCTGCGCCGGGGAGTCCCCGGCTCGGCCCGGATGAGGTACATGTCCCGCCGCGCGGACGGGGGACAGGCCGACAGCAGCGTGCACGCGTAGTCGGCGTGTTCGGCGAACACCGTCGGGCCCTTGCCGGCCCGGATGACGCGGACCTTCGGCCGGTCGGGCTCGACCAGGCGCGAAAACGGCACGTCGAGGGCGACGCCGAGCGCCCAGAGCGTCTCGACGCTGGGGTTGCCGGTGCCGGACTCGAGCTGGGAGAGCGTCGACTTGGCCAGGCCGGCGCGGCGCGCGACCTCGGTCAGGGACAAGCCCGCGCGGGTGCGTTCCCGGCGCAGCGACGCCGCGATGATCTCCAGCGGCGCGCCGGTGGTTTCCTGCGACATGTGCTGTTCGCTCCATCGGTCGTTCTGTTCGCCTTGACGAACACGGGGCCTTGTGTTCACCATAGAACACATGCGTTCGATATGGCGAACACTCGATCGGGGCCTGGCCCGCGACATCGGCCTGGTCTGCTTGGCCGATTGTCTCGTGGGGGTCTCCTACGGCGCCATCGCGGTGAGCTCGGGCTTCCCGTTCTGGCTGCCGATGCTGATGTCGCTGCTGGTCTTCGCCGGCGCGTCGCAGTTCATGTTCATCGGGATCGTGGCCGCGGGCGGCAACCCGTTCGCCGCCGTGCTCGCCGGGCTGCTCGCGAACGCGCGGCACCTGCCGTTCGGCTTCGCGATCGGCGACGTCCTGGGCAAGCGGTGGCCCGCCCGGCTGGCGGGCAGCCACCTGATGATCGACGAGTCGGTGGCGTTCGCGCTGGCCCAGCGCGAGGCGCACCGGCGGCGCGCGGCGTACTGGGCGTGCGGGATCGGCCTGTTCGCCTGCTGGAACATCGGCGTGGTCGCCGGCGCGTTCGCCGGGTCCGTCATCAGCGACACCGACGTGTTCGGCCTGGACGCCGCGTTCCCGGCGGTGCTGCTCGCGCTGGTCCTGCCGTCCCTGCGCGACCGGGCGGCCCGGCTGCCGGTGCTGGTCGGGGTGGCCGTCGCGCTGGTCGCGACGCCGTTCCTGCCCGCGGGGCTGCCGGTGCTGCTGGCGCTGGCCGGGGTGCTGGTGGGAGTCACGGCGAAGGAACCCGAACTGGAGGAGGCCCGCTGATGGACGGCGTCGAACTGCTGATCGGCACGGCCGTGCTGGCCGTGGGGACGTTCGCCTTCCGGTTCGCCGGGCCGGTGCTGCGCAGCCGGCTGAAGCTGTCCCCGAAGGCGGAACGGCTGATGGCGCTGGCGGCGGTGGTGCTGCTGGCCGCGCTGGTCGCGGTCAGCGCGTTGACGGAAGGGCACGGTTTCGCGGGGTTCGCGCGGCCGGCCGGGGTGCTGGTGGCCGGGGTGCTGGCCTGGCGGAAGGCCCCGTTCGCGCTGGTGGTGGTGGCCGCCGCGGCGACGGCGGCGCTGCTGCGGCTGGCCGGCGTGCCCTGAGCCGCGCGTCGCTGGCGCCCCAAGGTGGCCTTGGTTGCGTCGGACGCACCGAAGGCCACCTTGGGGCGCTCGGGTGCGGCGGCCGGGCTGACCTGCCGGTCCGCTCGGCACGCCGAGCGTCTAGGCTGGTGGGAAGGGTCTTTCGGGAGGTCGGGTGTCTGAGGGGTCTTCGGTGCCGGTCATCGGTGTGCTTGCCATGCAGGGTGCCGTGCGGGAGCACGTCGCCATGCTGGAAGAAGCGGGCGCGCGGGCGAAGCCGGTGCGGCGGGCCACTGAGTTGTCCGAAGTGGACGGTCTGGTGCTGCCCGGTGGCGAGTCCACCACGATGTCGCGGCTGCTCGAGACGTTCGAACTGCTCGAGCCGCTGCGCGCGCGGATCGCCGACGGGCTGCCCGCCTTCGGGTCGTGCGCCGGGATGATCCTGCTGGCGCGGCAGACCCTCGACGGGCGGCCCGACCAGCAGCAGCTCGGCGGGCTCGACGTCGTCGTCCGGCGCAACGCCTTCGGCAGGCAGGTCGACTCCTTCGAGGCCGACCTCGACTTCACCGGGGTCGACGGCGGCGGGGTGCGCGCGGTGTTCATCCGCGCGCCCTGGGTCGAGAAGGCCGGTGACGGCGTCGAGGTGCTGGCCACGGTCAGCGGCGTGCCCGGCGTGGCGGACGACACCGCTAGGATCGTCGCGGTCCGGCAGGGGGCGGTGCTGGCGACCGCGTTCCACCCGGAGCTGACACCCGACGTGCGGGTGCACCGGCTCTTCGTCGGCCTCGTACGGCAGGCTGCCTGAAACGCGGTGCCCGGGCCGGGTACGGAACAGATGGAGGAGAGATGAGCGGCCACTCCAAGTGGGCCACCACGAAGCACAAGAAGGCCAACCTCGACGCGAAGCGCGGCAAGCTCTTCGCGCGGTTGATCAAGAACATCGAGGTGGCCGCGCGGACCGGCACCGGTGGTGGCGACCCGGATGGCAACCCCACGCTCTACGACGCCATCCAGAAGGCGAAGAAGAACTCGGTCCCGCAGGACAACATCGAGCGCGCCCGCAAGCGCGGCGCCGGTGAAGAAGCGGGCGGCGCCGACTGGCAGAACATCACGTACGAGGGGTACGGCCCCAACGGCGTGGGGGTGCTGATCGAGTGCCTCACCGACAACAAGAACCGCGCCGCGATGGAGGTCCGCACCGCGCTCACGCGCAACAACGGCTCCCTCGCCGACCCGGGTTCGGTCGCGTACATGTTCACCCGCAAGGGTGTCGTGCTGATGCCGAAGGGTGACGCCTCGGAGGACGACGTCCTCATGGCGGTCCTCGACGCCGGCGCCGAAGAGGTCAACGACCTCGACGAGAGCTTCGAGATCGTCTCCGAAGGCGGCGACCTGGTGCCGGTGCGCAAGGCGCTGCAGGAGGCCGGGTTCGAGTACGAGTCGGCGGAGCTGACGTTCCTCCCGTCGGTCAGCGTCCCCCTGGACGCGGACGGCGCGAAGAAGGTCTTCAAGCTGATCGACGCCCTCGAGGACTGCGACGACGTCCAGAACGTCTACGCGAACTTCGACGTCTCCGACGAGGTGCTCGCCGAAGTCGGCTGATGCCGGGGTCGGGATACGCGTCGAAGGGCGCCAGGGGGCTGGTTCCTTGTGGCGGCTTTCGTGCTGTCGGGCGGTGGAGAACGTCTACGCGCTGCGTAGCCGTCCGCGTCTCGGACGAGGTGCTCGCCGAAGTCGGCTGAGTTTTCCTTTGCCCCGCACGGGATCGCGGCCCGGGTCGGAAACTTTCCGGCCCGGGCCCTGTGCTTCTCCCGGACTCGTCAGGCAGAATGTGCGCCGTGACCTCGACGACCCCCGCCGCCTCCGCCGACATCACCGCCGAACTGTCCGCGGACGAACTGCGCCTCATCGAATGGATCGAGACGCAGGCGAAGGAACGCGGCAACGCCGTCGTTTCGGTCGCCGGGGACGCCGAGGGCGCCGGCTACTGCTTCACCGCCTGTGCGTGGGCGCTGCATCACGTGCCCGAAGCCGTCGTCGTCGGGCTGCCGGAGCAGATGGGCCAGGTGCTGCTCGACGCCTACGTCGACCGCGCGGCCAACGGCGAGATCTTCGAGGTCGGCAAGCGCTACGACAACTTCTTCGAAGGCGTCCCGGTCGTCCTCGAGCGGGTCAACAAGGGGCACTACCCCGAGTTCTTCGGCTCCGCGTTCCTCATCTACCCGGACGGCGACTTCCCGGCGCTGCAGCTGATCGTCGCCACGCCGGAGGGCAAGTTCCCGTGGCACCCGGACGCGCCCGAGGGCTTCGCCCGGTGGCAGCTGGTCCTGACCGAGAGCGGCGACCCGGAAAGCTGGACCCCCGGCGTCGACGGCCCCTAGAACTTCCGCAGGTCGGCGGCCGCTTCCGGGTAGCGCTCGGCCAGCTCCGACGCCGTCGCGAACTCCACGCAGTCGTCCGTGTAGGGCGGCACGACGACCGTGCCCAGCAGACTCCACGCGCCGCGCGTGACCGTCGCCTGCCAGGTCCCGGCGGGCACCACGACCTGGGGCCGCTCGCCGGCGGCGACGTCCGTGCCGAGCACCGGCCGGGACACCGAGCCGTCCGGGTGCAGCAGCAGCATCGCGGCCGGCGCGCCCGCGTGGTGGACGTACACCTCGACGCGGTCCAGCCGGTGCGGCGCCGAGAACTCGGGCGCCACGAGCAGGTAGTAGATCGCGGACCCGGTCGGCGAGCGCCAGCTCTGCGCCCACCGCCCGCCCTCGACCGGCAGGGGCTCAAGACCCAGGTGGGTGACGAAATCCGACGGCTCCGGCATGTCACCCATCCTGCCGCAGACGCGGCCAGTAGCCTGCAAGCTCGAACTGGTGTTCGCGGCGAGAGGGAGAACGGGTGCGGGTGCTCGGGGTCGACCCCGGTCTGACCAGGTGCGGCCTGGGGGTGGTCGACGGCGGCAAGGGCCGGGCCGTCCGCTGCGTCGCCGTCGACGTCGTGCGGACGCCGGCCGACGCCGACCTGGCGCACCGGCTGCTCGGCATCTCCGACGAGGTCGAACGCTGGATGGACAAGTACAAGCCGACCGCGGTCGCGGTCGAGCGGGTCTTCGCCCAGCACAACGTCCGCACGGCCATGGGCACCGCGCAGGCCGGTGGCGTCGTCGCGCTCGCCGCCGCGCGCCGGGGGCTGCCGGTCGTGTTCCACACGCCGAGCGAGGTCAAGGCCGCCGTCAGCGGGTCGGGCCGGGCCGACAAGGCGCAGGTCACGGCCATGGTGATGCGCCTGCTCAACCTCGAGGTCGCGCCGCACCCTGCCGACGCCGCGGACGCGCTCGCCCTCGCCATCTGCCACCTCTGGCGGGAGCCGATGCGGGCCCGGCTCGCCGAGGCCGAAGCCCGCGCGGCCGAGATGGCGCGCACCCACAAGGCCCGCCTCGCCGCGGCGGCGAAACAAGCCAAGAACCCTGGAGCAGCACGATGATCTCGTCGGTACGCGGAGAAGTCCTGTCGGTCGCCTTGGACCACGTCGTGGTCGAGGTCGGCGGAGTGGGCTTCGCCGTGCAGGCCACCCCGGCGACGCTGGCCACCCTGCGCCGCGGCGAGGAGGTCCGGCTGCACACCGCGCTCGTCGTCCGCGAGGACTCGCTGACGCTGTTCGGCTTCGCCGACGCCGACGCGCGGGAGCTGTTCGGGCTGCTGCAGACGGTCTCCGGGATCGGGCCGCGGCTCGCGCTGGCCACCCTCGCCGTGCTCGACCCCGACAAGCTGCGCGGCGCGCTCGTCGAAGGCAACATCACCGTGCTCACCTCGGTGCCCGGCATCGGCCGCAAGGGCGCCGAACGGCTCACCCTGGAGCTGCGCGACAAGGTCACCGCGCTCGGCTCCGGCGAAGCGCCGGCCCTCACCGCGCCCGGCGCGTTGCGGGCCGAGGTCGTCGAAGCACTGGCCGGCCTCGGGTTCCCGGCCAAGCAGGCCGAGACGGCCGTGGACAAGGTCCTCGCCGACGGCGACGGCCACACCACGGCCAGCGTGCTGCGCGCGTCGCTGGCCACCCTCGGCCGGAAGCGGTAGGCGCGGCCGTGGAGTATGAAGCCGTGGAGGAAGACGAAGCCCTCTCGGCGTGGGCGCAGACCGGCGAGGAGACCGTCGAAGGCACGCTGCGGCCCCGCAAGCTCGACGAGTTCGTCGGCCAGCCCCGGGTGCGCGAGCAGCTGGAGCTGGTGCTGGAGAGCGCGCGCCGCCGCGGCGTGCCGCCCGACCACGTCCTGCTGTCCGGCCCGCCCGGGCTGGGCAAGACGTCGATGGCGATGATCGTCGCCGCCGAGCTGGGCGCGGCCATCCGGATCACCTCCGGCCCGGCCCTGGAACGCGCCGGCGACCTGGCCGCGATGCTGTCCAACCTCGCCCCCGGCGACGTCCTGTTCATCGACGAGATCCACCGGATCGCCCGCCCCGCCGAAGAGATGCTCTACCTGGCGATGGAGGACTTCCGGGTCGACGTCGTGGTCGGCAAGGGCCCGGGCGCCACCAGCATCCCACTGGAGATCGCGCCGTTCACGCTGGTCGGGGCGACCACCCGGTCCGGCTCGCTGACCGGGCCGCTGCGCGACCGCTTCGGCTTCACCGGGCAGATGGAGTTCTACACCGACACCGAGCTGGAGCTGGTCGTCCGCCGCGCCGCGACGATCCTCGACATCCCGATCGACCGCGACGGCTGCCAGGAGATCGCCGGCCGCTCGCGCGGCACACCCCGGATCGCGAACCGGCTGCTGCGGCGCGTCCGCGACTACGCCGAGGTCCGCGCCGACGGCAAGGTGACCCTCGAGGTCGCCCGGGCCGCGCTGGCCGTCTACGACGTCGACGAGCTGGGCCTCGACCGGCTCGACCGGGCCGTGCTCACCGCGCTGACCAGGTCGTTCGGCGGCGGGCCGGTCGGCATCTCGACGCTGGCGGTGGCCGTGGGGGAGGAGGCGTCCACGGTGGAAGAGGTCTGCGAGCCCTACCTGGTGCGCGCCGGTATGCTCGCCCGCACCCCGCGTGGCCGGGTGGCGACCGCGGCCGCCTGGGAGCACCTCGGGCTGGTGCCGCCCGCCGACCACCCGGGGCGCCCCGACCCGGGCGGGCTCTCGCCGTTCGAGCAGGAATGAGCGGCCGGAACCGGCGGGTGGGTGCTGGCGTCCGCGCTGGTACCTGGCACACTTGACAGGAGCACATACCCAAAAACCGGACATTTCGGCTGGGCCCGGTGTCCGTCGAACGGAGAATCATGCAACAGCTATTGCTGCCCCTGCTGCTCGTGCTCGTCCTCGCCGTGCCGCTGGTGATGAGCTCGCGGAAGCAGAAGAAGCAGCAGGCCGCGCAGCAGGACCTGCAGAACAGCCTGGCGCCCGGTGACCGCGTGATGACCACCTCGGGTCTCTACGGCACCGTCGCCGACACCTCCGGCGACACCACGATCGACATCGAGATCGCGCCCGGCGTTGTCACCACCTGGCTGCGGCTCGCGGTCCGCGAGAAGGTGCAGCCGGTCGTCGAGACCGACGAGGACTCGGCCGACGAGGCGGACGAGGCTCCCGCGGAGGAGTCGATCATCGAGTCGAGCGCCGGCATCAAGCGCGACGACGAGACGCCGACCACCGCGCAGGTGGCGCCGCCGCTGGAGCACGGCAAGAAGTAAGGCCCCCGCGGTACCCCTGGGCAGGGGCGGAAAGCTCCCGACGAAAGTCGGTGCGGCCGCAACGCCGGGCTCACGCAGCACCGAGTAGTGTCTCGGTGCTGCGTGCGTGTCCGCCGTCATACCCGTGCCCGGGAGTGAATCGCACACAGTCCGGCCCGGTAACCCTCCGGGCGGGCACCAGACCGTTGGGGCAACCCAGTCCGAGGAGACCGAAGCACCGTGGCATCATCGGCCGGGCATCTCCGCCCGGGACGCTATCTCGCCTTCTTCGCCCTGATCGTGATCGTGCTGTACGCGCTGGTGTTCCTCACCGGCAACCACAAGCCGACCCCGAAGCTGGGCATCGACCTGCAAGGCGGCACCCGGGTCACGCTCACCGCCCGCACCCCGGACGGTGGCCAGCCCACCCGGGAGTCCCTGAACCAGGCGCGCCAGATCATCGAGCGCCGGGTCAACGGGATCGGCGTCGGTGGCACCGAGGTCCTCCTCGACGGCAACAACGTCGTCATCACCGTCCCCGGCGAGCAGGGCGACCAGGCGAAGAACCTGGGCAAGACCGCGAAGCTGGGCTTCCGGAAGGTCGTCGCGAACGCGACGCAGCCGGTGGTGCCCCCGCAGCCGCAGCCGTCCACCCCGCCGTCCTCGGGCGCCCCGAGCACCCCGCCGTCTTCGGGCGCGCCGTCTTCCGGCGCGCCGACGGCCAGTTCCAGCGCGCCGCCGTCCAGCCCGGCCGCCGGTGGTGGCGGCGCTCCCGCCGCCGCGCCCGCGCAGCAGCAGAGCACCACGCCGGCCCCGCCGAGCAGCAGCACCACGCCGCCGCCGGCGTCGAGCCAGGCCCCGGCCCCCGCGGACGGCTCGGTCGACGCCGACACCGCCAAGGAGATCCAGGCCGCGAAGGCGGTCCGGCAGAACCCGAAGCTGATCGGCGCCGACGGCGCCCCGGACCAGAACCTCGTCGCCCAGGCAATGGCGTCGCTCACCTGCGCGCCGAACGCCAAGGACCCGCTCGAGGGCAACGACGACCCCAAGCTGCCGCTGGTCGCCTGCGGTGACCACGACACCTACAAGTACCTGCTGGAGCCGGAGTTCCTGCCGGGCACCGAGATCGCGGACTCGACGTCGGGGTACGACCAGCAGCGCGGCCAGTGGGTGGTGAACCTCAGCTTCAAGAGCGAGGGCACCAAGATCTGGGCCGACTTCACGTCGAAGAACACCGGTCAGCAGGCCGCGTTCGTGCTCGACACGCAGGTCGTGTCCGCGCCGAACATCCAGGTCGCGATCGTCGACGGCAACACCCAGATCACGGGCAAGTTCACCCAGCCCGAGGCGAAGGACCTCTCGGACATCCTGAAGTACGGCTCGCTGCCGCTGTCGTTCGCCTCCTCGGACGCGACCACGGTGTCGGCCACCCTCGGCTTCGCGTCGCTGCAGGCCGGGCTCATCGCCGGCGGCATCGGCCTGCTGGTCGTGTTCATCTACTGCCTGTTCTACTACCGGCTCCTCGGCGTGCTGACGATCCTGTCGCTGGCGTTGTCGTTCTCGCTGGTGTTCGCGGTGCTGGTGCTGCTCGGCCGCTGGATCGGCTACACGCTGGACCTCGCGGGCATCGCCGGCCTGATCATCGCGATCGGCATCACGGCGGACTCGTTCGTCATCTACTTCGAACGAATAAAGGACGAGATCCGGGAGGGCCGGACGTTCCGGTCCGCGGTGCCGCGCGGGTGGACCCGCGCCCAGCGCACCATCCTGGCCTCGGACGCGGTGAGCTTCCTGGCCGCGGCGATCCTGTACATCATCGCCGTCGGCGACGTCCAGGGCTTCGCGTTCACGCTCGGCATGTCCACCGTGCTCGACCTGGTGATCGTCTACCTGGTGACCCACCCGCTGGTGGCCATCGCGTCGACGTCGAAGTCGAAGTTCCTGTCCAACCCGAAGTACCTGGGTCTGGGCGCCGTGCAGCAAGTGGGTTCGCACCGCAAGTCGACGGGCGTCGGCCGCGCGAACGTGAAGGAGGCCTGACGTGGGCGTCGAGGAACTGGGCACGGACGCCGACGGCGACAAGAAGGTCGCGGCGAAGCCGGGCAGGCGGGAAAGCTTCTTCCACCGGCTCTACGTGGGCACGGGCGCGTTCGACGTCGTCGGCAAGCGCAAGCGCTGGTACCTGTTCTTCGGGACGCTGGTGCTGGTGTGCCTGCTGTCGATGATCTTCCGCGGCTTCAACATCGGCATCGAGTTCGAGGGCGGCACGCAGATCCAGATGCCGGCCAACGGCATCCACGGCGTCATCACCGAGGACCAGGCCAAGGAGTCGTTCCAGAAGGCGCTGGGCAAGCCGGCCGCGGAGACCCAGAAGGTCGGCACGGGCGCCGCGTCGACCATCCAGATCCGCACCGACACGCTGGACGCGGCCGACGTCGCCAAGGTCAAGCAGACGCTGTTCCAGGACCTGGGCCCGAAGGGCTCCAACGGCCAGCCGAGCGTGCAGGCGATCAGTGACAGCGCGGTCAGCGCGTCCTGGGGTGGCGAGATCTCGCAGAAGGCGCTGATCGCCCTCGCGGTGTTCCTCGTCGCGGTCGTCATCTTCCTGGCGATCTACTTCGACCTGCGGATGGCCTCGGCGGCGCTGGTTTCGCTGCTGCACGACATCTTCGTGACGGCCGGCGTGTACTCGCTGGTCGGGTTCGAGGTCACGCCGGCGACGGTGATCGGCCTGCTGACGATCCTCGGGTTCTCGCTGTACGACACGGTGGTGGTGTTCGACAAGGTCCGCGAGAACACGCGCGGCCTGCTCGGGCTGACCCGCCGCACGTTCGGCGAAGCCGCGAACCTGGCGCTGAACCAGACCCTGATGCGGTCGTTCAACACGGCGTTCATCGCGCTGCTGCCGATCCTCGGCCTGCTGATCGTCGGGTACATCCTGCTCGGCTCCGGCACGCTGCAGGACCTGGCGCTCGTGCAGCTCACGGGCACGATCGTCGGCGTGCTGTCGTCGGTCGCGCTCGCGACGCCGCTGCTGGTCGACTTCAAGATGCGCGACCCGAAGTACCGGCAGCAGGCCGAGCGCGTCCACGCCCGCCGGGCCAACGCGGAGCGCAAGGCCGCGGGCGACGACTTCGACGCCTCGGACGACGACGCCCTGGCGAAGGAGCTGCGCAAGGAGAAGGCGTACGCGGCCGCGGCCAGCGTCCCCGCCCGGATCCAGAAGCAGCGCCCGTCCGGCAAGCCCGCGAACAAGCGCAAGCGCTGACGTGGACCTGGACGACGCCCTCGGCCTGATCGCCGAGGTGCCGGACTTCCCGGAGCCCGGCGTGCTGTTCCGCGACCTGAGCCCGCTCTTCGCGGACGCGGGCGCGTTCAAGGCCGTGGCCGACGCGCTGGCGGGCACCCTCGACCCGCAGGTCGAGGCGCTCGCCGGCGTGGAGGCCCGCGGGTTCCTCCTCGCCGCGGCCGTGGGGTACGCCCGCGGCCTCGGCGTGGTGCTGATCCGCAAGCCCGGCAAGCTCCCGCAGGTGGCGGGCCGGGTGGACTACGCGCTGGAGTACGGCACGGCCACGGTCGAGCTGCCGGTCGGCGTGGTCCGGCCGGGCCAGCGGATCGCGATCCTGGACGACGTGCTGGCCACGGGCGGCACGGTGGCGGCGACGGGCAAGCTCCTGGAGGACGCGGGAGCCGTGGTCGACAGCGTGTCGGTGGTGCTGGAGCTGGCGGCGCTGGGCGGCCGTGACGTGCTGGCGAACCGCAAGATCCACGCCCTGCAGGTCTGCTGAACCGAGTCTGCCGCAGCTGGTCGTGGGGGGGGGGGGGGGGGGGGGGCGGCCCCCCCCCCCCCCCCCCCCCCCCCCCCCCGCCCGCACCGCGTTTTTTCTTGGGTTACCCTTCTTCTTCTTCCTTTGTCTTTCCTTTGTGTGT
>NZ_JBVJON010000005.1:0-181724 GCF_055583145.1 Amycolatopsis sp. NPDC104819 | reverse complement strand
CTCCCCCCACCTCCCCCCCCCCTCCCCCCCCCCCCCCCCCCCCCCCCCCCCCCCCCCCCCCCCCCCCCCCCCCCCCCCCCCCCCCCCCCCCCCCCCCCCACTCCGGTAGGGGAGAAGCTGCTGGTGAGGGTGTTGTGATCCCCCTGAACGGGCGCACCCGACAGGGCCACGAGACGCAACGGCTACCCTGGTGGTTCGAAGGCCGCACGAGCAGCAGGAGGTGCGGGTGAGCCAGGAGCTCGACGCCGCGGTGCCCGCGCAGGAGGGCGCCCCGCAGAACGGGCAGGCGGCGGCACAGCCCGCGCCGCCGAAGCCGAACGGCGCGGCGCCGAACCCGTCCGCCACCCGGCGGGTGCGCGCCCGCCTCGCCCGGCGCATCACCGCGCAGCGCGCCGCCCCGGTCAAGCAGGTCCTCGAGCCCCTCGCCGTCATCCACCGCGAGCTGCACCCGAACGCCGACCTGGGCCTCCTGCAGCGCGCGTACGACGTCGCCGAGGAGCTGCACCGGAACCAGCGGCGCAAGTCCGGCGACCCCTACATCACCCACCCGCTCGCCGTCGCGACCATCCTCGCCGAGCTGGGCATGGACACCACGACGCTCGTCGCGGCGCTGCTGCACGACACCGTCGAGGACACCGGCTACGCGGTCGAGAGCCTGAAGGCCGACTTCGGCGAGAAGGTCGCCGAGCTGGTCGACGGCGTCACGAAGCTGGACAAGGTCAAGCTCGGCACGTCCGCCGAGGCCGAGACCATCCGCAAGATGGTCATCGCGATGGCCAAGGACCCCCGCGTCCTGGTCATCAAGCTCGCCGACCGGCTGCACAACATGCGCACCATGCGTTTCCTGCCGCCGGAGAAGCAGGCCCGCAAGGCCCGCGAGACGCTCGAAGTCCTCGCCCCGCTCGCGCACCGGCTCGGCATGGCCACGGTGAAGTGGGAGCTGGAGGACCTCGCGTTCGCCATCCTGCAGCCGAAGAAGTACGACGAGATCGTGCGCCTGGTCGCCGACCGCGCGCCGTCGCGCGACATCTACCTGCGCTCGGTCATCACCGACCTGACCAGCAACCTCGTCTCGTCGCGGATCACCGCGAAGGTCGAGGGCCGGCCGAAGCACTACTACTCGATCCACCAGAAGATGATCGTCCGCGGCCGCGACCTGGACGACATCCACGACCTGGTCGGCGTCCGGATCCTGGTCGAGGACGTGCGTGACTGCTACGCCGCGATGGGTGTCGTCCACGCGCTGTGGCAGCCGGTGCCCGGCCGGTTCAAGGACTACATCGCGCAGCCGCGGTTCGGCGTCTACCAGTCGTTGCACACCACGGTGATCGGCCCGGACGGCAAGCCGCTCGAAGTGCAGATCCGCACCTACGAGATGCACCGCACGGCCGAGTACGGCATCGCCGCGCACTGGCGGTACAAGGAAACCAAGGGCACGCACAACGGCAATGCCATGGACGTCGACGAGATGGCGTGGATGCGCCAGCTCCTCGACTGGCAGCGGGAAGCGGCGGACCCGGGCGACTTCCTCGAGTCGCTGCGCTACGAGCTGGCCTCGCGCGAGATCTTCGTCTTCACGCCCAAGGGCGACGTCATCACGCTGCCCGTGGACTCCACGCCGGTCGACTTCGCCTACGCCGTGCACACCGAGGTCGGGCACCGGTGCATCGGCGCCCGGGTCAACGGCCGCCTGGTCGCGCTCGAGCGGAAGCTGGAGAACGGCGAGTCCGTCGAGATCTTCACGTCGAAGGCGGAGAACGCCGGGCCGTCGCGGGACTGGCTGCAGTTCGCCGGCTCGCCGAAGGCGCGCGCCAAGATCCGGCAGTGGTTCGCCAAGGAACGCCGCGACGAGGCGATCGAAGGCGGCAAGGAAGCGATCACCAAGGAGATCCGCAAGGTCGGCCTGCCGATCCAGCGGCTGGTCTCCGCGGAGTCGATGGGCGCGGTCGCCACCGAGCTGCGCCACGCCGACATCTCGTCGCTGTATGCGGCGGTCGGGGAGGGCCACACCAGCGCGAAGCACGTCGTGCAGCGGCTGGTGGCGCTCATCGGCGGGGTCGACGCGGCGGAGGAGGAGCTCGCCGAGCGCGCGACGCCGTCCACGGTCACCCGCCGCCGCGGCTCCAACGACGTCGGCGTGGTCGTCAAGGGCGCGAGCGACGTCTGGGCCAAGCTGGCCCGCTGCTGCACCCCGGTGCCGGGCGACGAGATCCTCGGGTTCGTCACCCGCGGCGGCGGCGTTTCGGTGCACCGCACCGACTGCACCAACGCCGGCGACCTGCAGTCCCAGCCCGAGCGGCTGGTCGAGGTCGAGTGGGCGCCCTCGGCTTCTTCGGTGTTCCTGGTGGCCATCCAGGTCGAGGCGCTCGACCGGCACCGCCTCCTCTCGGACGTGACGAAGGTGCTGGCCGACGAGAAGGTCAACATCCTCTCGGCGTCGGTGACCACGTCCCGCGACCGGGTCGCGGTCAGCCGCTTCTCGTTCGAGATGGGCGACCCGAAGCACCTCGGCCACGTCCTCAAGGTGGTCCGCGGCGTGGAAGGCGTCTACGACGTCTACCGCGTGACCTCGGCTTCCTAGGGCGACCACGATCCGTCGACCGCGATCCCGGCGGCCGCGGCGATCCGGTCGCGCGACTCCAGCAGCCGGTCGCGCAAGGCCGGCAGGTCGACGCCGAGCAGCTTCCCGTCGCGCTTGACCGCCTTCCCGGCGACGAAGACGCTGTCCACGAGGCCCGGGTGGCCCGCGGCGACGATCGTGCCGCACGCGTCGCCCACCGGGAAGATCGAGAGGTCCTCGGCGTCGAGCAGGACGAGGTCGGCGTCCTTGCCGACGGTGATGCTGCCGGTCCGGGCCGCGCGGCCGAGAGCCCGCGCCCCGTCGATCGTGGCGAACGCGAGAAAGTCCCGGCTCGTGACGCGGCCGCGCTCGGCGGCCATCGCGGTGCGCAGCGCGCCGAACATGTCGCCACCGGCGGACGGGCAGTCGTCGATCGAGAGTGACGGGCGGAGCCCGGCGGCCAGTGCCCGGCCGGTGATCAGCGGCTCGAAGCCCATTTTCAGCTCGACGTCCGGGCTGATCGACACCGAGCCGCCCGCGTCGGCGAGCATCACCAGCTGGTCGTCGGAGAGGCCGTTGCCGTGCACGACGGTCGTGCGGTCGTCGAGCAGCCCGCGCTCGGCCATCGCGGCGATCGGCCGGTCGCCGTGCCCCCAGCCGCCGGTGCCGTGGACGTGCATGCTCACCGGGAGCCCGAGCTCCCGGGCCAGCGCGACGTCCATGGCTGTTTCGTCCATTGTGGACATGACCGGGCCGCGCAGGCCGAGCGCCAGGTCTTCGCCGGGCAGCACTTCCCGCACTCGCCGGATCTCCGGCTCGATGTCCGGCCCCGCGGCGCCGTAGCAGAAGATCGAGTGCCCGGGCGCCTCGCGCAGGGCCGCGATCGCGGCGTCGGCGTTCTCCGGGCGGTCGGCGCAGTGGAACCAGTCGAGCATGGTCGTGACGCCGCTCGACAGCGCATCGAGGCGCCCGAGGAGGTTGCCCAGGTGGACGTCTTCGGGCCGGTAGTGGGGCTTGAGCGTGCCGTGCATCGCGACGCGGTACTGGTCGAACGTCCAGTCGGCGCCGAGGCCGCGGAACGCCGTCTGCCAGGTGTGCCGGTGCGTGTCCACAAAACCGGGCAGCACGATCTTGCCCGCGGCCTCGACGACCTCGGCCCCGGCCGCGTCGAGGCCCGAGCCGACCGCGGCGATCCGGCCGTCCTCGATGAGCACGTCACCGCGGGGGAGTGTCCCCACGGCGGGATCCACGCTGACCACCATGGCGCCCTGGACAAGTGTCTTCATCGGTGTCCTTCCCCAAGAGTTGATGCATCAACTCTAGCGTAAGCTGTCGCCATGGCGGAGATGAGCACCGAGGACTGGGCGTTCTGGAACACCTGGATGCGCGCGCACCGGCTGCTCGTCGAGGAGCTCGACCGCGGGCTGCAGCGCGACTGCGGCATCTCGAAGGCCGAGTTCAGCGTGCTGCGGACGCTGGTCGGGCCGATGCGCGTCGGGGAACTGGCCGACGCGCTCGACTGGGAGAAGAGCCGGGTCGCGCACCTGCTGACGCGGATGGAGAGCCGTGGCCTGGTGACCAGGACCGAGGCCGGCGCCACCGGTCGCCGGACAGGCGTCGAGCTGACCGCCGAGGGGCGTCGGACGGCGGAGGCGGCCACCCGGGCCCACGGCGCCAATGTCCGGAGGCTCGTCCTCGACGGGCTCACGCCTGAGCAGGCCGAGGCGATCCGGGCATGGAGCGAGCAGGTGGTCGAGCCCGGGTAGACCAGGACGACCAGTGGAAATGTGCGGCACCCGGGCCGGTCGGTCCACTTCGGACGTCGCGACGAGCTCACCGCGAAGCTGGTGTCGTAGGCGTCCCGGCGGCATTGCCCGAAATGCCGTCACCTGTCCCGGTTGCGCATGCTACTTTCTGCAAATTGCAGGTCCCCGTTCCGGAATTCGCGAGGGAGCGAGCATGTCCTCTGGCTCGGCCGACGACACCACGCGCTACCTCTGCGCGGCGTCCTACCTCGACCCCGGTTACAGCAAACGGGCGATCACCGAGTTCCTCGTCGAGCCCACCCGGCCGGTGCCGCCGTCGCCGGGGCTCGACGCCGGCCGCGTGCTCACCGAAGCGGTGCGGGCGCGCGCCCGCCGGAAGAACTACGACGGCCTTCTGGTGGCGCTCATGGCCGTCGTCATCGGGCTGTCGTGGGACAACCCGCTGCTCTACGGCTGGATCGTGCTGTCGGTGGTGCTCGTGGTCGCGCAGCCGGGGAAGACGGCGTTCGCGTCGCAGCGGTCGGTGAACCCGAAAACGGTGGCCCTGCTCGGGATCGTCGTGGTCGCCGGGATCCTGGTGTTCGTCTACTCGGACGAGATCTTCGGCGGCGGCCGGTACGTCTCGGACTACTCCTACGACGACTACTACGACGCCTCGGCGGGCAGCGACACCGCCCGGACCGTCATCGGTGTCGTGCTGGCCCTGGTGGTGCTGGTGGTCGTCACGATCGAGCGCTGGTCCCTGTGGAACCTGCTGACGACGCGCTTCAAGCGCAACGCCACGCCGTCGGCGGGCGGCACCCTCACCGGGCTGTTCACCGAAGACTTCCGCGGGCAGCTCGAGCGGTACCAGCGCGAGGACGAGTTCGCCGGGACCCCCGGCGCGCCACTGGTGGTCTACCGCGGGTACAACCCGTTCGTGGGCGCCGGGTTCCGCCGCGCCGCGTGGTCGATGGCGATTCCGCTGGAACGCCTGGAAGACGACGAAACCGACCCGGAAACGCGGCCGGAGCTCACCACCGAAACGTTGTACGGCGGGATCCGCGAGGCGATCGCGCACCTGCGCGAGTCGGCTTCGCTGTCGCCGGACCGGCGGCTGGGCGCGCTGACCGTGACCGAGGCGGTGTTCACCCCGGCCGCCGAGCTCATCGACCACCTCGGGGAACCGGACGCCGCGGCCTGCCTGCCGGACGTCGGGCGCCCGCCGCACACCCGGCTGACCGAGGCCGGTGTCGACCGGATCCGGAGGGAGCCCCGGGAATGGGCGCGCTACTACCTGTGCTTCCAGGTCGAGACCTGGGACCGGGACCTGGTGCTCACGACGTTCCTGCACGCCGCCGTGGACGACACGACGCTGTACGTCGAGTGGACGCCGTTCATGCTGCCGCCGATCCGCGCGGACTACCGCGTGGTCGACAAGATGCGACCGGACTCGCTGCGCCCGCTCGGGCAGGGACTGCTGGCCTGGCTGGAGATGCCGGCCGGCCTACCCGGCCGGATCGCCAACCTCGCGTCGTGGATCCGGCAGCCGAAGCGTGAACCCGGTGTCCTCGACCCGGACCGGTACGGCGCCTCGAGCACCCTGCGCGAGCTCGCGTCGGTGAACCTGTTCACCGACTACTTCCAGCTCGTCGACATCGAGCGGTACGAGAAGATCATCGAAAGCCGGCTCCTGCCGACCATCGGCAAGCTGCTGGGCGACGCCGGGTTCTCGACGGCGAAGTTCGACGAGCAGGCGGCGGTCGTGATCACCAACGACATCACCATCGGCGGCGACAACCGCGCCCCGATCACCCAGACCGGGCAGCGCGGCCCGCGCCCGCCGCGGGCGCCCGGCCGCCTGGCCAGGACGGAGGCCTGATGGGACACCGGATCACGAACAAGGTGAGCATCGGCGGGGACAACTCGGGCCGGATCACCCAGACCGGCATCGAGGGCGGCGCCGCCGAGGCCACCGTCTCGTCCCTGCTGGAGCTGGTCGAGCGGCTGAGCGCCGAGGTGCGCGGCAAGGACCTCGCGAAGCAGGAGGTGCTGGAGGACACGCTGACCGACCTCTCGGCCGACCTGCGCGCGGGCGACACCGCCGAGCCGGCCGTGGTGCGCAGCCGCTGGGACAAGGTCAAGGGCCTGCTGGGCGGGCTGGCGCAGTTCTCCGAGCTGGTCGCGAAGATCTCGGACCAGGTGCAGAAGATCTTCAGCTGAGCACCTTGCGCAGCAAGGTGTTGACTTCGTCCGGGCGTTCCATCGACGGCAGGTGGCCGGTGTCGGGCAGCTCGACGAGCTCGGCGTTCGGCAGCGACTCCGCCAAGTGCTCCGACAGCTCCACCAGCCCGCGCGCGTCCGCCGTCCCGATCACCACCGTGGCGGGTGTGGTGATCTCGGCCAGCCGGTGGCGGGTGTCCGGGATCCGCTCCGTCCACTGTGGAGTGGTCCAGTCGTGGCGGTACACCTGCTCGCACATTTCCCTTACCAGGGCCAGCATCTCGGCGGGCAGCACGGACACGTCCCGCTCCGGGCCGGCCACCAGGTAGCGGATGTTGGCCTCCGCCATGGCCCGGACGTCGGCCGGGTCGACGTCACCCTCGCGCGCGGCGTACCGGGCCAGGCGGTCGGCCGGGACGGCCTCGGCCGTCAGCCGGGTGATGTCGGCCTGCATGTGGTCCGGCCAGGTGTGCCCGGTGAGGCCGGAGCCGAGCAGCACGAGCCGGGTGATCCGCTCCGGCGCGGCGAGCGCGGCGTCCAGCGAGCACGCCCCGCCCATCGACGCCCCGACCAGCGTCGCCTGCTCGATCCCCCGGGCATCGAGCAGCGCCAGCAGGTCTTCGTAGTGGGCGTGTTCGCCGACCCCGGCCGTCTCGCCGAAGCCGCGGCGGTCGTAGCGGATCACCCGGTGGGTGGCGGCGAGCGTGGTGAACTGGGCCTCCCACATCCGGCGGTCGCCGATCGCGGCGTGCAGCAGGACGACCGCGGGCCCCTCACCCGCTTCGTCGTAGCCGAACGCCGTCCCGTTCACATCGATCGTCGCCATGGTCCCAAGCTAGCCACACGACCGGGTCACACAGTGCGGTTTTCGCTCAGGGCGAGAAGCTAGTGTGCCGGACATGACCGACGGATTCGACCTGACGCGCGACGGCGAAGTCGCCCGGCTCACGCTGAACCGGCCCGAGAAGATGAACGCGATCACCTACGGCATGTGGTCGGCGATCCCGGACGTCGTGGCCGAGGTGGAGGCCGACCCGGCGCTCAAGGTGCTGGTGATCGCGGGCGCCGGCAAGCACTTCTCCGCCGGCGCGGACATCAGCGAGTTCGGCGAGCTGCGCACCACGGCGGACGGCGCGGCGCGCTACGACAAGGCGGTCGAGGGCGCGGTCGCCGCGTTGACCGCGATGCGGAAGCCGTCGGTCGCGATGATCCAGGGCAACTGCATCGGCGGCGGCTGCCAGGTCTCGGTCGCGTGCGACTTCCGGTTCGCCGCCGAGGGCGCGCGCTTCGGCATCACCCCGGCGAAGCTCGGCATCGTCTACCACTTCGACTCGACACGCCAGCTGGTCTCGCTGGTCGGGCCGGCGCACGCCAAGTACTTCCTGCTCTCCGGCGAGCTGATCACCGCCGCCCGGGCGCGCGAGATCGGCCTGCTCAACGACGTCTTTCCCGCTGCTTCGCTGGAATCCTCGACGTCGGAGTTCGTCTCGACGTTGTGCTCGCGTTCGCAGGCGTCGATCCGCGGGATGAACCGGATCATCGAGAAGATCGTCGCCGGCCAGGAGACGCCGGACGCGGAGGTCGAGGAGATCCGGTCCGAGGCCCTGCACGGCGAGGACTACGCGGAGGGCGTCGCGGCCTTCCTCGAGCGGCGCCCGCCGCGGTTCACCCACCGCTGACCGTCGCCGCGACCATCCGTCCACATCGGACTCGGTACCGGTCCTCAGGCATCCAGGTATTCCCGGAAGTGCTCGGCGACGACGTCGGTCACGCCGGCGGGGTCGAGGCGGCCGTCGATCTCGAGGACGCGGATGCCGAGCTCCCGCGCCGACCGGACGACCTGGGCGGCGAGCATCCGGTCGCGGGTCAGCCGGGTCCGCTGCGCCGGGATCTCGGGCTCCTCCGGCCGGTGCCGCAGCTGGTGCTGGCGGAACAGCTCGGTCGGCACGAGCACCACCATCCGGCGCGGCGAGTCCACCAGCGGCGCGACCAGCTCCGGCCGCAGCCCCCGGCCCTCGGCGACGATCGGCCGCGGCGACGTCAGCGCGCCCAGCTCGTCGAGCGCCCAGCCGAAGCGGCGCCGGAACTCGGTCACCATCGCGGTCAGCTGGTCGCCGGCCGGGACGTCGGACGGCTGCGCGTCCGCGGGCCGGGTCCGCTGGTCGTGGTGGTAGATCGTCAGCCCGTGCCGCTCGGCCAGCAGCCGGGCCACGGTGGACTTCCCGGTCCACGGGGCGCCGCCGATCCACAGCGTCTTCCGCAGAGTGCCGTACGGATCCGAGGTCATCAGACGACTATCGCGAAACCGGCCGCCCGATGGCCAGTGTTCCGGCCCCGGTTGATCCGTTCAGCGCAGGGTGACGCCGCACGCACGCCACGCGGTCACGATCCGTCGCTCTCGTTGTCGACGACCAGCACGGTCGAAGCGTCCGCGAAACCCGGCTCCCGGTCGAGCCGGAACCGGAACTGCGAGCCCGGCCGGACCGCGGCGACCACCTGGGTCTCGGCCGTGTCGAGCACGATGATCGCGTGCTCTGCCGTGATCGGCTCCTCGCGCAGCACGAAGTCCGGGCGCGGCTGGGGGACCACGACCGGCATGGGGAGCGTGCCGCTGACCGAGCCGGACCCGTCGTCGTCTTCGTGGTGCTCGACCGGCTCGAACGGCGGCGGTGGGACGAGCCGCGGGCGGCGCCGCCACCAGAGCCCGGCGATCAGGCCGGTCAGCAGGCCGCCGGTGCCGCTGACGGCCGACGCCAGCCCGATCCCGAGGCCGTCGGACGTTTCCGCGGGCGGCGGCGCCACCGGGGCGGCGACGGGCGGCATCGGCGGCAGGGGACCGAACTGCACCGCGGGGTCCTTGGCGTCCTCGGGCAGCTGAAGCACCTGGCCGGGTTCGATCGCCGTGGCGTCGGTGAACGGCGTCCCGTCGGGCCGCGGGCGGCCCTGGTTGAGCCGGAAGATCTCGGGGAACCGCCGCCCGTCGCCGAGCGCGCGTTCGGCGATCTTGAACAGCGTGATGTCGTCGGGGTTGTCGGCGTGTGGGACGACGTAGTACTTGACCGACGGCGGTGGCGCGGCCGGCGTGGTCTGCGCGAGGGCGAGGCCGCCGGCGAACACGGCGACGAGCACCCCGGCACAGCCGGCCTGCGCGGCCCGCCCGAGCGCGCGGCGCACCCCGGGAACCCGGTTTTCGACCATCGTCGGCACCCTCTCCCCGGTGACCCCGGCGGGTCCCGGTGTAACCCCTCTAACACGGGGCGGGCGCGGGCGCGGTTCAGATCACGACGGGCGGGACGGGTCAGATCCGGTCCCAGGCCACCGTTTCGTAGGCCTCCGCGAGCAGCTTCACGGCGCGGTCCGCGGGCGGCAGCACGAAGTCGTCCACCGAAGCGACCGCGCGGCCCGGCGTCTCGGAGTTCGTCAGGACCATCGCGTCGAACCCGGGCAGGTCGGCGGGCCGGACCTCCCGGGTCTCCTGCGGGACGCCGAGGCGGCGCAGGGCTTCCTGCTGTACCAACATCGTGATGCCGGGCAGGACTTCGGCGTCCGGCCAGACGACCGTGTCGCCGGCCAGGAACGCCGCGTTCCACACCGAAGCCTCGCTGATCCGGCCTTCGGGATCGACGAACAGCGCGTCGTCGTACCCGGCGAGCTCGGCCTGCCGCGAGTGGTGGATCAGGCCGAACGTGCCGAGGTGCTTCACCTGCGGCAGATCCCGCTGGTACCGCACCGTCCGCAGGCGCAGCGGCGCCGGGTCGACCGGGTGCGGCGGCAGGGTGCGGACCAGGATCTCCGGGGTCATCGGCTCGTCGAACGACCGCGTGAGCACCAGGACCCGGACCGAAAGCGCCGGCTCGTCCGCGATCGCCTGGCGGACGTAGGACCGCACCTGCCCGACGTCGAGCTCCGCGCCGAACAGCAGGCGGGTGCTCGTGGTGAGCCGGTCGAGGTGGTGGGCGAGCCCGCGGACCCGCCCGTCCCGGACCTGCATCGCGGTGAAGTGACCGTAGGAGGTCATCGCCGCGACGGCAGCGTCCGGGCCGAGCGGGACCCCGTTCAGCTCGGAGCGGACCGCCACTACTGGACGGTGACGCCCGTGAACTTCACCTGCTTGGTCGGCGCCCCGGTCCCGTCCTGCGGGTTCGGGTTCGCGATGCCGGCCTTGGCCACCGCGTCGAGTACCTTCAGGCCCTCGTCGCTGATGCTGCCGAACACCGAGTAGTCCGCCGGGAGGCCTTCGGCGCTGCCGTAGACCATGAAGAACTGGCTGCCGCCGGAGTTCGGGGCCTGCGTCTTCGCCATCGCGAGGATGCCGCGGCCGTACTTGATCTCCGGGAACGCCTCGTCCGGCATCGTGTAACCGGGGCCGCCCTGCCCGTCCTGGGTCGGGTCGCCGGTGGCCGACGGGTCACCGCACTGCAGCATCTGCAGGCCCTCGGTGCCGAGCCGGTGGCACATGGTGTCGTTGTAGAAGTTCTGCTTCGCGAGGCTGACGAAGCTCTGCACCGCGCACGGCGCGAGCGCCCGGTCGAGCGTCAGCGGGATGTCGCCCGCCGTGCTCTTCAGCGTCACGTTCACCGTGCCGGTCGACGCGACGTTCTTGCCGTCGGGCAGGTTCACCTTCTTCGGCGCCTTGCCGGTCGTGTCGGCCTTGAAGTCGCACGTCGTCGGGTTCGGCAGCGCCGCGGACCGCTTCGGCAGCGCGGTGCGCTGCGTCGGGATCTGGACTTCGGTCGGCGGCGGAGCGGCCGAGGACGACGCGGCGGTGTCGGTGTTCTCGCCGCCGTTCGCGCTCACGATCCACACCACGACACCCGCGACGACGAGGACGGCCACACCGACCACACCAGCGCCGATCCTCCTGCGTCGCTTCTGCTGCTCCAATCGGCGCTCGAGCTGCCGCTCGAGTTTGCGCTTCGCAGCTTCGCGGCGCTGCTGGTTGGTCGCCACCCCGTACCCTCCAGGTTTCCGCTCGTGTCACACGTCTGAGGTAGCGGCAGTGTATGGGCACAGCCTGTGAGGACCATGTACAGGGCCCGCTAGTCTCAACCCGATCGTGATCGGCGCCATCCGGCGCGGAAGTCCGGGAGGCGTTCGGTGCTCGTCGTCGGGTTCGGCAGCGGCCCGCTGCAGGCCAACTGCTACCTGCTGGCGGAGGCCGCCGGCGGGCCCTGTGTGGTCGTGGATCCCGGGCAGGACGTCGCGGCTGGGCTGGCCGCCGCGCTCGCCGAGCACCGGCTGGTCCCGGCGGCGCTCGTGGCCACCCACGGGCACCCCGACCACGTCGCCTCGGCCGCCGCGCTGTCGGCCGACCACGGCGTCCCGCTGCACCTGCACCCCCTCGACGCCCAGCTCTACGACGGCGACAGCGTCCCGCTCCAGACGGGCGGCTTCGCCGGGCTCGACGTCGACGTCCGGCACGTCCCCGGGCACACGCCCGGCTCGGTCGTGCTGAGCCTGGCGACGGCCGAAGGCGGCCGGCTCGCGCTGACCGGCGACACGCTGTTCGCGGGGTCGGTCGGCCGCGGCGCCGACCCGGAGGCGGTGCGGGACCTGCTCGCGAGCTTCCCGGACGACACGGTGGTGCTGCCGGGCCACGGCCCGGCGACGACGATCGGCCGGGAGCGCGCGGGCAACCCGTTCCTGGCCGGGACGGGGGCGTGAGCATGGCCGAAGAGACGTCCGAGCGCCTGGCGCTGTTCGAGGAGGACCCGCGCGGCCGCCGTCGCCGCGGGATCTCGGGGCTGATCGGCGCGGTGATCGTCGCCGCCGCGTTCGGCGGGATCGCCGGGCTGATCGGCGGCACGGTGACCGGGCTGGTCGTCGCGCTGGTGATCGCCCTGCCACTGCTGTACGTGATGGCGGTCAGCATCCGGCGCCGCGTCTGGCTGGAGGGCTCGACGCTGCTGGTGCGCACCTGGGGGCTGCGCCGGGTCGACCTGGTCGCCGCGACCCGCCTCGACCTCGTCGTCGGCGACGTCCGGGGCTCGCGCACGGTCAGCCTGCTCGTCAACGCCGGGCAGCGGGGCAAGGTGGCGAAGGTGGACCTCGCGGTGTTCTCCGGGACCGGCGGGCGCGAGCTGGGCATCCTGCAGCTGCGGAAGCTGGCGAACGCGCTGATGAACAACACCGAGGCGAACGGCCTCGTGTTCGGGGAGCTGCTGGTCGCCGAGCTCAAGGCGGAGGCGCGCGGCACCGGCGTGGCCGACCGGCCGCTCTACCGGCTGGCGTCGGTGGCGCCGTCGGGCAAGTACGTGCAGCGCTTCACGATGGAGGCCGTCAGCCGGTTCGTGGCGACTCTCGACTGAGCTCGTCGTTCTCCTTGCGGAGCTGTTCGAGCTGGTAGGCGAGCTCGGGGAGCTCCTGGGCGATGTAGCCGGCGAGGCGTTCGACGTGCTGCACGGTGGCGCGGATGTCTTCGAGGGCGGCCGCGATCCGCGGCAGGGATTCGACGGCCTGGACGGTGGCGGTGACCAGCCGCAGCGTCCCGCGCACGAGCTGGCGCGGGCCGAACAGCACGAACATGGCGTCTCCCCGGGTCGGCTGCCGCCTTCCTACCGCGTTCTCGCTGGTCCGGTGCGGTCGGGGTGCGCTCGTGTTACGGGTGGGACGGAACGGCCTTCGTGGTGCTGCTGAGGTACGTCGCGGGCTCTCGTGAGGCGATCAGCGCGGACAGGACGGTCGTCACCGGGACGGCCGCCACGATGCCGACGCTGCCCGCGAGCGTCCGGATGATCTCCTGCGCGATCTCCTCGCTGCCGAGCAGCGCGCCCAGCCCGACCCCCGAGATCGACGAGTACAGCAGCACCGGCAGCGCGGCCCCGGCGTAGGCCATGACGAGCGTGTTGACCGCCGAGCCGACGTGGTCCCGGCCGATCCGCAGCCCGGAGCGGTACAGCTCCTGCCAGCTCAGGTCCGGGTTGGCCCGCCGGAGCTCCCAGACGGCGCTGGTCTGGGTGACCGTGACGTCGTCGAGCACGCCGAGCGCGCCGATCACCACGCCGGCGAGGAGCAGGCCGCGCGCGTCGATGCCGTGGCCGAGCGAGCCGATCAGCGTCGACGTGCTGTCGTCGAGCCCGGTCAGCGACGCGGCGGCCGAGAAGATCGCCGACAGCACCCCGATGAGCGCGAGGCTGACGAGCGTGCCGAGCACGGCCGCGGACGTTCTCGCCGACAGCCCGTGCGTCAGGTAGAGCGCGATGAACATGATCGCGCCCGCGCCGGCGATGGCCACGACCAGCGGGTTTTCCCCGGCGAGGATGGCCGGGAGGATGAACAGGGCGATCACGACGAAGGACAGGCCCAGCGCGGCCAGCGCGGCCAGGCCCTGCCAGCGGCCGAGCACCAGCACGGCGACCGCGAAGAGCGCGGCCAGCACGAGCAGCGGGGTGCCGCGCTGGAAGTCGACCAGCTGGAAGCTCGCCGGGTCGGCCGCGTTCCCGCCGTTGTAGGCGAGCACCACGGCGTCCCCGGCGGTGAAGCGCGGGGTGCTGGGCTCGATCGGGACAGTCAGCTTCAGCTGCTTCCCGTTCGCCGGGCCGTCGGTCATCGTGAGGTCGACGGTCAGGCAGGGTTTGGCGTTCGGGTCCGTCTGGTCGCCGACCTGGACCTGGCCCTGGGCGAGGCAGGGACCGGTGTTGGTGGCGGTGATGTTCGCGGCGACGGGCGTGCCCTGCGGGACGACGCTCGTCGGGTCGGCCTTGCCCCAGGGGTAGAGCACGATCATGCCGATGACCGTCGCTAGCGCGAGGGGCGCCAGCAGCCAGATCAGCAGCAGCCGGACGCGACGGGACGCCGGGGCGGCGGGGCCGTGTCCGTGACCGTGGCCGTGCCCGTGTCCGGCTTCCGGGGCGGTGGGCTCGGGTTGCTTCGCGGTGCGGGGCCGGGCTCCGGCGGCTCGCTGCGGCCCGGTGTCTCCACGCCGTGCGGCGCGCTGGGGGCCGGTGTCGGCGCGGCCGTCTTCGGGAAGCCGCCGGGCGCCGTTCTCGGCTCGTTTTGCGCCGGTGGGAACCCGCTGCGGCCCGGTGTCGGCCCGGCGCGGGGCGTCGGCCGCGCGGCGGGTGCCTTCCGGGGGTGTCCGGCGGGCCGGTTTCCGGGGCGTACCCGGCGTTCCGGACGTCCCGCGGGCCGCGGAAGGGGACACCTCGTCGGTGACCCGGCGAATCGGGCCGGTTTCGTCGTCGTCGAGGTCGGGGCGGTCCACCCGCACATCCTGACAGCGGGACCGCGCGCCTCACGCAAGGGGCCGCCGACGGCCCGGTTCGTCCGGATGCGCCGTGTCGTCCGCCGGTGTACGCGTGTCGTCCGTTCAGGTACGCGTGTCGTCCGGTACGCCGATGGACGACACGCGTACCCAGCCGGACGACACGCGTACCCAGCCGGACGACACGCGTACCCGGGTGGACGACACGGGGGTCAGCCGTAGGCCTGCCGGACGTGGACGCGGCGGTAGGCCGACGGCGGGGTGTCGAAGTGGTCGAGGAAGGCCTGCCGGAGGGTTTCGGTCGAGCCGAAGCCGCAGCGGCGGGCGATCGTGGCCAGGGGCAGGTCGGTGCCGGACAGCAGGCGGGCCGCGTGCTCGGTGCGGATCGTGCGGACGTACCGGCCGGGGGTGGTGCCGAGGTGGGCGTCGAACAGGCGGGTGAGCTGGCGGGCGCTGATCCCGGCGCGGGTGGCGAGCGCCGGGGTGCCGAGGTCGTGGTCGAGGTGCTCGGCGATGTACGCCGTGAGGTCGCGGACCTCGCGGTGCTCCGGCGGCGGGCCGGCCAGGAACAGGCTGACCTGGGCCTGGTTCCCCGGCCGCTGCAGGTAGGTCACGAGCGAACGGGCCACCTCGCGCGCCAGCGTCGGCCCGTGGTCGGCCTCCACCAGCGCCAGGGTCAGGTCGAGGCCGCTGGTCACGCCGGCCGCCGTGTAGACGTTGCCGTGCCGGACGTACAGCGGCACCGGGTCCACCGTCACCGCCGGGTAGTCCTCCGCCAGCTTCGCCGCCCAGCGCCAGTGGGTCGTCGCGCGGCGGCCGTTGAGCAGGCCCGCCGCGGCCAGCACCTCGGCGCCGGTGCAGACCGACGCCACCCGCCGGCTGGTCCGCGCGAGCCGCCGGACGTGGGCGAGCACGCGCTCGTCGGCCGCCGCCGACGTGCTGCCCCAGCCGCCCGCGACGACAAGCGTGTCCAGGTCGCCGGCCACCTGGTCGAGCCGCAGGTGCGGCTGCAGGACCAGCCCGGAGCCGCTGCGGATGCCCTGGCCGTCGAGGTTGGCGAGCCGGATCTCGTACGGCGGGCGCGCGCCGTGGCGGTTGGCGGCGTCGAGCACGTCCGCCGGGCAGGCGATGTCCAGCAGCTCGACGTCGGGGAAGCCGACGATCGTGACCCGTCTGGGTGAACCTGCCATGATCGCACGCTAGCAGCCGGACCGGCGCTCGGACGCGGTTCGCAGGTTTTCGGACATCCGCGTGCCACCGGGTCGCGCGCGCCGCCAAGGTCGGGGCATGACCGATGAGCAGAAGACCATCGCCTTCGTCGTGTACCCGGGGCTGACGCCGCTCGACCTGGTGGGCCCGCTGCAGGTGCTCAGCGCGCTGGCCCAGATCGACCCCGCTTACCGGACCGTCGTGGTGGGGGCGGCGAAGGACGCCGTCGACACCGACACACCGCTGCGGATCGCCCCGAGCCACACGTTCGACGAGGTGCCGTCGCCGTTCGCGGTCCTGGTGCCCGGCGGCACCGTGCCGACCCTGCGCGCGATGGCCGACGAGGCTCTCCTCGCCTGGCTGCGCACCGCGGCCGCGGGCGCCGATTTGGTGACGTCGGTCTGCACCGGCTCGCTGGTCCTCGGCGCGGCCGGGCTCCTCGACGGGAAGGAGGCGACCACGCACTGGATGTTCCGCGAGGTCCTCGCCGGGCTCGGCGCGACGCCGGTCGCGCGACGCTGGGTCGAAGACGGCCGCGTGATCACCGCGGCGGGTGTCTCCGCGGGCATCGACCTGGCACTGCACCTGGTGGAACGGCTGGCCGGCCGGGAGGTCGCGACCACCGTCCAGTTCGTCATCGAGTACGACCCGGAGCCGCCGCAGGGCGCCCTGGACTGGGCCAACCGGCCGTACGGCGATCTCAAGCCGCTGCGCGAGCACACGCTGCGCGCGGGCCTGGCCGACCACCCGGAGCTGCTGGCGAAGCTGATCGCCCACGCGTGAGCCCAACGGCGTCGGCCATCCGGGTGATCGGGGGACGGACCGCGCACCCGGCGGTTAGATTCAGCTCGCTCGATCAGGTGATCTCGCGGGTGGGGTGTAGCCGTGCGGTTCCAGGTCCTCGGTCCGATGACGGCCACCGCCGAACTGCCGTCGGCGGCCCAGCCGCGGCGGCTGCTCGCCGTCCTGCTCGCGCGCGCCGGCCAGTTCGTCGGCCGTGACACGCTGGTCGACGAGCTGTGGCCGGACGCCGCGCCGTCGAGCGCCGCGGCGATCGTGCAGGTCACCGTGTCGAAGCTGCGCAAGACGCTCTCACCCGGTCTCGGCGCGGCCGAGGCCGGGCAGCGCCTGCGGTCCGGGCCGCGGGGCTACGCGCTGACGGTCGAGCCCGGTGAGCTGGACGCGGACGACTTCCTGACGCTGCTGGCCTCGGGCGCCGACGATCGGGCGCAGCGCCGCCGCGCGCTCGAACGGGCCCTGGCGTGCTGGCGCGGGGACGCGTTCGCCGACGTCGTCGGCGGGCCGCTGCTCGAGGCGCACAAGCTGTGGCTGGAGGACCGGCGCTCGGCCGCGCTGCTGCAGTTGGTCGAGCTGGAGCTCGCCGACGGCGACGGCCGGGCCGTGGTCGAGCGGCTCGACCCGGTGGTCGCCGCACGGCCCGCGGACGAACGGTTCGCCGCGCGGCTGGCGTCCGCGCTCGGCACCGTCGGCCGCCGCGACTCGGCGCTGGAGGTCCTTCGCCGGACGCGCCGGGCGCTGTGGGAAGAGGCCGGTGTGTGGCCGGGCGCCGACCTCGTCGCGGTGTACCGCCGGATCGCCGGCACCGAGTGGACCACGCCGGGCCCGCCCGCCCAGCTGCCGCCCGCGGTGCCCGACTTCACCGGCCGCGCGGCCGAGCTGGCCGACGTCGGACGGGCCCTGCGCGGCCCGGCGCCGGTCGTGCTGCACGGCGCCGCCGGGGCCGGGAAGTCCGCGCTGGCCGTCCAGGCCGCCTGGCGCGCCCGCCGCCGCTTCCCCGACGGGCAGCTGACGGCGTCGCTGAGCGCGTCGGCCGATCCGGCGGCCGTGCTGACCGGGTTCCTGCGCCTGCTCGGCGCCACCCCCGCGGAGCTGGCCGACCGCGAAGGCCTGACGGGGCTCTGGCGCAGCTACACCGCCGACCGGCGGCTGCTGGTGCTGCTGGAGGACGCCGGGTCCGAGGCCCAAGTACGGGCGCTGCTGCCGGCCGGACCCGGCTGCGCCACGCTCGTCACGTCGCGCCGGGAGCTGCCCGGCCTCTGCGGCGCCCACGCGGTTGCGGTGCCGAGTCTGTCCACAGAGGACGCCCGGGCGCTGCTGGCGGCGATCGCGGGGGAGTCCCGGCTGCGCGCGGAACCCGAAGCGGCACAACGGCTTCTCGGTCACTGCGCCGGGCTCGCGCTCGCCGTCCGGATCGCCGGGGTGAAGCTGGCCGCGCGGCCGAACCAGAGCGTCGGCGAGCTCGCCGCGCGGCTCGCCGACGAACGCCGCCGGCTCGACGAGCTGACCACCGGTGATCTCGGCGTCCGCGCCGCGGTGACGTCGGCGGTGCGGGAACGCCCCGCGCACGACGTCGTCCTGCTGCGGCTGCTCGCGGTTTTCGACGGCACGATCCCTGTCTGGTGGGCCGCGGCGCTGCTGGACCGCCGGCCGGCCGAGGCCCGCGACCGGCTCGACGCGCTGGCCGAGGCGCACCTGCTGGACCCGGTGGGGGCGCGGTGGGTGGTGCCGCCGTTCGTCCGGCTGGTCGTGACGGAAGGGCCGGCGCCGGAGGGCGACCGGACGGCGCTGCTGCGCGCGTGCGAGGTCACGCTGGCACTCGCCGAGCACGCGCGGGGACGGCGGGCGGAGGAACACTGTCCGGCCGGGAAGCCCGCGGCACGGCCGGATCCCGGAGTGCTGCGCCGGATCGCGGCCGACCCGCTGGGCTGGGCGGCGGAAGAGACCGCGCTCATCGCCGCCGCCGTCCGGCTGGCCGGCGCCCACGGCCGCCACGAGCTCACCGAACGGCTCGCCGACGCCTGCACCGCCCTGGCCGGCACCCCGTGGCTCGGCCACGACGCCCGCGCCGTGTCGGTGCTCGGCCTCGTCGCGGCCCGTCGGCGGCAGGACCCGCGCGCGGAGGCCGAAAAGCTGTACCACCTCGGCTCGGTGCACTGGCAGCACGGCCGCGGCCGGCAGGCGCGGAACTACTTCGTCATGGCCGAGACGCGCTTCCGGCAGCTCGACGACCCGCGCGGCACCGGCGTGGTGCTGGCCGCGCTCGCCGACGTCCACCTCGACGGCGGCGACCCGCGTGCCGCCGAGGCCGAGCTGCGGGAGGCCCTCGGCCTGCTGCGGGACTGCGGCGACCGGCGCGGGCAGGCGGCCGCGGCGGCTCAGCTGGGTTCGCTGGCCGAGGACGTCGGGGACGTCCGCCGCGCGGTCGAGAGCTTCGAGGTGAGCATGCTGCTCGCCCGGGAATGCGACGACGGCCGCCGGCTCGACCAGGCCGCCAAGCGGTACGCCGACGTCCTGCGCCGGCACGGTGGCTGCGACCAGGCGGCCGACCTGCTCACCGGCGCGCTCGGCGGCGCCGTCCGCACGCAGGAGCGGCACTGGGAGGCGCACGTCCTGCGCAGCCTCGGCGACCTGCACACCGAGGCCGGGGAGGTGGCGGACGGGGAGCGCTGCCTGACGCGGTCGCTGGCGCTGTTCGAGCAGATCGGGCACCGGCACGCGGCCGCCTACACCCACCGCAGCCTCGCCGAGGCCCGCCGCCGCGCGGGCGACCCGGCGGGCGCCCGGTGGCACGTGCGGGTCGCGATGGGCGTGTTCCGGGAGCTGCGGGACCGCCGGGGAGCGGGGTACGCCCTGCTCAGCCTCGGCCGGGCCCAGGCCGACGACGGCGCCGGGGCCGAAGCCGCGCGGAACCTGCGGACCTCGGCCGAGCTGTTCCGCGGGCTCGGGTTCCCGCTGTGGGAGCTGCGGGCGCTGGGGGAGCTCACCGCCGTCACCGGTGAATCCCCGGCGCGGGAGCGAACCCGTGAAGTCTTGACGAAGATCAGGACCTGACCCGGCCCGCACCCCTGCTCCCGGCCGCGGTGTTTGGCGAAGTTATGGGACCGCGGATTTGGCTGCCGCTCGTCGATCGTCGCAGACATCAGGAGGCAAGCCATGCCGGGACAACGGATGCTGGCGCGGGTGGCCGTGGGGCTGACCGCTTCGGCCGCGACGGTGGTGTTCGCCACCATCGGGACCGCGTCCGCGAGTGTCGAGGTCACCAAGCTCTCGCAGGCGCAGGCCGCGTCGCAGCTGTCCGCCGCCGGGGTCACGCACTCCTCCAGCGGGGGCTGCACCACGCGGTCGAACTCGACCTGCACGTCCTACGAGCAGATCAACCAGACCACGGTCACCGGCGTGATCACGCTGAAGCGGGCGAGCGGCTGCGCGGTCAACATCACCGGCGGCACCGAGGTCGGGCACGCGTCGGGCACCTACAGCCACTACAACGGCTACAAGGTGGACATCGCGCACAACAGCTGCATCGACAACTACATCAAGAACTCCTTCGCCTACATCGGCCTCCGCGGCGACGGCTATCCGCAGTGGAAGGCCGGGTCCGGCAACCTCTACTGCGACGAAGGCAACCACTGGGACATCACCTACTACACCTGCGGCTGCTGAGTCTTCCCGGCCGGGACCTGCACGTCTCGAGGGCTGCGGGCAGGCCCCGGTTACGCACCGCGACGAGCGGGTACCTCTCCGGGTGGAGGTGAGGAGATGACTTCACACACCACCCGGGCCGGTCGGCCCCGCACCGCGGTGCTCGGCGCCGCAGCGGGGTTCGTGCTCCTGGCCGGTCTCTACCTCGTGCTCGCCCCGTGGGTCACCGGCTTCGGCGGCGCGGGTGTGCTCGCGCTGAGCAACACCTTGGTGGGCCTGGTCCTCGTCGCGCTCGCCATCGCCCGGACCGCCACGCGGCGGCTGTCGCTGATCGGCTGGGTCGTCCCGGTCCTCGGCGCGTGGGCCGCGCTCTCGCCGTGGCTGCTGCGGCAGGTGGGGGAGACCCCGCCGTCGACGGCCGCCCTGACCGGCAACATCGTGGCCGGCGCGGTGGTCGCCGTCGCGGGTGTGGCGCTCGCTAGTTCTTGACCAGCAGCCAGCCGTCTTCGCCCGGCCGGTACGGCGCGTCCGCGCGCTTGGCGACGATGCCGGGCAGGCCGTGCTGGCGGCTCGCGCCGGAGACAGCCTCGCCGCCGCCCGCGAAGTAGCGCGGCACCTGCCAGTGGCGGTCGGTCACGACCAGGCCGTCCAGGAGCTCCCGGCGCTCGGTGTAGGGCAGCTCGAGGGTCGGCTTGCCGTCGAAGTGCAGGACGTCGGAGGCGAAGTAGAAGACCGGGCAGCTGGTCTTGAGCCGTTTCGCGGCGGCGCCGTCGGCGCGACGGCGTTGTTCGAGGCCGTCGGGGTAGGGCTTGCCGTCCTTGACCACCACGACTTCGCCGTCCAGCAGCACTTCCGTCGACCCGAACTCCTCGCCGAGCTTGTGCAGATCGGGGTAGCGGCTCGTGACGTCGGCGCCGGTGTCGTCGTGGAGGGTGACGCGGCCGCCGGAGACCTGCATCATCGTGCGCAGGCCGCCCCACGCGAACTCGTACGCCCAGGCGTCGTCGTCGGCGGGCAGGTCGCCCGGGGCTGCGGTCATCGGCTCGAGGAACTCCGGCGCGTCCTCGTGCCCCGGCTCGGCCGGGTCGAGGCGCCGCAGCGTCCAGTCCCGGTTGTCCTCCTCGTGGCGGTTGGCGAAGACGTACTTGCCGCGCGTGCGCTCGCCGTGGAAGACGACCTCGACCTTGTGGTCGTTCCAGTGCAGCGTTTCGTACGTCCCGGTGTCCCAGATGGTCATCGTGCCGCCGCCGTACTCGCCGGCGGGGATCTCGCCGGCGAACGTGAGGTACTCCATCGGATGGTCTTCGGTGTGCACGGCGAGCCGGTTCACGCCCGGGGTCAGCGGCAGGCCCTTCGGCACCGCCCACGACACGAGCACGCCGTCGCGCTCCAGCCGGAAGTCCCAGTGCAGCCGGGTGGCATGGTGTTCCTGGATGACGAAGAGGTCGTCGTCCCCGGGGACGGGCGGGCCCTCCGGCCAGGGTTCGGGGGTGCGGTCCTTGCCACGCTTGCCGCGGTACTCGGTGAGTTTGTCCGCCATCGCCGGCCCGGCACCCCTTTCCGCTCGGAACCGCCAGCCTACCGGGCGACCGCAGCGCCCCGGCCGGAGGTAGTGAATGACTCATTCATGGCGTCTGGCGCCATGAATGAGTCATTCACTACGGTTTGCCTGGCCGGGGCGACGAAGATCAGTCCGTCTCGGCCATCGCTTCGGCGAACTGAGCCGCGTACAGCCGGGCGTACGCGCCGCCGCTGTGCAGCAGCGTTTCGTGGTCGCCCTGCTCGACGATCCGCCCGTGCTCCATCACCAGGATGACGTCGGCGTCGCGGATCGTCGACAGCCGGTGGGCGATGACGAAGCTGGTCCGCCCGCTGCGCAACGAGTTCATCGCCCGCTGGATGAGCACCTCGGTGCGGGTGTCGACCGAGCTGGTCGCCTCGTCGAGGATGAGGATGACCGGCTTCGCGAGGAACGCCCGCGCCACCGTGATCAGCTGCTTCTCACCCGCGCTGACCGTGCCGCCCTCGTCGTCGAGCACCGTCTCGTAGCCGTCCGGCAGCGTCCGCACGAAGCGGTCGACGTGGGTGGCCTTCGCCGCTTCGATGATCTCGTCCCGGCTCGGGTCGTCCGCGCCGTAGGCGATGTTCTCCGCGATCGTGCCGCCGAACAGCCACGCGTCCTGCAGCACCATGCCGGTCTGGTCGCGCAGCTCCTCGCGGTTCATCTTCGCGATGTCGACGCCGTCGAGCGTGATCCGCCCGCGGTCGAGCTCGTAGAACCGCATGAGCAGGTTGACCAGCGTCGTCTTCCCGGCCCCGGTCGGGCCGACGATCGCGACCGTCTGGCCCGGTTCCACGGTCAGCGACAGGTCTTCGATCAGCGGCTTGTCCGCCAGGTACCGGAACGAGACGTCCTGGAACTCGACCCGCCCGCGCACGACGGACGGCCGCTCCGGGTCGGCGGGCTCCGGGCCCTGCTCCTCGGCGTCGAGCAGCGCGAACACCCGCTCGGCCGAGGCGACCCCGGACTGCAGCAGGTTCGCCATGCTGGCGATCTGCGTCACCGGCTGGCTGAACTGGCGCGAATACTGGATGAACGCCTGCACCTCGCCGAGCGTCAGGCTGCCCGAAGCGACGCGCAGCGCGCCGATCACGGCCACCAGCACGTAGCTCAGGTTGCCGATGAACATCATCGCCGGCTGGATCATCCCGGAGATGAACTGCGCCCGGAAGCTCGCCTCGTAGAGCGTTTCGTTCTGCTTGTCGAAGAGCGCGGCGGCCTCCTCGCGGCGGCCGAACACCTTGACCAGCGAGTGGCCGGTGTACATCTCCTCGACGTGCGCGTTGAGCTTGCCGGTGGTCGACCACTGCTTGATGAAGTTCGGCTGTGCCCGCTTGCCGATCTTGGCCGCCACGACCGCCGACAGCGGCACCGTGAGCAACGCGATCAGCGCCAGCAGCGGCGAGATCAGGAACATCATGATCAGCACGCCGATCACCGTCAGCAGCGACGAGACGATCTGCGACAGCGTCTGCTGCAGCGACATCGCCAGGTTGTCGATGTCGTTGGTGACCCGGGAAAGCACCTCGCCGCGCGGCTGGCGGTCGAAGTACTTCAGCGGCAGCCGCGCGAACTTGTCCTCGACGTCCTGGCGCAGCCGGTACACCGCGTTCTGCACCAGCGTCGTGGTCAGCCGGGCCTGGATCAGCCCGAAGAACGACGCGATGACGAACAGGGCGAGCACGGTCAGCAGGATCTGGCCGACCTTGTCGAAGTTGATGCCTACGCCGGGCACGAGGTCGACGCGGCCGTAGATGTCGGCGAGGGTGCTGTCGCCCCGGGCCCGCAGCCCCGCGACGATCTGCTCCTTCGTGACACCCGGCGGCACCTGCTTGCCGAGCACACCGGCGAGGATCGCGTCGGTGGCCTGACCGAGGATCTTCGGCCCGATCACCGTCAGCGCGACGCTCGCCGCGCCGAGCACGAGCACGCCGATCAGCTGGAGCCGTTGCGGCGCCAGCATCTTCAGCAGCCGCTTGAGCGAGCCCTTGAAGTCGAGCGCCTTCTCCGGCGGCGCGCCGCCGGCCATCCAGCGCCCCGGCCCCGAGGTCGCGGCGCCGGTGTTCTTCTGCCGTTCCGCGGTGGGGCGTTCCCCGGCGTCGGTGACGGCGGTTTCGTTGGTGGTGCTCACGCCGCCTCCTGTTCGGTCAGCTGGGACAGCACGATCTCCCGGTAGGTTTCGTTGCCGTCGAAGAGCTCGTGGTGGGTTCCGGTGCCGACGACGCGGCCCTCGTCGAGCACGATGATCCGGTCGGCGTTGCGGATCGTGCTGACCCGCTGCGCGACGATGACCACCGTGGCGTCGGCGGTTTCCGGCACCAGCGCGCGGCGCAGGGCCGCGTCGGTCGCGTAGTCGAGCGCGGAGAACGAGTCGTCGAAGAGGTAGATCTCCGGCTTGTGCACCAGCATCCGGGCGATCGCGAGCCGCTGCCGCTGCCCGCCCGAGACGTTCGTGCCGCCCTGGGCGATCGGCGACTCGAGGCCCTCGGCCATCGCCTGGACGAAGTCCTTGCCCTGCGCCACTTCCAGCGCGTGCCACAGCTCTTCGTCGGTGGCGTCCGGGTTGCCGTACCGCAGGTTGCTCGCCACCGTGCCGGCGAACAGGTACGGCTTCTGCGGCACCAGCCCGACCGCGCGCGCGAGCACCGCCGGGTCGAGGTCGCGGACGTCGACGCCGTCCACCTTGACCGTGCCCTGCGTGGCGTCCATCAGCCGCGGGATCAGGTTGAGCAGCGTGGTCTTGCCGGTGCCGGTCGACCCGATGACCGCGGTGGTCTCACCCGGCCGCCCGATCAGCGAGATGTCGCACAGCACCGGCTTTTCCGCGCCGGGGTAGCGGAACTCGACACCGGAGAGCTCGAGGTGCCCGTGCACCGTCCCGGGCCGGATCGGCGTCACCGGCGGGCGGACGCTGGACTCGGTGTCCAGCACCTCGGTGATCCGCTCGGCGCTGACCTCCGCGCGCGGCACCATCATGAACATGAAGGTGGCCATCATGACCGACATCAGGATCTGCAGCAGGTAGGACAGGAACGCCGTCATGGCGCCGATCTGCATGCTGCCGGAGTCGATGCGCTGCCCGCCGAACCACAGCACCGCGACGCTGGAGGCGTTCATCACCAGCATCACGATCGGGAACATCAGCGCCATCAGCCGCCCGACCCGCAGCGACACGGTGAGCAGCGCGTCGTTCGCGACGTCGAAGCGCTCACGCTCGTGCTTGTCGCGGACGAACGCGCGGATGACGCGGATGCCCATGATCTGCTCGCGCAGGATCTGGTTGATCTTGTCGATCCGCTCCTGCATCAGCCGGAAGGCCGGGCGCATCTTGGTGATGATCGTGCCGACGGCCACCGCCAGCACCGGCACGATCACCAGCAGCAGCGAGGAGAGCGGCACGTCGAGGTTCAGCGCCAGGATGATGCCGCCGACGCACATGATCGGCGCCGACACCATGAGCGTCAGCGTCATCAGCACCAGCATCTGGATCTGCTGGACGTCGTTGGTGGTGCGGGTGATCAGCGACGGCGTGCCGAACTGGCCGACCTCGCGCGCGGAGAAGTCCTGCACCCGGTGGAAGACGCCGGCGCGGATGTCGCGGCCGATCGCCATCGCCGTGCGCGCGCCGAAGTACACCGCGCCGATCGAGCCGGCGATCTGGGCGAGCGTGATGGCCAGCATCATCGCGCCGACGCGCAGGATGTAGTCCAGGTCGCCCTTGATCAGCCCGTTGTCGACGATGTCGGCGTTCAGCGTCGGCAGGTAGAGCATGGCGATCGTCTGCACGAGCTGCAGGACGACGATCACCCACAACGTCGTTTTGTACGGGCGCAGGTGACTGCGCAGGAGCTTCACTAGCACAACGGTTCCCCCAGTGCGGTGGTGGTGTTCGGTCCGGGATTCGGTGCGGTGCCGCCGGTCAGGGTGGGCATCCCCGTGGCCAGCTCGTCGAGCAGCCGTTCCAGGGTGGGCAGGAACGGCTCGCCCTCGGTCATGAACCAGTTGACGAAGGCGACGCGGACGGCGCTTTCCACCGAGGAGGCCATCAGCCGGCACAGCAGGTGGTCCGCCCCGCCCGCCCGCTTCGCGATGGTCTCGGCGAGGACGCGTTCGACCGCCGCGTGGGCGTTCAGGAACTCGCCGCGCAGCATCAGCTGGCCCATCAGCTCCCGGATACGCGCAACATACGCGCGATCCGGCTCGCCCTCACGCGAATATTGCTCGATCACGGCCTGCTTGACGGACTCCCAGAGCGGCTCGCCCTCGGGCCGGGCGAGCAGGGCTTCGCGCATCCCCTCGTGGCGGTCGACGACCATCGAGCAGACCGCCTGCTCCTTGCTGGAGAAGTAGTTGTTGAATGTGCGGGGCGAGACGCCGACCTCGGTGGCGATGTCCTCGACCCGCACGTTCTCCAACCCGCGGTCCAGCGCGAGCCGCAACGCGGCCTGCGCCAGCGCGCGGCGGGCTTCGCGTTTCTTGCGCTCCCGCAGCGTGAGCTTCGGGGGTCCGTCCGGCGACATGCACGCAGTGTAGCGAAAAACTTGCGTGCCACGCAAAAAGTTGCGTGCCCCGCAAGTTTGGGACGAATCGGACGCGGCCGGGATTCCGGCGTGCGAACCCCAGTCAGCTGCGATATCGGCCGCTGTGTGCGCTCCGTTGTGACCCGCAACTTGCAAAATTGGTCCGATTGGCCTAGTCCGCTGCGCTCACCAGCGGCGACGCTCCGAATTCGCGCTCACGGCCCGCGTTCGCGCGGGAACCGGCTGTGGACATCTGTCGAAGCTTTCTGCTTCCATGTCCGGCATCGCCGCCCGGGGGTCGGCGCAGTGCACCGTTTCCGCACCTGAGCAAGGAAGAAGTGGGACCACATGGCCAGCCGGGCCCGGGAACTCCTGGATCGATCACGCGTCCTGCTGGACCGCTCGCGGGTCGCCGCGGCGCAGTACCTGACCGCGCCCCCGAAGCACCCGGGCTACACGCCCGTGGCGGGCCCGGCGATCACCGCGCTGCCGCCCGTCGAGGCGGTCGCGACGCCGGCCGACGAGGCCGTGCTGGCCGAGATCTGCGCCAGCGTCGCCCTGCGTGACCTCAACCTGCTCGACCAGCTCCTGGCCCGGCTGGAAGAGCTCGAACAGGGGGAGGAGGACCACCACCGCCTCGCCGAGCTCTACCAGCTCGACCACCTCGCCACCCGGCTGCGCCGCAACGCCGAGAACCTGCGCGTGCTGGCCGGGCAGGACACCGCCGACGACGCCGCCCGCGCCACCTCGGTGCTCGACCTGATGCGCGAGGCGATGTCCTCGATCGACCACTACGCGCGGATCACCATCGGCCGGGTCGTCAACCTCGGCATCGTCGGCTTCGCCGCGGAGGACCTCGGCCGGGTGCTGGCGGAGCTGTTCGACAACGCCGCCAACCAGTCATCGCCGAGCTCGCCGGTGAACGTCAGCGCGCACCTGACCGAACAGGGCAGCGTGCTCGTCCGGATCGAGGACGAGGGCATCGGCATCCCCGCCGACCGCGTCGAAGGCCTCAACGCGCGGCTGGCCGCCGGGGGCGACCTCGACGACGCCGCCGCGCGGCACATGGGCCTCGCCGTGGTCGCCCGGCTCGCCGGCCGCCACGGGGTCACCGTGCGGCTCGACCGGCGCAGCCCGCACGGCACGGTGGCGACCGTGCTGCTGCCCACCGGCATCGTCACCGAGCTCGCCGAACACGCGTGGTCGGGCACCCGCACCGTCACCGCCGAACCGGCCGAACCCGGCGCGAACGGCGAGCCGGTCGCGGTCGGCACGCTGCCGCGCCGCCGTCCGGGCGCCTTCCCCCGGGAGGAGCCGGCCCCGGCGCCGCGCAAGCCCACCCCGCGACCGCGGCCGGTCGAGCAGGTTACCGGCGGGATGACCGCCAACGGCCTGCCGCGCCGGGTGCCGGGCAGCATCCGCGGCGCCGCGCCCGAGCCGCCACCGCCCCCGCCCGCGGCGCCGGCCGCCTCGGGCCACGAGCAGCTGCTCGCCGACCTCGGCGCGTTCGCCGACGGCGAGCAGGCGGCGCTCGCCGAGAACAACCGCACCCGGCAGGACGAGACGCCCGGAGGAACCGCCTCGTGAGCGCCCCCCACCCCTCGGCCCCGGCGAACTTCGCCTGGCTGCTCGACGACTTCGTCCGCAAGGTCCACGGCGTCAGCCACGCGCTGATCATGAGCGTGGACGGCTTCCCGCTCACCGCGTCCGACTCCGTGGCCGAAGCCGAGGCCGAGCAGCTCGCGGCCATCGCCAGCGGCCTGCTGTCGCTGGCCGGCAACAGCGCCGCGCTGTTCGGCAAGGGCGCGTGCGAGCAGATCATCATCCGGCTCACCCACGGCTACTTCCTCTTCATGGGCATCGGGTCCGGCGCCGGGCTCGCGGTGCTCACCTCGGGCGAGGCGGACATGAAGGTGGTCGCCTACGAGATGACCCAGTTCATCACCAACGCCGGTCACGCGCTCACCCCCGAGGTGCGCGCCGAGCTGCGCCAGGTGCTCACCGCGCGCCGGCCGAAGGTGTGATCCGCGTGCCCGACAAGGATGTGGTTCCCGTGTCCGAGAAGGACACCGCCTTGCCGCGGCGCAGCCGCCGGATCCGGGCGTACGCGCTCACCGGCGGCCGCACCAGCACCCGGCACCAGCTGCTGGTCGAGACGCTGGTGTCGGTCCCGCGGTACGACCCGGCGCTGAGCGACACGCTCATGCCCGAGTCGCGCTCGCTCTACGAACGCGCCCGGACCCGGTGCTCGATCGCCGAGCTGTCGGTCGGGCTGGACCTGCCGCTGGGCGTGGTGCGGGTGCTCATCGGCGACCTCGCCTCGCAGGGCGCGGTGTTCGTCCACCCCACCGCGCACGCCTACCACCACGACACCAACGTGCTCGAGAGGATCCTTGATGGGCTCAAGCGGCTCCCCGCCTGAGGGCGATCTGCTGACGATCTCCGCGAAGATCGTCGTCGCCGGGGGCTTCGGTGTCGGCAAGACCACGTTCGTCGGCGCGGTGTCGGAAGTGCCGCCGATGAGCAACGAGGCGTGGATGACCGAAGCCGGGGAAGGGGTCGACGACATCCCGCCCGGCGGCAAGTCGACCACGACCGTCGCGATGGACTTCGGCCGGATCACGCTGCGCCCGGACCTGCTGCTGTACCTGTTCGGCACGCCGGGGCAGGCGCGGTTCTGGTTCCTCTGGGACGACCTGAGCCGCGGCGCGCTCGGCGCCGTGGTGCTGGTCGACACCAGCCGGATCGACGAGTCGTTCGCGGCGATCAACTACTTCGAGAACGACTCCGAGCTGCCGTTCGTCGTCGCGGTCAACCAGTTCGAGGGCAAGCCGGTGCACGACCTCGACGAGGTGCGCGACGCGCTCGCCCTCGACCCGGCCGTCCCGCTGGTGACCTGCGACGCGCGCGACCGCGCGTCGACGATCGCCACCCTGACCGAGCTGGTCGGCCACACGCTGTCGCTCGCCGTGCTGTCGGGCCCGCGCGAGCTCGCCGGCAGCGCCCCGCACGCCTGAACAGAGGAGAACGAGCTTCATGCGCAGGGTTCTGATCGTCGGCGCCGGGCAGTCCGGGTTGCAGCTGGCCCTCGGGCTGCTGGCGAAGGACTTCGACGTCACCGTGATGTCCGCGCGGACGCCGGAGGAGATCCGGCACGGGCGCGTGATGTCGACGCAGTGCATGTTCCACGACGCGCTGCAGCACGAGCGGGACCTCGGGATCAACCTGTGGGAGTCCGAGACGGTCGACGTCGAGGGCCTCGGCGTCTCGGTGGCCGCGCCCGACGGCGGCCGCGCGCTCGACTGGTTCGCCGAGCTGGACGAGATCGCGCAGTCGGTCGACCAGCGCGTGAAGATGGCGGGCTGGCTGGAGCTGTTCGAAGACCGCGGCGGCAAGCTCGTCATCCACGGCGTGATGACCTCCGAGCTGGACGCGCTGGCCCGGCTGTACGACCTGGTGATCATCTCGGCCGGCAAGGGCGAGCTGGTCCAGCTGTTCGACCGCGTCCCGGAGCGGTCGCCGTACACGAAGCCGATGCGCGCGCTTTCGCTCGCCTACGCCCACGGCGTGCGCCCCCGGCCGGAGCACCCGGACAAGCAGGCGGTGCGGTTCAACATCGTGCCCGGGGTCGGCGAGCTGTTCATGATCCCCGCGCACACGCTCAGCGGGAACTGCGACATCCTCTTCTTCGAAGGGGTGCCCGGCGGCCCGCTCGACTGCTTCGACGACCGCCCGGCCCCGGCCGAGCACTTCGTGCGCATCCTCGACCTGATGCGGCAGTTCGTGCCGTGGGAGTACGAGCGCTGCCGCGACGCCGAGCTGACCGACCCGAAGGCGACACTCGCGGGCGGCTACACGCCGGTGGTTCGCCGGCCGGTCGGCACCCTGCCCGGCGGGGCGATCGTGCTGGGCATGGCCGACGTCGTCGTGGCGAACGACCCCATCACCGGCCAGGGCTCGAACAACGCGAGCCATTGCGCGGCGACCTACCTGGACGCGATCGTGGAGCGCGGCGACCGGCCGTTCGACGCGGAGTGGATGGACGCGACGTTCGAGCGCTACTGGGAGTACGCCCGGCACGTCACCGAATGGACGAACGCGTTGCTCCTGCCGCCGCCCCCGCACGTGCTCCAGATCCTCGGTGTCGCCGGTCAGAACCCCGCGGTCGCGAAGCGGTTCGCCAACGGTTTCACGGATCCCACGGACTTCCAACACTGGTTCATGGATCCGGCACTTTGGGAGAAGTACCTGGCAGAGGTCTAGATCGCCGGTGCGGTGCACTGTCGCCGGGGGACGATTCGGGCTACGGTAACTACGTAGCGTGAAGGCGATCTCGGAGGTGCGGGGCATGCGGGCGATGTGGAAGGGCTCGGTGTCGTTCGGGCTGGTGTCCATCCCGATCCAGATGTACGCGGCCACCGAGAACAAGAACGTCTCGCTCCGGCAAGTGCACGAGGCCGACGGCGGGCGCATCCAGTACAAGCGGTTCTGCACGATCGACGGCCAGGAAGTGCCGTACGCCGAGATCGCCAAGGGCTACGAGCTGCCCGACGGCGAGATGGTGGTGATCACCGACGCCGAGATGGCCGAGCTGCCGCTGTCCTCGCAGCGCACGATCGACGTCCTGGAGTTCGTGCCGCTGGAGTCGATCGACCCGATCCAGTACGACCGCACGTACTACCTGGAGCCGCAGAAGAACGCGGTGAAGCCGTACATCGTGCTGCGCGACGCCCTGCACAAGGCCGGACAGGTGGCCGTCGCGAAGGTCGCCGTCCGGCAGCGGGAGAGCATGGCGGTGCTGCGGGTGCACTCCGACGTGCTGGTGATGACCACGATGCTGTGGCCGGACGAGGTCCGCGAACCGGACTTCCCGTTCCTGCGGGACGACCCGCCGCAGATCCGGCCGCAGGAGCTGTCGATGGCGGGCTCGCTGATCGACTCGCTGGCCGAGCCGGTGTTCGAGTCGGACAAGTACCGCGACCACTACCGCGAGGCCCTCGAGGAGATGATCGAGGCCAAGGTCGCGGGGGAGGAGACGACCAAGCCCGCGGCGGTCACCGCCAAGGCCGACGTCGTCGACCTGATGGCCGCGCTGCAGGCCAGTGTGGACGCGGCGAAGAAGTCCCGCGAGCCGGCGAAGGCCGCGGCGAAAACGACCACCAAGACCACATCGGACACCGCCGGGGACGAGTCCGGCGAGTCCGATGAGGACGAGAAGCCGGCCAAGAAGAAGCCGGCGGCCCGCAAGCGGGCGCCGAAGTCCGCCTGAGCCGCTGCCGCGATCCCGGTCGGGTGGTTGTGCCGACACGCCGTCCCAGTACCGGACCCGTCCGCTTCCCGGTGGTACCAAGAGGTGCGAGCACACCGATCGCGGAAAGGCGGGCCGGTCATGGAGTGCGCCTCTTGTGACGCGGGGATCGACCACTGCCACGGGACGCTGGTGGTCCACCCGGAAGGCGGATTCGCCGAATGCGCGGATCCGGCCTGCGGGGACCCCGACCGCGTCCGGCACGGGCTGATCGTCGACTGCCACACCGTCGGCGGCGGCTGCGCGTGCGCGGCCGCGCCGGAAGAATCCTTGCTGCGCCAGGTTTCCTGAGCCTCCCGCCAGGATCCGTGAAGGCCTTCCCGCCGGGCTTTGCCGTCCGCCGGGGAGGCCTTCGCGGTGTCAGGAAGGCGTCAGGACGGTGTCAGGGTCGTAACCCGATCGTGTATGCAGCTGTGTACACGGGCTTGGCGATGTGCTAACACTAACGAGGTCCTTCGGCTCTCCCTCCCCCTCGGAGCCGGAGGACCCTTTTTTTTCCGCGGCGGCTTTCCGGGCGCGCCGTGAAAACCGAAAGACCCGGTCCGGTCAGCAAAAGCGCTGACCGGACCGGGCCGGGGGTCACGGGATCAGTACCAGTGCGCGCGGCCGCCGATCTTGCGGCCGGTGCCGCCGAGAATGGCCAGCGCAACGCCGGCCACCGCGAGCACGATGCCGATGGTGTACAGCACCGGGATACCGACGATGAACCCGATGACCAGCAGAATCACACCGAGGACGATCACTTGACACTCTCCTTCGCACGAGACCCGGCCCGGCTCCGTGCCGTCCGGGCGGATGCGCTCTCGTTCGGAGGATGGCCGGTTTCGCGGGGTGCCAAACTGCGGCAAATGGAGCAACTTCCGCTCAGTACCGGTAGTGGTCGAGCTTGTACGGGCCTTCGACGTCCACGCCGATGTACTCCGCCTGGGCCTTCGACAGCTTGGTGAGTTTCACGCCGAGGGCGTCGAGGTGCAGGCGGGCGACCTTTTCGTCGAGGTGCTTGGGCAGCCGGTGGACGTCGGTGGCGTACTCACCGGGCTTGGCGAACAGCTCGATCTGCGCGATGGCCTGGTTGGTGAAGGAGTTCGACATCACGAACGAGGGGTGGCCGGTCGCGTTGCCGAGGTTCATCAGGCGGCCCTCGGAGAGCACGATGATCGCGTGGCCGTCGGGGAACGTCCACTCGTGCACCTGCGGCTTGATCTCGTTCTTCACGACGCCGGGCAGCTTCGCGAGCCCCGCCATGTCGATCTCGTTGTCGAAGTGCCCGACGTTCGCGACGATCGCGTTGTGCTTCATGCGGCTCATCTGGTCCGCGGAGATGATGCCGTAGTTCCCGGTCGTCGTGATGAAGATGTCGGAGGTGGCGACGACGTCTTCGAGCTCGACGACGTCGAGGCCGTCCATCGCCGCCTGCAGCGCGCAGATCGGATCGATCTCGGTGACCGCGACGCGGGCGCCCTGGCCGCGCAGCGCCTCGACCGCGCCCTTGCCGACGTCGCCGTACCCGCAGACGAGGACGCGCTTGCCGCCGATCATCACGTCGGTGGCCCGGTTGATCCCGTCCACCAGGGAGTGCCGGATCCCGTACTTGTTGTCGAACTTGGACTTCGTCACCGAGTCGTTGACGTTCATCGCCGGGAAGAGCAGCTCGCCGTCCTTGGCGAGCTTGTAGAGCCGCTTGACGCCGTTGGTCGTCTCCTCGGTGACCCCGCGGATCTCCTTGGCCATCCGGGTGAAGCGGTCACCGTCGGCGGCCAGGCTGGCACGCAGGGTCTCCAGGACGATCCGGTACTCTTCCGGGTCCTCTTCGGACGGTTGCGGCACCGCACCGGCCGCCTCGAACTCGACTCCCTTGTGGACGAGCAGGGTGGCGTCGCCGCCGTCGTCGAGGATCATGTTCGGCGCCTGGCCGCCGGAGAACGCGAAGAGCTGGTCGGTGCACCACCAGTACTCCTCGAGCGTCTCGCCCTTCCACGCGAACACCGGCGTGCCGGAGGGGGCGTCGACGGTGCCCTCCGGGCCGACGACGACCGCGGCGGCGGCCTCGTCCTGGGTGGAGAAGATGTTGCACGACACCCAGCGCACCTCGGCGCCGAGGGCGACCAGGGTCTCGATGAGCACGGCGGTCTGGACGGTCATGTGCAGCGACCCGGCGACGCGGGCGCCCTTCAGTGGCTGCGTCGCGGCGTACTCGCGGCGGATCGCCATCAGGCCGGGCATCTCGTGCTCGGCCAGCCGCAGCTGCGTGCGGCCGGCGTCGGCCAGCGCGAGGTCGGCGACGGCGAAGTCGAGGCCGTTGCGGTTCTGCAGTTTCTCGCTCATTCTTCGGTCACTCCGGAATCGGCGTTTCGGGATGGAAAAAACGGAAAAGGGCAGCACTGATCGCGGCACGCTGGTGCCGTAACGGGTGCGGGGCTGGAGCTAGGCGCGGCCGCCGAGGGCCGAGGGTCTGAGTCCGCGCAACAAAAAAGAGCACCTCCCGTGAAGGAGGCGCCCTTGGGTCGTGGTCCGGGCCGAGCGTGGCGGAAAGGATTCCGTCGCAGCGCCTCTCGGCCCGCAACCAGGATGGCAAAACCGCCGGGAAGCTGTCAAGCGAGCACGCACGCCATGAGAACGTCGTCGACGTCCTCGCCGTCGACGTGGAATTCCGCGCGCAACACCCCTTCGACGGTGAATTCGCAGCGCTCGTAGAGCCGGCGCGCGGCGGTGTTGTGCCCGAGCACGCGCAGCGTCAGCTTCCGGGCGCCCCGGCGGCGCGCCTCGGCCACGGCGGCGTCGACGAGCCGGTGCGCGATGCCGAGCCGGCGCCGGTCCGGGTCGACGGCGAGCCCGCCGACCACCAGCACGTGCCGGTGCGCGGGGATGGGGAAGCCCGCGTCGAGCCGGACGTACCCGGCGACCGCGCCGTCGTGCTCGGCGACGAGGACGTTCTCCGGCCGGGTGCCGTCGCCGAAGAACGGCGTGCCGGGCGGCGGCGGGGGAGCGGGGGACACCGCCGTCGTCCAGGTGCGCTCGTCGAGCTTCGCGAGCACGGCCTCGTCGTCGGCGCGGGCGAGCCGCACGGTCGTCATGCGCTGAGCTCTTGCCATGCCTGCTCGACGATCCCGGCCAGCTCCCGCGGGTCGTGGTTGCCTTCGGTGGCCAGGCTCCGCACGGTGACGGTCAGGCCGGGGCCGGTGCGCTGGCAGCTCAGCACGAACGAGCGGTCGGGGTCCGGGGTGGAGCCGGGCGCGGCCGGGTCGTTGTGCACCAGGCACCCGACGTCGCCGATGCTCACCAGCTCGGTGCTCGGCTTGGCCACCCCGAGGGCCTGGACGTCCTCGAACGGGGCGAACAGCTCCGGCGAGGACGCGCGCACGGCGATCAGCTGGAACGACCGCAGCAGCCGGTCGTCCTGGTACTGCTGCACCACCGCGCCCGCCCCGCCGTAGGCCGCCGACACGCGGTTGCCCGTTTCGCGGTCGGTCTTGCCGACGCGGTCGATCTGGGCCTGGCCCCGGACCTTGTCGACCTTCGCGATCGCGTCCTGGGCGCGGGTCAGCCCGCCGAGAGCGGCGGGCGCGGTCAGCTCCCGGCCGCTCGGCTCGTCCCCGAAGAGGCCGAGCACCAGCCAGGGCACCCCGACCAGGAACGCGCCGGCGAGGACCCCGATCAGGCCGGTGGCGACCGGGCGGGCGAGCAGCGGGCGGCGCCGGGGAACCGCCGGTCCGAGCGGGGTTTCTTCGGTCACCCGGCAATCGTGGCGGACCCGGGCCGCCGGCGGGACGGGATTTTTCCGGTTGGCTCTCAAACGAGGTGCGCGCGCCGCCAGATGCCTTCGGAGCGGCCGCCGATCAGCCCCGTCTCGCGCAGGAACGGCACGATCTTCGCGGCCATCCAGCGCCGTGTCTCGTGGAAGTGCGGGTTCGCCAGCGCCGCCGCTCGGCCATCGCGCGCGGGGATTCCGACGCTCCGGTAGATCCGCGGGTCGACCATGCTGTCGATGACGCCGTAGGCGACGAGCGCGGTCCGCAGCCGGTGCCGTTGCAGGGCCGCCTTCGACAGTTTCGGCGTCTCCCGCAGCACTTCTTCCTTCGCGAACCGGACGTGCCGGGCCTCTTCGACGACGTGGATGCGGTTGACCGAGCGGATCAGCGGCTGGATCCCGTCGTCGTCCATCATCGAGCGCTGCAGCCGGTCGGTGGTCTCCTCGGCGACCAGCACGCTGGCGAACATCGACGGCCCGGCGGCGGTCGCGCCGAACACCTTCGCCGCGCGGTGCACGACCTGCGGGACGCCGTAGCGCGGGACGCCGAGCCGGTCGGCGGTGCGGGCGAACATCACCGAGTGCCGGGTCTCGTCGCCGATCTCGGTCATGGCGTACTGCGCGTGCTCGGTGCGCGCGTCGAGGTCGAAGACGTACCGGGCGAGCAGCTGCATCAGCACGATCTCGAACCACAGGCCGACGCTCATGATGCTGGCGATCTCGTGCTTGGACAGCTCGATCCGCTGCTCGGGCGTCAGCTTCGCCCAGAGGTCGGTGCCGTAGAGGGAGACGCGCTCGAGCGGCATGTACGCCTTGCCCTCGGCGAGCGGCGCGGCCCAGTCGATGTCGACGTACGGGTCGTAGGAGTTCTTCGCGGAACTCTTCAGCAGGCGGGCCGCGGTGACGTCCCGGTCCTGGGCCTCGACGCCCATGGCGGCCTCCGAAAGTAGGGGGTACGCGATGTACTAGCTACTTCGGCAGCGTACACCGCCCGGCGCGCCGTGAGTAGGCTTCCGCCGTGACCAAGGTCGACGGACGGGCGGCGCGCTGGGCCGGGCAGCAGGAACGGCGGCGCGCGGAGTTCGTCGACGCCGCGCTCGCGGCCATCGCCGAGCACGGCCCGGACGTCTCGACCGAGCAGATCGCCGAGCGCGCCGGTGTCGCCCGCACCCGCCTGTACCGGCATTTCGACGGCGCGGCCGACCTCCAGCGCGCGATCGCCGAACGCGCGGCCGAGCTGGTCACCGCCGAGCTCCGGCCGCTCTGGCACCCCGAAGGGTCGCCGAACGGGATGATCTCCACGGTGATCTCGACGCACCTGCGCTGGCTGACCGAGCACGCCCACCTGCACCGCTACCTGGCCCGCACGCTGCCCGGCGCGCCGGTGACCGCGACCGACGTCCGCGGCACGATCGCGCGGCACCTGAGCCGCCTCTTCACCGGCTACCTGGCGGCGTTCGGCCTGGACCCGGCGCCGGCGGACACGATCGCGTTCGGCCTGGTCGGCTACGTCGAGTCGGCGACGACCCGCTGGCTCGATCACCCGGGCGCGCTCAGCCTGGCGCAGCTGACCGACCAGCTGACCGGCACGATCTGGGCGATGCTCGACCACACGCTGCGGGCGGGCGGGGTGGAGCTGGACCCGGACCGGCCGCTGCCGCTCCCCGACGAGCTCTAGTCTTCGCGCGGGAACTCGGCCCGGACACCCAGCAGCCGCACCGCCCGCGTCAGCTCGAACATCCCCAGGACCTCGCGCGCCGCCCGGTCGATCTCGGTGGCGTCCGACGTCGGCTCGGGCAGGGTGATGCTGTGTGTGTGCGTCATGAACGGCGCGAACCGGACCTTCACCGCCACCCGCGCCGCCGGGCGGCCCTCCTCGAGGACGTCCTGCGTGACGCGCTTCGCCAGCGCCGACACCTCCGCCGCCATCTCGGCCGGGTCGGTCAGGTCGCGCTGGAAGGTCGTCTCGCGGCTGCGGGAGCGGGCCACGTACGGTGTCGCGCTGACCTCGGCGTCGCTGATGCCACCGCCGAGCAACCGCAGCCACGGTCCGGTCTTCGGGCCGAACCGCGCGGCCAGCGCCGCCGCCTCCGCGCCGGCCAGGTCGAGCACCGTCGTGATGCCGAGCTCGGCAAGCTTCTTCGCCGTCTTGCCGCCGATGCCCCACAGCGCGTCGGTCGGGCGCTCGGCCATGACGTCCCACCAGTTCTCCCGCGTCAGCCGGAAGATCCCGCCCGGCTTGCCGAACCCGGTGGCGAGCTTGGCCCGCAGCTTGTTGTCCCCGATGCCGACCGCGCAGGACAGGCCGGTCTCGGCGGCCACCGCCTCCTTGAGCGCGGCCGCGAGCGCCTCCGGGTCGTCGGTCTCGGCGCCGACGAACGCCTCGTCCCAGCCCAGCACCTCGACGACCACCGGGAACTCCCGCAGCGCCGCCATCACGCGCTCCGACACCTCGAGGTAGGCGGGCGGGTCGCTCGGCAGGAAAACGGCGTCGGGACAGCGTTTCGCCGCGATCCGCAGCGGCATGCCGGACTGGATCCCGAACGCGCGCGCCTCGTACGACGCCGTCGCGACGACGGCGCGTTCGGTGGGGTCCCCGGCGCCCCCGACGACCACGGGTTTCCCGCGCAGCTCGGGGCGGCGGGCGATCTCGACCGCCGCGATGAACTGGTCGAGGTCGACGTGCAGGACCCACTTCACGGGCCCAGTCTCGCCTCAGACGCGGTGGCGCGCCACGTGGGTCCAGACGGCGCCGGTGAGGGCGAGGATCCCGCAGAGCGTGACCCCGGGGTCGGGCAGGATCAGCCCGACCACGAGGAGCGCCACGGCGGTGACGTCGAGGGCGATCAGCAGGGCGGTGCGGAGGGCGCGCGGCTTCCGGCGCCGTTTGCCCTCGCGCAGGGCGGTGGCCAGGTCGGGGTCGCTGAGCTCGAGACTGCGCTCGATCTTCTCGAGCTCGGTGCGTTCGTGGTGACTGAGCATCGGGGAGTACTCCTTCGGCGCCGAACCCGCCGTATCGCCAGAGCGAATACCCAATCGTCGCGCGGACGAACCGCCGAATGCCTTCTCATTTCATGCTTTTTACTGCGCCGTACGGGTGATCTGCGCTCCGTAACCGGTACCGGGGACGTTACGTTGCCCCCTGAACGTGGCCGGTCGAGGCCCGGACGACGGAAGGGACGTCCCGTGGGGGCGGCCGTTGGGGACGGGTGGCCGGCTCCTGCTTCGCGCCCGGGGTGACCGGTCAGGACCTTCGAGCAGCTGGAGGACTTGATGACCCTGCCCACCGAGCCGATCGGCAGCATCCCGCGTCCCGACTACCTCGTCGCGGGCCTCGGCGAGTTCGCCGCCGGGCGGATCGACGCCGCCGCGCTCGCGGACCTCGAAAGCCGCGCGCTGGCCGACACGATCACCCGGCTCGAGGAGACCGGCTCGCCGGTGCTGACCGACGGCGAGCAGGGCAAGCCGAGCTTCGCGACGTACCCGCTGGCCGGCCTGACCGCGCTGGCGCCCGACGGCGTCGTGATCCCGTTCGCCGACGGCCACACCCGGCAACTGCCGCGGCTGACCGCGGGCCCGTTCCGCTACGCCACCCACGCGGACGAGTACCTGACCCGCGCGAAAGCGCTCACCGGCAAGCCGGTCAAGCAGGCCGTGATCGCCGCGTCGGCGGTCTCGCTGATCTACCCGGCCGACGGCATCGACGGCTACACCCAGGAGCAGTTCGTCGCCGACCTCGTGAACGAGGCCGAGGCGGACATCCGGCGCAGCCTCGACGCCGGCGCGGACAGCGTGCAGATCGACTTCACCGAGGGCCGGCTCTCGCTGAAGCTGGACCCGTCGGGCGGGCTGCTGCGGCAGTTCGTCGACCTCAACAACGCGGTGCTCGACCGCTTCACGGCGGAGGAGCGCGCGAAGATCGGCGTCCACACCTGCCCGGGTGGCGACCAGGACTCCGTGCACAGCCTCGACGTCGACTACGCGGACCTGCTCCCGACGCTGTTCGACCTCAAGGCCGGGCGCTTCTTCGTCCAGCTGGCCAGCGAGGCCGAGCCGGAGCGCGCGCTGCGGGTCATCGCGGACAACCTGAAGGCGGACCAGCGGGTGTTCGTCGGCGTCATCGACCCGATCGACCCGCGGGTGGAAACCCCGGAGGAGGTCCGCGACCGCGTGCTCACGGCGGCGAAGTTCCTCCCAGCCGAGCGCCTGGGCACCTGCGACGACTGCGGATTCTCCCCGTTCGCCGACGACACGTCGACCTCACGCGACATCGCGTTCGCGAAGATCAAGGCACGCGTCGAAGGCACCCGCCTGGCGGCGGAAAAGCTGGGCTGACGGTGCGTGAGGGCCCGCTCCGGCGGGCCCTCACGCCGTTTCGGCGGCGACTTTGACCCCGAGCGCGACGAGCACACTGCCGAGCACGGCGTCGAGCCCCCGCCGGACGCGCCCGTCGGCGAAGAACCGCTTGAGGGCTCCGACGACGAGGGCGAGGGTGGCGAACCAGAGCACGGTGCCGGCGGTGGCGATGACGGCGAGCTCGAGCGTCTGCAGAGTGGAGCCGTCGGCGGGCAGGAACTGGGGGAGCAGCGCGAGGAAGTAGACGGCGACCTTGGGGTTGAGCAGGTTGGTGAAGAGCCCCTGCCGAAAGGCGGCGACGGCGTGGAGCGGGGTGGTCGGTTTGTCGCTTCGCAGGTCCCGGTACTCCCCGCGGCGCACGGCGAGCCAGGCTTTGACACCCAGGTACACGAGGTAGCCGGCCCCGATCAGCTTCACGATGCTGAAGGCGACGGCCGAAGCGGTGAGCACGGCGGCAACACCGAGCGCGATGGCGACGACCCAGGCGAAAACGCCGAGCGCGATCCCGACCCCGGCGGCGATCCCGGCCCGGCGGCCGCCGGTGAGGGAGGTCCGGGTCACGACGACGAAGTCGGGTCCGGGGGACATCGCGCCGAGGACTACGACCAGCAGGAACGAAGCGGCGGTGGCACCGGGGATCATGGCCGAAGGATACGACCCGCGCCGAACTGATTTTCGGTGCAGGTGCAGGAGGCCTGCGCTCGGCGACCGATCCCGGATGGACGGACTCCGCTTCCCGATCGAATCGCCGAGGTGCGCCGCATCCGCTGTGTCCGAGCCGGCACCGTCAGTACCGCCGCGCGAGCCCGGGAAGATCCACCGGCCACCCCGTGTTGGCCCCAGTGACGTGCGACCCGACCCGAAAGTTCGACGCTCAACTTCCGGTAGGGTCGATCTTGTGGGCGAGACCAGGGGTGAGGGCATGGTGGCTGAGGTGCGGACGCGGGTGCGGATCCCGCTCCGGTTCGACGGCGGCCTCGCGGTCGACGCCGAGGCCGTCACCTTCCGGGGGCTCGCCGACGATGGTGAGCACCTCGCCTTCGTTCTCGGGACACCCGGGGACGTGCCGCTCGTGCGGCCGCACTCCGAGTGCCTGACCGGGGACGTCTTCGGGTCCGCGCGGTGCGACTGCGGGCCGCAGCTGGCGGAGGCCGTCGAGAAGATCTCCGAGGTCGGGGGTTACCTGCTCTACCTGCGGCAGGAAGGCCGGGGGATCGGGCTCTACAACAAGCTCGACGCCTACGCGCTCCAGGACGGCGGGCTCGACACCTACGCCGCGAACGCCGCGCTCGGGCTGCCCGAAGACGCCCGCGACTACACCGTTGCCGCGCAGATGCTCGACGCTCTCGGTGTGCGGGAAATCGACCTGCTGTCCAACAACCCCGACAAGGCCGCGCAGCTCAAGGCCGCCGGGATCCTGGTGCGTGGTCAGGTGGCGACCGGGGTTTTCGCCACCGAGAACAACGTCCGTTACCTCCGGGCGAAGGCCGAGCAGACCGGGCACACCCTGCCCGGGCTGGCCAGCTAAGCCAGGCGCTGGGCCGCCGCGGCCGCCGGGCCCGTGGTCAGTTTCTCCAGCAGTCCGATCAGGACCGCCTGCTCCGACGGCGTGAGCGACGCCGCCCAGGCCTGCTCGCGCTCGTTGTGGGCCTGGTACGCGTCGGTCACCGCCGTGTGGCCCGATTCCGTCAGCGCCAGCTCGACCGCCCGGCGGTCGGTCGGCACCTGGGTGCGGGTCACCATGCCATCGCGCTCCAGGGTCTTGACCAGCGCCGACACCGCCGCGCGGCTCATGCCGGCCAGCCGCGCCGCGTGGCGGGACTCGAGCGGGCCCGCCAGCCAGAGCACGAACAGCACCCGGAACCCGCCCCAGCTCAGGCCGCGCGGGCGGTGCACCGTCGACTCCCAGTCGTAGACCAGCGCGCCGGTCAGCCGGTGCAGCGTCAGGCCGAGGCGCATCGCCACCGGGTCGGTCGTGGGCAGCTCGGCCTGCGTCTTCCCGATCGCGTAGTCGACGAACGAGAGGTAGTCGAGGTCGGCCGGTCGGTCGGTCATGGGCTCAGGTTAGGGGACGAGGGGTTCCGCGCGGCCGTCCGGCGGGCTAGCCTGTCGAGCAGATAGTCAAACCTTTGACGATCAAGGAGTGCTCGTCATGACGAAGAAAGCCTTCGCCTCTTCGGCCGACCTCGCGGAGAAGGCGCAGACCCTCGAGGTGCTCGCCGACGGCGTGTACGCGCTGACCGCGGAAGGTGATCCGAACATCGGCGCGATCGAGGGTGAGGACTTCCTCGTCTGCTTCGAGGCACTCGCGACGCCGGTCGCCGCGCGCGAGTGGCTGGCGAAACTGCGTGAGCACACCGACAAACCCGTGCGCTACCTGGTGTTGAGCCACTACCACGCGGTGCGCGTGCTCGGCGCTTCGGCGTTCGACGCCGAGGTCATCGTCGCCCACGAGAACACCCGCGCCCTGGTCGCCGAGCGCGGCAAGGAGGACTGGGCGAGCGAGTTCGGCCGGATGCCGCGGCTGGCGAAGGCCGCCGAGTCGGTGCCGGGCCTGACCTGGCCGACGCTCACCTTCTCCGACCGGCTGACCATCGACCTCGGCGGCGATCGCGGCGACCTCGTGCTGCAGTACTGCGGACGCGGCCACACCGAAGGCGACCTCGTGGCCTGGCTGCCCCGGCAGAAGATCCTCTACGCCGGTGACCTCGTCGAGGCCGAAGCCGCGCTGTACACCGGCGACGCGTTCCACCGCGAGTGGTCGTCGTCCACTTTGGACACCGTCGCGGCGTTCGGCGCCGAGGTGCTCATCGGCGGCCGCGGGGGTGTGAGCCGCGGCCAGGAAGCCGTCGACGCCGCGATCACCCAGACCCGGCACTTCCTGACCACGATGATCCGTGAGGTCGGCGCGGTCCGCGACGCCGGCGGCACGCTCAAGGACGCCTTCGAACGCACCCACGCGGCGCTGGTGGACCAGTACGGGCAGTGGCCGATCTTCGAGCACTGCCTGCCCTTCGACGTCTCCCGGCTGTGGGACGAGCTGTCGGGAGTGGAGCGTCCGGTGATCTGGACCGCCGAGCGCGACCGCGAAGTCTGGGACCAGCTCCAAGGATGACGGTCGCCGTCCTCGGCAGCGGCCCGGTCGGCCAGACGGCCGCGCTGCTGCTCGCGCGCTGGGGCGTGCCGGTGGTGCTCGTCGACGAGCACGAGGTGCGCGACCCCGTGGGGTCCAAGGCCATCTGCCAGCAACGGGACACTTTGGACGTCTGGGCGTCGCTCGGCGCGGGCTGCCTCGCCGAGGAGGGTCTCACCTGGACGACCGCGCGGACCTTCCACCGCGACCGGGAGCTGTTCTCGCTGGACCTGCCGGACGGCGGCTCGGCCCTGCCGCCGTTCGTGAACCTCTCGCAGGCCCGGGTCGAGGAGGTCTTGGACGAGCTGATCGCCGCCCAGCCGCTGATCGACGTCCGCCGCGGCCACCGCGTCACCGGGCTGACCCAGCCGGGGAACGTCGTGGTCGAGTGCGCGACGAAGGACGGGCCGCGCCGGATCGAGGCCGACTACGCGATCGCCGCCACCGGCGCCCGGGGTGACGTCGTGCGGAAGGCCCTCGGGCTGCACCTCGAAGGAGTGTCCTTCCGGGACCTGTTCCTGATCTGCGACATCCGCGCCGACCTCCCGGGCTGGGCGGCCGAGCGCCGGTTCTACTTCGACCCGCCGTGGAACCCCGGCCGCCAGGTGCTGATCCACCCGTGCCCCGGCTCGCAGTTCCGCATCGACTGGCAGGTCCCGGCGGACTACGACCTCCCCGCCGAGGAGACCGGCGGGGCGCTGGACCGGCGGATCCGGGCGATCCTCGGCGACCGGCCGTACGAGGTCGTCTGGCGCTCGGTGTACCGGTTCCACACACGCCTGGTCGAGCGGATGCGCGCCGGGCGGGTCCTGCTGGCGGGGGACTGCGCCCACCTGGTCGCGCCGTTCGGGGCCCGGGGGCTCAACTCGGGCGTGGCCGACGCGGAGAACGCGGCGTGGAAGCTGGCCTGGGTGCTGCGCGGGCTGGCGGGGGAAGAGCTGCTGGAGAGCTACCACACCGAGCGGCACGCGGCCGCGGTGGAGAACGCCGAGGTGACCACGGCGACGATGGACTTCCTGGTGCCCCAGGACGAAGAACGGCGCGAACGCCGCGACCGGGCGCTGGCCGGCGGTGTGCACGCCGAGGTCGACTCGGGACGGCTCGCCGAACCGTTCTGGTACAGCGATTCCCCCCTGACCACACCGGACCCGTCTCGGCCGTTCGCCGGACGGCCGCCGCGCGGGGCGTTGCCGCCGCCGGGGCCGGGGGTGCTGCTGCCGGACGTGACCGTCCCGGGTGGACGGGTGCGCGACCTCGCCCGGCAGGGGTTTCTGCTGCTCACGACTCCGGGGGTGACTGCCGAGGGAACACGGTCGGTCGAGATTCCGGTGGGCGGGGTGCTCGGTGCGCGTCCGGGCGAAGCCTGGCTGGTCCGCCCGGACGCGTACGTCGCCGCGGTGTTACGGGTAGCTGACCAGCGGGCTCACCTGGTGCCCGGTGTTCGCGGCGTCACCCGAGTCGTTGATGACGTGCGCGATCGTGCCGACGCCGCCGAGTGACACCGAAACGAGGTTGTGGAACCGCACCCCGCCGTTGTTCGGCACCTCGAAGGAGTGACTGGCCACAATGGACGGGTTGGTGTTGAAGAAGCAGTAGCTGCCCAACCCCCACCCTTCGTGGCTGGTCACCGAGTCGGCCACCTTGTACGCCGCCCAGCCCTGCCGGCCGCCGCCGCTGGACCAGGACCCCTGGTCCGGCGGGTCGTACGGCATCTCGTTCTGGAAGAAGTACGTCCGGCCGCCGTTGCCGTTCCAGAGCACCTCGTACTGCTGGTAGTGCTCGACGAACAGGCCGTACATCGTCACGTTCGCGCCGTTGACCACCAGGCCGTTCGCCGCGGTGTTGACGTTCCAGCCGACGCCGTTCGAGTGGTCGCCGCGCCAGAGCCACATGTGGTCGCCGATGACGTTGTTCGAGTTGACCACCAGCGTCTGCGTGGCCTTCCCGACGGCCGCGCCGCCGATCCGGAAGAACACGTCGTGCAGCGACGTCGGGTCGCCCGCGTGGTTCGCGGCCGAGCCCGGCTGGCCGACCTGCACCAGCACCGGCGAGTTCACCGCGCCCGCGTCGATCAGCAGCCCCGCGATCTTCACTCCGTCCACATCGGACGTCGTGATGGCCGCGTTCCCGTTGGTCGGCTGCAGTGTCGCGAGACCGAGGCCGAGCACCACGGTGTCCGGGCGCGTGACGTTCAGCGCCTGTTCGAGGTGGTACACACCCGGCGTGACGAGCAGGTTCTTGCCCGCCGCCAGCGCCGCGTTGATCGTCGCCGCCGAGTCCGACGGGTGCGCGACGTAGAACTCGCTCAGCGAGATCGACTGGCCCGCCGGGGCGCCGTGGCCCCAGCTCGTGCCGGACGAGTTCTGCCGCAGTGCCGGGACGAACACGTTGTAGCTGCCCGAGCCGTCGACGTAGAGGAACGGCTTCTCGCGGATCACCGGCGTCTGCCCGACGACGGTCTCCGGCGGGTTCGGGAACGACGCCGGCGGGGTGCCGGTCGAGCCGACGAACACCATGTTCCACACGCCGCCCTGCCAGCCGCCGAGCTCGCTGTTGCGGGTCAGGAACTGCTGCTGCGAACCGGAAACGGCGACCCCGTCGATCTTGCTGTCGGCGATCAGGCCGCCACTGGCCCAGCCGTCCCCGCCATTCCACAGCTGGATCTGGCTGCCCTTGAGGTGCATCCGGCGGTAGGGCGCGGCCTGCGCGACGGCCCAGCGTTCGACCTGGCCGGCCGGCAGCGTCACCGAGAGGTTTTCCGCGGAGCGCCAGAAGTTCTGCGTCGCGTTGCCCTTGTTGGCCGGGTTGTCACCCTGCTGCAGCCAGTCCGCCTCGACGCGGACGTGCCCGTTGAGGTTGACGTCGTCGGGGGAGAGGCCGAGGCCCGCCACCTGCTCGTAGAAGCCGAGGTTGACGTCGGCGTTGTAGTTCCCGGGCTTGAACAGCACGGCGTAACGCTCGTTGCCGAACTGGTTCGTGTGCTGCTGGTTCGCGATCTGCGTCAGCCGGTTCTGGATGGTCGACGCCGGGGTCGACGGGTCGAACACCGACACGTTCGGCCCGAGGTCCGGGTTGCGCGGGTCGGTCGGCGGGATGGTCGTCCCGCCGCCGGTGCCGTGCACCGCGACTTCCCACAACGAGTAGCCGTAGCCGGTGGCCCGCTGGGTGCCGTTGATCCGGAGGTAGCGGGCGGTGCCGGAGAGGGCGACGGTCTGCGTGCCGCCGGCGCCGGTGGTGGTCGAGTACGCGGTCGTCCAGGTGGTCGCGTCCGAGGACAGCTGCACGGAGAACGCTTTCGCGTACGCGGCCTCCCAGGTGAGCGCCACGTCGCAGAGCTGCTGCGCGGAGCCGAGGTCGACCTGGAGCCACTGCGGGTCGCTGAACGCGCTGGACCAGCGGGTGCCGGTGTTGCCGTCGACCGCGGCGGACGCGGGTGTCCCGCCGTTCTCGGTCGAGGACGCGGTCGCGGTGCGGCCCTGCGCGAGGTTGGTGCTCCCGCACGCGGCGGCCTGCGCCGGCGCGGAGCCGACGACCACCGCCGTGGTGAGTGCGGTGACGAGGGTGGTGGTGAGGACGAGGAGGCGGTGTGCCGGGGAGAACGTCGTTGATCTCATCTGCCTGCCTGCTGTAGCGAGGGGGAACGCGAGGAGAGCCGCCCGGCGGGTGCCGGGCGGCGGCGGACCGGGCGAGCCCCACAGCTCGCGCCGGTGTCGGGTGGTGCGAAGGGTTCACGCCTCGTCACTCGCCCGACGCCGTGAGCCGGAAGAGCGGTGCCGAGGTGGGTGCGACGGCGCGAACCGGTCAGCCCGAAAGAGATGCGTGTCGTGGCGGAACGATCCGGATGGCGGTCACGGAACCGGTTCCGACCAGCGGTTCGCAGTTAACAGCGCGCATGTCGGCGTAGTCAAGGTTCCGGCGGGGATTCGTTCTCCCGGACCAGTGGCGGGCGTGGTCCGTGACCGTCCGGCGCAGCGCCGTTGACATTTTACGGCTCTTTATTTATATCTTGAACTAAGAGCGTTCCGAAGGGCGGGCCCCACACCCGCGCCGAGGACCACGTGAGCCGATCCGCGCCGGGGCAAGGCCGCCCCGGCGCCGGTTCGCCGTGGAGGTGCCCATGCAACGCCGCATGCCGAGAACCCCGGTTCTCGCCGTCCTCGTCCTGACCCTGGCCGCCCTGTTCACCGCACCGGTCGCCCAGGCCGCTCCCGTCCTGCTCTCCCAAGGCCGTCCGGTGACGGTGTCTTCGTCCGAATCCGCCGCGTTCCCGGCGTCCGCCGCCGTGGACGGCGACGGGGGCACCCGCTGGTCGAGTGCCTTCAGCGACCCGCAGTGGCTGCAGGTCGACCTCGGCTCCAGCCAGCAGCTGTCCCAGGTCGTGCTGAACTGGGAAGCCGCCTACGCCAAGGCCTTCACACTCCAGGCGTCTGCCGACGGCGCCACCTGGAGCACCCTCTACTCGACCACCACCGCGACCGGCGGCAACCAGACGCTGAACGTCACCGGCACCGGCCGGTACGTCCGGCTCACCGGCACCCAGCGCGCCACGCAGTACGGCTACTCGCTGTGGGAGTTCCAGGTCTACGGCGGGGGCGGCACCACGCAGCCCGGCGACGTCCTGCTCTCGTACGGCAAGTCCGGTCAGGCGTCCTCCTACCAGGACGACGGCAACTGCCCCGGCTGCCTCCCGGCGAAGGCGTTCGACCACGACCCGGCCACGCGCTGGGCGACCAGCGCCACCACCGGCTGGGTCGACCCGGGCTGGATCACCGTCGACCTCGGCGCGACCGCGGCCGTGCACCAGGTGGTCCTGCAGTGGGACCCGGCCTACGCCGTCGCGTACCAGATCCAGGTGTCGAACGACAACGCGAACTGGACGTCGATCTATTCGACGACCACCGGCAAGGGCTTCAAGGAGACCTTGACCGTCAACGGCACCGGCCGGTACGTCCGGATGTACGGCACCGCGCGCTCGAACGGCTACGGCTACTCGCTGTGGGGCTTCGACGTCTACGGCACCGGCGGCAACCCGACCACCCCGCCGCCCGCGCCGCCGGCCCCGCACTTCCCGGGCACGCTGGTCTGGAGCGACGAGTTCAACGGCGCGTCGGGCGCGGGCCCGGACGCCAGCAAGTGGACCGCCGAGACCGGCCCCGGCGTGAACAACGAGCTCGAGTACTACACGAACAACAACAACGCGAAGCAGGACGGCCGCGGCAACCTCGTCATCCAGCTCCGCCGCGAGGCGACGCCGGGGAGTGCCTGCCCGGTCGACCCGATCAGCGGCAGCGGCACCTGCCAGTACACCTCGGGCCGGATCAACACCGCGGGCAAGTTCAGCTTCACCTACGGCCACGTCGAGGCCAACATCAAGGTGTCCGGCACGCAGGGGCTCTGGCCCGCGTTCTGGCTGCTGGGCGCCAACTTCTTCAGCGGCACGCCGTGGCCCAACTGCGGTGAGATCGACATCATGGAGCACGTCGGGAAATCGCCGAACCTGGCCTACTCGACCATCCACGCGCCCGCGTACAACGGCGCCGGCGGCATCGGCGCGCCGCTGGACCTCGGCCAGGACGTCGCGGCGGGCTTCCACAAGTTCGGTCTCGACTGGGACGCGAACCACATGACGTTCTACGTCGACGGGAACGCGTTCGAGACGATCAACCGCGCCACCGTCGAGAGCACGCGCGGGCCGTGGGTCTACGACCACCCGTTCTTCCTGATCCTCAACAACGCGATCGGCGGGGACTTCCCGGGTCCGCCGGGAGCCGGGACCGTGCTCCCGCAGGACATGGTGATCGACTACGTGCGGGTCTACCAGTGAGGCGGCGGCTCGCGCTCGTCACGGGCGCGGTGGTGGCCGCCGGGCTCCTCACCGCGCCCCTGTTCACCGCGCAAGCCGCGCCGTCCCTGCTCTCGCAGGGGCACGCGGTGACCGCGTCCTCCACCGAGAACGCCGCCTTCCCGGCTTCGGCCGCGGTCGACGGCGACCCGGGCACCCGCTGGTCGAGCCTGGCCGCGGACCCGCAGACGCTGCAGGTCGACCTCGGCGCGTCACACACGCTGAAGCAGGTCGTCCTGCAGTGGGAGGCCGCCTACGCGAAGGCGTTCACCGTCCAGGCGTCCGCCGACGGCAACCAGTGGTCCACTGTGTACTCGACGACGACGGGCACCGGCGGCACGCAGACGCTGCCGGTGTCCGGCTCCGGCCGGTTCGTCCGCCTGACGACGACCCAGCGCGCGACCCAGTGGGGCGTGTCGCTGTGGGAGTTCCAGGTGTTCGGCGACGGCTCGGCCCAGGCCTGCGGCAGCGCGAACGCCGCGCTCCGGCAACCGGCGACGGCGTCCAGTGTGCAGTCGGATGCCTTCCCGGCTTCGGCGGCGTTCGACGGTGACGGCGGAACCCGCTGGTCCAGCCTGGCCGCGGACCCGCAGTGGATCCAGGTCGACCTCGGCAGCTCACGCCCGGTCTGCGGGGTCGACTTGACGTGGGAGGCGGCGTACGCGAGCGCGTACACGATCCAGCTGTCCACCAACGGCTCGTCGTGGACGACGGCGGCGACGGTGTCCGGCGCGGGTGGCACCGAGCACCCGGCGGTGTCCGGCACGGCGCGGTACGTCCGGCTGAACGCGACCGCGCGGGCCACGCAGTGGGGTGACTCGCTGTGGGAGTTCGCGGTGCACACGAGCGACAGCGCACCGCCGACGACCACGCCGACCAACCCCGGTGGCTGCCCGTGGGTCGGTTCGACGGCGCCGGTCGCCGACCGCGTCAACCAGCTCATGGCGGTGATGACCGCCCAGCAGAAGGTGAAGGTGCTGCACGGCAACGGCGCGACCGGGCCGTACATCGGCAACACCGACGCGGTGCCGGAGCTGTGCATCCCGGCGCTCGGGCTGCAGGACGGCCCGGCCGGGGTCGGCGACGGCCTCGACGGTGTCACGCAGTTCCCGGCGCCGGTGACGGCCGCCGCGACCTGGGACACCGGCCTGATGAACCGCTACGGCAGCGCGATGGGTGCCGAGTTCGCCGGGAAGGGTGTCGACATCGCCCTCGGCCCGACGATCAACCTGGTCCGGGACCCGCGGTGGGGCCGCAACTTCGAGACCTACGCCGAGGACCCGTACCTCGCCGGGGCGGCCGGGACCGCGACGATCCAGGGCATCCAGAGCCAGGGCGTGATGGCGCAAGCCAAGCACGCGGCGGCCTACAACGTCGAGGCCGGGGCGTCGCGCGGGACGCCGTCGGACAACGTCATCATCGACGACCGGACGCTGCACGAGCTGTACCTGCCGGCGTTCCAGCAGGTCGCGAGCCAGGGCCAGGTCGCGTCGATGATGTGCGCCTACAACCAGATCAACGGCGTCCCGGCGTGCCAGAGCAGCGGGGTGCTAACGACCGCGTTCAAGCAGGACGAGAACTGGGGCGGGTTTGTCGGCTCCGACTGGGGCTCGGCGACCGGCGGTGCGCGTCAGCTGGCCAACGGCGGGATGGACATGGAGATGCCCGGCGGGGCGTTCTTCGGCCAGGGCCTGATCGACGCCGTCTCGCGCGGCGAAGTAACGCAGGCGCGAGTCGACGACATGGTCCGGCGCGTGTTGACCCAGATGTTCAAGTTCGGCGTGTTCGACCGGGCCCGGCGGGGCACTCCGCAATCGGTCGTGACCAACGCCGCGAACGTGACGACCGCCCGGGACGTCGCAGCGGCCGGGTCGGTGCTGCTGAAGAACAACGGCGTCCTGCCGCTGACCGCTTCGACGAAGTCGATCGCGCTCTCCGGCGGCGACGGGATCGACCCGCAGAACATCGGCGGCGGCAGTGCCAAGGTCAACCCGTCGCCGGCGTCGGTGAACCCGATCAACGGCATCAAGGCCCGCGCCGGGGCCGGTGTCACGGTGTCCTATGTGGACGGCGCGGGTGAGCACGTGCAGACGCCGAACATCCCGGGTGCGGTGGCGGCAGCCCGGGCGGCCGACGTCGCGGTCGTGTTCGCCAGCTACGGCGAGTCCGAAACCCAGGACCTCGACACGATCGACCTGCAGAACCAGCAGAACGAACTGATCGACGCGGTCGCCTCCGCGAACCCGCGCACGATCGTCGTGCTGAACACGGGGTCGGCGGTGACGATGCCGTGGCTGTCGAAGGCCGCGGCGGTCATCGAGGGCTGGTACCCGGGTCAGGAGAACGGCAACGCGATCGCGTCGCTGCTCTACGGCGACGTCAACCCGTCGGGCAAGCTGCCGGTCAGCTTCCCGAAGCAGATCGCCGACCTGCCGACGGCGAACGTCCAGCAGTTCCCGGGCGCCAACGACCGGATCGAGTATTCCGAAGGCCTCAACGTCGGATACCGCTGGTACGACAGCCGGAACATCGAGCCGCTGTTCCCGTTCGGGTTCGGCCTTTCGTACACGACGTTCGGGTTCTCGAACCTGGTCGTCACGCCGCAGGGCACGAACGGCACAGCGACCGTGACGGCGACGGTGACCAACACCGGCAGCCGGGCGGGCGCCGACGTCGTCCAGCTCTACCTGGGGCAGCCGTCCGGCAACGGTGAGCCACCGAAACAACTGAAGGGGTTCAAGAAGGTGCAGCTCAACCCCGGGCAGAGCCAGCAGGTGTCGTTCCCGGTCACCCCGCGGGACCTCGCGCACTGGACGGGATCGTGGACGACGAACGCGGGCCAGTACCGCGTCTACGTCGGCGACTCCTCGCGCAACGTCCCCCTGTCGGCGGCGCTGACCGTTTCCTGAGTCGACTCCCGCACGACCAGGGTCGTCGGGACGATCAGGGGCTCGTCCGGAGGCGGCGCCCCGGCCAGCTGCTCGAGCAGCTGCCGGGCCGCCGTCTCGCCCATTTCGCGCAGCGGCTGGCGGATCGTGGTCAGCGGCGGCTGGGTGTGCGCGGCGAGCGGGATGTCGTCGAAGCCGACCACGGCGACGTCACCGGGCACCGCGCGCCCGGCCTTGCGCAGCCCGGACAGCACGCCCGCCGCGGTGAGGTCGTTGTGCGCGAAGACGCCGTCGAACTCCGGGCCCGTGTCCAGCAGCTGGAGGATCGCCGCTTCACCGCTTTCGCTGGTGAAGTCGCCTTCGATGATCAGCCGCGGATCGAGGGTCAACCCGGCGTCGCGGACGACGCCGTTGAAGCCGTTGAGCCGGTCGGCCGTGCAGCCGAAGTCGTGCGGGCCGGTCACGGTGGCGAGCCGGGTGCGGCCGCCCTCGACGAGGTGGCGGGCCGCGGCCGCGCCGCCCTGGCGGTTGTCCGTGCCCACCGACGGGAACGCGGGACGCCGGCCGCGGTCGTCGATCACCACCACCGGCAGCCCCGAGTCGTGCAGGATCCGCAGGTGCCGCACCGCGTCCGGCGGTTCGACGAGCAGCAGCCCGTCGAACGCCTTGGCCGACACCTGCCGGGAGAACTCTTCGAGGGAGTCGGCGCCGCGGTTGGCGGTCGAGAGCAGCAGGCCGTAGCCCTTCGACTCCACGACGTCGGCGACCCCCTGCAGCACTTCGCCCATCCACGGCCAGGTCAGCCCCGGCACCAGCATCCCGACCGTGCGGGTGACACCCCGGGCCAGCCCGACCGCGCCGGCGCTGGGGATGTACCCGGTCGCGGCGATCACCTCGCGCACCCGGATCGCGGTCGCCGCGTCCACGTCGGCCTTGTTGTTGAGCACTCTCGACACGGTCGTCTTGCTCACCCGCGCGCGGCGGGCGACCTCGGCGATCGTGACGCGCATCCGACCTCCCGGGCAGGGGTGACCTGTGGTGCCAAGGTACTCGCCCCCGGGCCCGGCGCGAGGGGTGCGAGATCGATCAAGTCCGCACGGACAACCGCGTGAGGCTCGCGTCGCCGGTCCGCCAGTCCGTGCGGACGGCGACATACCGCGCCGGCCCGGTCTGCGCCGTCTTGTACGTGACCCCGTCGAGGCTGGTCTCGACGCTCGCCCGCGGACGGCGTCCGGGTGTCCAGGCCAGGTCCACCGCGGAAACCGCCGTCACCGCCCCGAGATCGACGACCATCCGCCCGCCCGGGCCGGGCCGCCACGCGGTCGCCGGGTTGTCGTCGACGGCCGCCGACGGGCTCGACATCCCCGGCGGCAGGGGTTCGGCGGGGAAGGTGGTCCGGCCGAGCGCGGCGTCGGCCAGCGGATACGGCCGTAGTTCCCCGAACACGACGGGCACGCTCCGGCGTGGCGGGAGCACCACGAGCCGCGGGCGGCCGCCGTCCGGGGTCACCGTGACGAAGGCGGGGAGGAACCCGGGCGGCGCCGTCAGGTCGACACGGCTCGCGTCCCGCACGACGGCCTCGAGTCCCGGCGGCGCGCCCCGGACGGTGAACCGCGCCGGTTCGATCCGGCCTTCCGCGGCGGCCAGGCCGACGGTGTACTCGGTGCCGGTCGCCGTGGTGACCTGCTCGCCGCGGTACAGCTCGAGCGCGGCGCGGTCCTGCGGCAGCGACGCCGTCCCGCTGACCGGGACGCCGGAAAGGTTGACCAGCACCAGAAAGCCGTCGGTGACGGTCACGCGGACGGCCGGCGCCGAGGTCGTGGCGCGAGTGCGTCCGGCCAGCTTCGCGAGGTTCGCGGAGTCCGGGTACAGCTCGGCCAGCAGGGGCGCGGCCGGGCCGTCCGAGAGCGTGACGCGGTCACCGGTGACCGTGACGGGGTTCGTGCTCTCGACGACGATCCCGGCCCGCCCGTCGACGTCCAGCCAGCCCTTCGTGCTGCGCAGCGCGGGCACTGGGTAGGTCACCGCAGTCGTCCAGGTGACGCCGTCGGGCGAGGTCTCGATCCGGTACTTCCGCCCGGCGGCGGCCTCCCAGCTCAGCTTCACGCGGTCGATCGGCCGCGGCGCGCCGAGATCGACCGCGAGCCAGCTGTCCGCCCGTGGCCGGTCCGATGTGGACACTGCCCAGCGGGTGGCCGGGTCGCCGTCGACGGCGTACTTGGCTTCCTTACCGGCGGTCGCGCTTGACGCCGTCGCCGTCCCGGTTCGCGCGAGGTCCGGGCCGTCGCCGTCGCGGACCTCGAACGCCCAGAGCGAATAGCCGTACTGCGGGTCCGGCTGGACACCGAGCATGCGCACGTGCCGCGCGGTGACCGGGGTGAAGGTGAGGTCGTCGGTCCGGGCGCCGGTCGGCCCGGCCGGCGCCTTGACCGTCACCGTGCCTTCGGCGGCGGTGTAGGCGCGGTCGCCGTCGAGCCCCGGAACCCCCGGCATGACGAGGTTGTAGACGTTGAGGACACCTTCGCTCTCGGCGACGCCGGTGCTGGCGTACACCGCGGCGCCGGTCGGGAGGGTGGCGAGCGCGGCGTACCCGGAGTCGAAGCGCAGGACGCCGAACGTGGCGTCGAAACCGTCGCGCACCTTCCGGTAGGTGGTGGTGCGGCGGTCCTTCACCACGGCGTTCGTGGCGGGCAGCAGCATCGGGTTCGCGCCGCCGAGCACGAAGAGCCAGTCGTCGTGGTGCGGCTGCCAGGCGAACTTCACGAACCCGGCCTTGCTCACCGTCGCGGCCCAGGCGGCGGGGGAGCAGTGGGCGAGCAGGCCCGGCCCGGCGCCGAAGTCGGCGACCCCGGCGGCGTGGCTGTCGAACTCGGCGCCGGTCGCGGGGGTCACCGGGCCGCCGTGCTTCGCGCGCCACTCGTGCAGCAGGTAGCTGATGGCGACTTCGGCGCGGGCCTCCGGCTCGTACTTCGGCTCACCGGAGAACTTCGTGATCCGGTCGACGGGCGCGTAGGCCTGGTACGGCTCGAGCCGCGCGGCGAGGTCGGCTTCGGCGCGGGCGGCGTACCGGTCGCCGAGCACCTGGGCGCGGAAGGCCAGCGGGATGACGTCCCGGCCGTAGAGGTGCTCGCGGTCGGCGACCATCGGCATCAGCGGCTCACCGGCGTCGCTGGTCATCAGCAGCATGGTGCGCCAGAGCAGCTCGCCGTTCGGCTGCGCGGTGAGCACTTCGGGCAGCGGGGCGCCGGCGGCGAGGAAGTGCATCGAGTTGCGGCCGGACGTGCGCCAGAGCTCTTCCTGGTAGTGCGGGCCGAACGAGCCGTGGTTCTCGACGAGGAAGGTGTCGTAGAGGTTGGTGGCGGTGTTGGCGCTGACCGGAACGCCGTCGACGAGCCGGGGGTTGGCCAGGTCGGCGGCGGGCAGCCCGCCTTCGTTGCGGCTCCACGTGCCGAAGGCGTCACGCCAGGCTTTCGCGCGGGGATCGTTCGGCGCCCAGGCGAGGGCGGGGGCGAGCGACTGGGCGTAAACGCCCATCTCCTCGAGTTTCGTGTCCCCGACGTAGCCGCCTTTCAGGCCGTTCGGCGTCCAGTCGCCCGAGGTGGGGTCGTCGCGGGTGCCGAGGGCGGTCGTGTAGGCGGCCTGCTCGGTGGTGATGCGTTCGACGTTCGCTCGGGTCGTGGTGTCCAGCTCTGTCCACAAGAGACGGGAGGCGAGCAGGAAGTACGACTGGAAAGTGGTGTCGAAGAACAGCTTCCGCCCCCACTCGGCGCCGCCGGTCAGCAGGTTCGACGCGGCGAAGTGCCGGATGGTGGCGAGGGTGTGCTCCCGGAGCAGGTCCTTTTCGATCCCGGCCACGGCGGCGTCGTAGCCGTCGCGGGTGAGGAGGAGGGCGTTGCCGAGGACCACGGCGAAGGTGAAGTCCCGGGCCGGGTAGATCCCGGCGACCGGGTCGAACTGCTGCTCGGCCCAGCGGGTGTGGCGGAGGAGGACCCGCAGGTAGGTGGCGGCGACGGGATCGGGCGGTCCCGGGGGAGGTGCCGCCGCTGCGCCGGTCGTTGCCGCCCCGGCCACCCCCGGAAGCAGCCCGGAGGCCAGTGCGGCGGCGATCCCGCCCGCGCCCAGCAGCGCCCGCCGCCGGTTCAGCTCACCCATGGTCCGGCCTCCACTCGCTGACAACCTTGTCATCCGCGGCGATTCTGAGACGCCGGAAGCCGGCGGGGCAACCCCGGCGGCCGATCCAGTCCGGTTTCGGACAAGTCCTGGGTAATTCGTATAACGGCCTATACCGCGGGGCGGTGGGCTCGGGTTGCGGTTGGTCCGGAAACACGATGAACCGGTCCCGAAACGCCATGAATGAGTCATTCACTACCTCGGACGCGATGAATGAGTCATTCATGGCGCCGGGGCGGGTGGGATCGAGCTGGCCGGGGCCGAGCGGGAGTCGGGCCGGCGGGCCCAAGCCAACAGGGGCCCGAGCGGGCGCCGGGCCGGTGGGACCAAGCCGCCAGAGGCCCGGGCGGGCGAGTCCGGGCCGGTGGGACCAAGCCGACTGGGGTCCGAGCGGGAGTCGGGCCGGTGGGACCAAGCCGCGCGGGCTTCGAGCGGGCGCGTCCGCGGCCGGTGGGTCCAAGCCCACCGCGGCCCGAACCCACCGCCGTGCTGAGATGACAACGTGATCACAGACCCCGGCGTTCTCCTCCTGCTCGTCCTCGCCGGTGTCGGCGCCGGACTGACCGGCGCGGTCGCCGGGCTCGCCTCGCTCGTCTCCTACCCCGCCCTGCTCGCCGCCGGGCTGCCGCCGGTGGTTGCGAACGTCACCAACACCGTCGCGATGCTCGGGACCACCGCCGGCGCCGCCGCCGGGGCTCGGCCCGAGCTCGCCGGGCAGCGGCGCAAGCTCGTCCCGCTCTGCCTGCTCACCACCGTCGGCGGCGCGTGCGGCGGGGCCGTGCTGCTGCTGACGCCGTCCGGCGCGTTCACCGTCGTCGTCCCGTGGCTGATCGGCGGCGCCTCCCTCGTGCTCATGGCGGGCCCGCGGCTGCGCCGGCTGGCCGAAGGCGCCGAACACCACGGCCTGAGCCCGGCCACCGCCATCGCCGCGTTCTGCATCGGGATCTACGGCGGGTACTTCGGCGCCGCCGCCGGGGTGCTCATGCTCGCGCTGCTCGTGTCCGTCTGGAGCCAGCCGCTCGCCCGGACGAACGCGGCGAAGAACCTGGTCACCGGTTCGGCGAACCTGCTCGCCGCGATCGTCTTTTCGGTCACCGGCAAGGTCGTCTGGCCGGCCGCGCTCGCCGTCTGCCTCGGGTCGCTCGGCGGCTCCTGGCTGGGGGCGACCCTCGTGCGCCACCTGCCGGCGACGCCGTTGCGCATCGGGATCGGTGTTGCCGGGCTCGCGCTCGCTGTCGTGCTGGGCCGGCAGGCGTTCGCCGGATGACGCCGGCCCGCCGGACAGGGCATGATCGGGCGGGTAACGGCGAGCAGGAGACCAGATGAGCATTGTCGGGACCAGGGTGGTCCGCCAAGAGGACGAGAACCTGATCACCGCGGGCGGCACCTATGTGGACGATCTGCGGGAGGAAGCGCTTTCCGGCGCCGCACACGCGGTGTTCGTCCGCAGTCCGGTCGCGCACGCGCGGATCGGCGGCATCGACGTCACCGAGGCGAAGGCGGCGCCGGGGGTGGTCGGCGTGTTCACCGCCGCCGACCTCGGGCTCGATCCGCACGCGGCAGGATCGGTCAAGGAACCGTGGCTGGCCGACGGAGTTGTCCGGTATGTCGGCGAACCCGTCGCGCTCGTCCTCACCGAAGAGCGCTACCAGCTGGCCGACGCGGCCGAGCTGGTCGACATCGACTACGACCCGCTGGACGCCGTCGCGAGCATCGACGCCGCGCTCGCGGGGGAGACGCTGCTGTACCCGGAGACCGGCAGCAACGTCATGCAGGTCAACGGCGCGGAGAGCTTCGACGACGAGATCTTCGCCGACTGCGACGTGGTCGTGTCGCGGACCATCGTCAACCAGCGGGTCGCGCCCGCGCCGCTCGAAGTCCGCGGCGGGTCGTGCGTCTGGGGCGAAGACGGCAGGCTGACCGTCTGGCTTTCCACGCAGAACGCCCAGATCGCCCGCTCGCAGCTCGCCGGGAGCCTCGGTGTCGGCGACGACCGCGTCCGCGTCATCGCCCCGGACGTCGGCGGCGGCTTCGGCGCGAAGATCGGCGCCGACCCCGAAGCGACCGTGCTGGCCTGGGCGGCGAAGGAAACCGGCCGCGCGGTCCGCTGGGTCGAGTCCCGCAGCGAGAACCTCACGGCGATGACCCACGGCCGCGCGCAGCGCAACACCGTGACCCTCGGCGGCAAGCGCGACGGCACCGTCCTCGCGTACCGCCTCGACGTCATCCAGGACGCGGGCGCCTACCCCCGGACGCTGTTCCTGCCGACGCTGACCGAGCTGATGGCCGTCGGCGTCTACCGCTTCCCGAAGGTGGAGACGCGCAGCCGCGCGGTCGTCACGAACACCACGCCGATCGCGGCCTACCGCGGCGCGGGCCGGCCGGAGGCGACCGCCGTGCTCGAACGCGCGATGGACGTCTTCGCCGCCACGCTGGAGCTCGACCCCGCCGAGGTCCGCCGGGTCAACTTCATCCGGCCCGAGGAGTTCCCGTACACCACGCCGACCGGCGCGTCCTACGACACGGGCGAGTACGCGGCGGCGCTGGACAAGGCGCTCGAAGCCGCCGGGTACGCCGAACTGCGCGCCGAGCAGCAGCGGCGCCGGGACGAGGGCGACCCGGTCGAGCTGGGTCTCGGCATCGCCGCGTACGTCGAGATCACCGGCGGCGACGCCGGCGGCGAGAGCGGCCGCGTCGACATCCACCCGGACGGCTCGGTCGTCGCCTGGACCGGCAGCTCGCCGCACGGGCAGGGGCTCGGCACGTCGCTGGCGATGCTGCTGTCCGACCAGCTCGGGGTGCCGCTCGAGAAGATCACCGTCCGGCACGGCGACACCGACGAGGTGCCGAAGGCCGTCGGCACCTTCGGGTCGCGGTCGCTGCAGCTGGGCGGATCGGCGATCCGGCAGGCGGCCGACGAGGTGATCGCGCAGGCGCGCGAACTGGCGGCCGAGCTCCTGGAAGCGTCCGCGGACGACCTCGAGCTGGACGCCGGACGCGGCGTCTGGCAGGTCAAGGGTGCGCCGTCGAGCACGGTGCTCAGCTGGGCGCAGGTCGCCGAAACCGCCGGGGAGGGCAAGCTTTCCGCCGACGTCTGGTTCGGCGGCGGCAAGCCGACGTTCCCGTTCGGCGCGCACCTCGCCGTGGTCGAGGTCGACACCGAGACCGGCAAGGTCGAGCTGCGGCGGATCGTCGCCGTCGACGACGCCGGCCCGATCGTCAACCCGCTGACCTTCCGCGGCCAGCGCCACGGCGGTCTCGGGCAGGGCGCGGCGCAGGCGCTGCTGGAGGTCGTCACCTACGACGACGACGGCAACCCGACCACCGCGAGCCTGGCGGACTACTCGTTCGTCACCGCGGTCGAGCTGCCGGACTTCGAGCTGGTCGACATGGCCACGCCGACCGACCGGAACCTGCTCGGGGTCAAGGGGATCGGCGAGGCGGCGACGATCGGTTCGACGCCGGCGGTGCACAACGCCGTGGTCGACGCGCTGCGCGCCCGCGGTGTCGACCACCTGGACATGCCCACGACGCCGATCCGGGTCTGGGCCGCACTGGAAGAAGCTCGGAAGGGAAACGCGCGGTGAAGGTTTCGATCGAGGTCAACGGGCGGCCGGTGGCCGAGGAGGTGCCGGACCGGACGCTGCTGGTGCACTTCCTGCGCGACACCGCCGGCTTCACCGGCACGAACATCGGCTGCGACACGACGTCGTGCGGCGCCTGCACGGTCCTGCTCGACGGCGAGTCCGTCAAGTCGTGCACGGTGCTGGCCGCGCAGGCCGACGGCCACGCCGTCACCACCGTCGAGGGACTGTCCTCTTCGGATGGTTCGCTGCACCCCGTGCAGCGGGCGTTCCGCGAGCAGCACGGTCTGCAGTGCGGGTTCTGCACGCCCGGCATGATCATGGCGTCGGTGTCGCTGCTGGCCGACAACCCGAAGCCCTCGCGTGACGAGGTGCGCGCCGGGCTCGAGGGCAACCTGTGCCGCTGCACCGGGTACCACAACATCGTGAGCGCCGTGATCGACGCGTCCGGGCAGGAGGTGGACCGGTGATCCCCGCCGAGTTCCGCTACGAGCGGGTGTCCACTGTGGACGAGGCGGTGGCCCGGCTGGCCGCCCTCGGCGACGAGGCGAAGGTGCTGGCGGGCGGGCATTCCCTGCTGCCGCTGATGAAGCTGCGGCTCGCGGCGCCGGAGTACCTGGTCGACATCGGGCCGCTCGACGAGCTCCGCCACGTCCGCCTCGACGGCGACGACGTCGTGGTCGGCGCGCTGTCGCGCTACAGCGACCTCGAGCGCGACCCGGTGCTGCTGGAGCACGCGCCGCTGCTGGCCCACGCGTCCGGCGTGGTCGGCGACCGGCAGGTCCGCCACCGTGGCACGATCGGCGGGTCGCTGGTGCACGCGGACTCCGCGGCCGACCTGCCGGCGGCGGTGCTGGCCTCGGACGCGGTGCTGGTCGCGCGCGGCCCGGCGGGGGAGCGGCGGATCCCGGCGGCGGAGTTCTTCCTCGGCCCGTTCACCACGCCGCTGGAGCCGGACGAGCTGCTGACGGAGATCCGCCTGCCGTCGCAGGCCGGTCAGGGCTGGGGTTTCGAGAAGTTCACCCGCCGCGCGATCGACTGGGCGATGGTCGGGGTGGCCGTCGTCGGCGGCCGGGTCGGCCTGGTGAACATGGGCGGGGTGCCGCTGCGGGCGCCGGCCACCGAGGCCGCGCTGGCTTCGGGGGCGTCCGTCACGGAGGCGGCCGAGCTGGCGGCGGAGGGAACGAACCCGCCGGACGAGCCCCACGCGACGGCCGAGTACCGCCGCCACCTGGCCCGGGTGCTGACCCGCCGGGCGCTCACCGCGGCTCGCTGAACCACGTCGCGATCACCGGTGCTCCCGCCGGTGATCGCGACGGCCGATTCCCGCCAGCGTGGGGTGTTCCGGGGACGGCACACTCGGTGTCGTGAAGACGGAAACCCTTGCGCACACGGCCATCGAGCCCGGAATCCTCTATTTCGGCACCCCGGTGGTGCTCATTTCCAGCACCAACGAGGACGGCTCGCCCAACCTGGCCCCGATGTCGTCGGCGTTCTGGCTCGGCTGGCGGGCGATGCTCGGGCTCGGGGCGCGGTCCAAGACCGCCCAGAACCTCCTGCGCACCCGGGAGTGCGTGCTCAACCTGCCTTCGGACGCGCTCGCCGGGGCGGTCGACCGGCTCGCGCTGACCACCGGGTCCGATCCGGTGCCCGCCGGCAAGCAGCAGCGCGGATACTTCCACGTCGCCGACAAGTTCTCGCGGGCCGGGCTGACCCCGGTGCCTTCCGAGACCGTTGTCCCGCCTCGGGTCGCCGAGTGTCCGGTTGTGATGGAGGCCGTGGTCGAGGCCGTGCATCCCGTGGCCGACGACGATCCCCGGCAGAAGGGCGGCATCGTCGCCATCGAGGTCCGGGTCCAGCGGGTGTTCGTGCACGACTCCGTCCGGCTGGACGGGCACGCCGACCGCATCGACCCCGACGCCTGGCGGCCGCTCATCATGAGCTTCCAGAAGCTTTACGGGCTGGGGCCCCAGGTGCACCCGTCGACGCTGGCCCGGATTCCCGAGCGGATGTACCGGGGCCCGGACATCGAGCGGGCCCGGGCCGTTTAGTCACGCCGCGGTCAGCTGGGAAAGCACCGGCCCCAGCGTCGTGATCCCCGCCGTCACCGCCGCACGCCCCTTGGCCGAGCTCACCAACGGCTGCTGGGTCAGCAACACCACCACGAACCGCCCGCCCACCACCCCGGTCGTGTTCAGCACCAGCGCGTTGCGCAGAATCATCCACCCCTGCTTGATCTGCCACGACGTCCCCGGCAGGCCGTCCGGAATCCCGAAGTACTGGTCCCAGCCGTCGTCGGCGGGGTTCCGGGCGTCGGCCAACGCCGCCAGCAGCGGGGAAGCCACCTCGTCGGGCACCACGTCCTCGAGGTACGAGTACACCGCCACCACGTCCGACGCGGTCGTCTTCGCCATTCCCCACTGTGTCGGATCCGTGGGCGGTGTGGTGTTCGACAGCCCGATCAGGGCCGCCGTGCGGGTGACGATGCCGGTGCCGCCGTTCCGCTCCCAGAACGCGGAGGCGATCGCGTCGTTGCTGCCCGCCAGCATGTCCGTCAGGTCCTCGACGTCGTCGGCGTCCGGGAGGGCCCACGCGCCCGTCTCGTCGTCGTGGACCTCGTCGATCGCGATCAGGAGCTTGACCACCGACGCGGTGTAGTACGGCTCGTCCGCGTCCTGGGACGCCAGCACCTTGCCGGACCGGCGGTCGTACAGCACGAACCCCACGGTCGTGCCGCGTGACGCCGACGTCACCGCGTCCGAGACGTCGGACGCCACCGAGGAAAGGTCCGGGTAGGGAGCGGTGGACGAGGTCGGCGGGGGAGAAGTGGCCGGTGGGGGCGACGGCGTGGGTGGCGACGCCGTGGCGGCCGCCGGGGTGACTTCACGCCCGCTGGTCGCCACCAGGAGTCCCGCCGTCAGTGCCGCCACCGTCAGGCCGGCGCCCGCGAGCACCCAGCCGATCCGTCTTCCCATGCCTGGTCAACGCCTCGCGAGCGGCGATCGGCCCCGTTTTCAGCTGTCCGTTTGCTGTGTCTTGCTGTGGGGACGTTGTGGCCGCGGCGTACCTTCGCGTCGTGAGCGACTTGCGGATCCTGGTGGTGGGCGCCGGTGCGACCGGCGGGTACTTCGGCGGACGGCTGCTGCGGGCGGGCCGGGACGTCACCTTCCTGGTGCGGCCGGCGCGGGCGAAACTGCTGCGGGAACGCGGCCTGCGGATCACCGGCCTCGGGGAAGACACCGTGCTGGAACCGGCCCTCGTCGAAACCGGCTCGCTGGAGGAGACCTACGACCTCGTTCTCCTTGCTGTCAAGGCAACCGGTCTGACCTCGGCCATCGACGATTTCGCCCCCGCGGTCGGCCCGGAGACGCTGATCCTGCCGTTCCTCAACGGACTCGCGCACCTCGACGTCCTCGACGCGCGGTTCGGGAAGGCCGCCGTGCTCGGCGGGGTCGCCAAGGTGCAGACCACCCTCGACGACGACGGCGCCATCCGGCGGCTCGGGCCGCTGCAGAACCTGGCCTACGGCGCCCGGACCGAGCCCGCGCCGGCCCGGCTCGCCGACGTCGACGCCGCCCTGCGCGACGCCGGTTTCCCGGCCGCGCTCGACGAGCGGATCACCGGGTCGATGTGGGCGAAATGGGTGTTCATCGCGGCGATCGGCGCCGTGAACAGCCTGATGCGGGGCACCACCGGCGACGTCGTCGCCGTGCCCGGCGGCCGGGAGTTCGCCGAGGCCGTCGTGGCCGAAGCGGCCGTGGTCGCCGAAGCCGCCGGGTACCCCGTGCCCGCCGGGGAGCTCGAGGCCACGCGCCGGATCGTCACCGATCCCGGGACGGGTGGTTCTTCGTTGTACCGCGACCTGCTGGGCGGTCACCCGGTCGAGGGAGAGCAGATCTTCGGAGACCTCACCGCGCGTGCCCGTGAGCGGGACGTCGCGGTGCCCCTGTTGGACCTGGTCACCCTGCAGCTGCGGGTGCACCAGCACCGCATCGGGTGAGCTGGTCACGGAGGGCGCTTTGCCCGCACAGTCCCGGGGATCGTGGTCTTTCGGGCACCCGGGTGGCGGTGCCGACGCGCGGACATGCGGCACTGCTAATCTTCGTCAAGAGAGTTGCTTGAGGGTTTGACCGCTTGGGTTCGCACAAGAAGCAGCGAGGGGAAATGGCGGACAGGTTCGAGTTCGTCCTCGGGGTCGTCGAAGCCCTCGTCGTCGGTCGGGCGACCGGTGGCGACGTCCGGCGGTACCCGTTGCGCGCCGGGAACCTCCCGGCCGACCCGGTGCGGTTCGTCGGGGTCGCGCGTCAGGTCTACGACGCGCTCGAGGAGCGCCGGCTTTCGGTTTCGGGCGAGCTGCACCCGGGGGTGCGGACGGCGTTCGAGCTGCTCGCCGCGCCCCGTGTTTCGGTCGCCGTGAGCGGGATCGACGGCCTCGGCGCCGACGTCGCCGTGCTCGTGGTCACCGACGGCGCCCAGGCGCTCGGCGTCACCCAGGCCCCGGACACCGACGACCTGCTGTTCTCGCTCTTCGCGGACGAGGAGCTGGTCGAGGTGGTCACCGGAGTTTTGCCGCCGGCCCCGGCCGCGACCACCGGCAAGCACGTCGTGCACCGCGCCGCCGGGCGCGAGGTCTCGGCGATGACGGCCAAGCGGATCGCGGACGCGGAGTTCGACGAGGAAGAGACCGACGCCTTCGGCATGATCGAGGTCAAGGCCGTCGTGCGGCCGGGCCGCCGTCCGCCGGCTCCCAAGCAGTCCGACGTCGCGGTGCTCGAGCGGGTGCTCGCCGAGCCGCGGCTGGGCGGCGGCCACATCGCCGTCACCGCGCAGGGCCGGCACGGGGAGCGGGTCGCGGGTGAGCCGCTGAGCTGGCTCGACACCGCCGACGGCCGCTACCTCGTGCACACCACCACCGGCGAGGCCGGGGAACTGACGGCGGAGTACGCACCGGCCGGGCGGGCCGACCTCGCCCGCGCCATCCGCCGCGCGATCGCCGCGGTCTACTGACCGGGAAGGAACAGCCCTGATGACGGAAGAGACCGAGGCGACCGCCCAGGCTCTCCAAGCGACGATGCAGCTGCAGTCCGCGACGACGCCCGAGACGAAGGCGCTGGCCGCGGTCCGGATCGGCCTCGCCGGTGCGCAGCTGAAGCGGCTCGCCCAGAGCGGCGGCTTCGCCATCGACGACACCACGGGCAACAAGCTGATCGAGGCCCTCGAGGGCGTGCTGGAGTCGCTCGAGCAGCGCTGGGCCAACCTGCAGCGCCTGCACGACGCGCCGGCGATGAGCCGCACCGCGACCGGGCAGTGGGTCTCCGCGCACATGGTCAGCACCGCCGCCGACGAGAACGGCCTGGTCACGCAGCTGCAGGCGGCCCGGCAGGAGTTCCCGACCTACATCGAAGCCATCAAGCTGGCCAAGCAGAACTACAAGTCGCGGGAAGAGGACACGCAGGCGAAGATCGTCGCGCTCCCGACCGCCGACCAGAGCTGAGGGAGACCGTGGCAGCCACCGCCGAGTCCGTGTCGGACCCCTCGTCCCCGGACTACAACCCGCGCAGCCCGCTCTACGACGTGACGGCCGATTCGTCGTCGAAGTACTACGTCGGGCCGCTGACCACGGACAAGTCGCCCTCGGGTGACGAGATCCGCGAGATGGCGACCAAGCAGATCGACGACGAGATCCGGGCCGGCTGGCTCGGCCCGGCCGTCGACCCGGTGCTGCGCGACAAGAAGATCCAGGAGCTGTACGAGCAGCACCTTGACGACGCGAAGCACGGGCTCGACGAGGGCCTGACCATGCGCGAGAACGGCGGCGCGCCGAAGACCCTGTGGGCCAACGCCAGCCACGAGCAGATGAACGAGGCCATCACGAAGGACGCCAACCCGGCGACCGTCGCGGAGACCTCGGAAGAGTGGGTGCGCGTCGGCAACGACCTGGGCACGCACCAGAAGAACCTCGGTGACGCGATCAACGCGAGCACCAGCAACTGGCAGGGTGACGCCGGCGACGCCGTCCGCGAGCACCTCGCCGGGGTCGGCAAGTGGCTGGGCGCGACCGCGCAGGGCGCGACGCTGGCCGGGCGCCAGCAGGAGATCCACTCGCAGACGCTCAACGAGACCCAGCGGCAGATGGCGGCCAACCCGCCGGTGCAGTTCGACCTGCAGAGCACCAACCAGCGCCTGATGTCGATGACCGACCCGGTGCAGTATGCGGCGGCGGCCGGCGAGGCCATGCAGACCTACCGGGCGCAGACGGCCGCGCGTGACCACGCGGCACAGATCATGACGCAGTACGACGAGACCATCGGCGGCGCGGTCGCGACGCCGCGGTTCCCGGCTCCGCCGAAGCTGCCGTCCGCCACCGCGACCAACCGCGACAGCATGGCCCGTGGCTCGGGCGGGGCGGGCTCCGGCGGCGCCGAGCCGCTGATGGCGCGCACCGCGATGGACCGGGCCTCGGCGACCGACGGTTCCGCGGCCGGCCTCGACGGGGTGAACGGCCCCGGTGGCTCGGGCGCCGGCGGCCCCGGTGCGGGCATTCCCGGCGGCGGGTCGGGAGCCGGCGGCTCCGGCTTCTCCGGTAGCGGCATCCCCGGCGACGGTTCGGGCGCGGGCGGTTCCGGAGCCGGTGGCCCGGGCGGTTCCGGGTTCTCGGGCGCGGGCATCCCCGCCGCCTCGGGCGGGGGCGGCGCGGGTGGCTCGGGCGCCGGTGGCGGCGGCTTCACCCCGCCGAACTTCGACATGCCGAACACGCCCGGCGGCGGCAGCTTCTCCGGCGCCGGCATCCCCGGCTCGTCGATCCCGCACCCCAGCGACACGACGACGACGTCCGGTTTCTCGCCCTCGGGCATCCCGGGCGGCGGCGGGCCTGGCGGCAGCGGGTACACCCCGCCGAACATCCCCATCCCGGACATCCCGGGCGGCGGCACCGGCGGCATCCGCGGCGGCAGCCCGATCCCGGGCTTCACCCCGCCGGGCATCGACCCGATCACCGGGCTGCCCACCGGCACCGGCGGGATCGGCGGCACGGGCGGGGTCGGCGGCGGCAAGCTGCCGACCATCGGCCGCGGCGGCGGGATCAACGGCGAGAGCATCGCGAGCCGGCTCGGCGGCATCGGCGGTGGCGGCGCGGGCGGCGGCGGTTCCCTCGGGGGGATCGGCGGCGGCACCGGCGGCGCCGGGGCCGGCGGGGCGAGCGGGCGCGGCGTCGGCAACCTCAGCGGTGGTGCCGCGTCCGGCGCGGCCGCGGAGGCCGAAGCGGCGGCAGCGCGCAACGCGATGTCCGGGCGCGGTGCGGCCGGCGCGGCGGGCCAGCCCGGCATGGGCGGCATGGGCGCCGGCGCCAAGGGCGGTAAGAAGGAAGACGACAAGGAACACAAGTCGGCGGCCTACCTCGAGAGCGACGACCCGAACTTCTTCGCGGGTGAAGAGGCCGTGGCGCCCCCGGTGATCGGCGACTGGAAGAACCAGGATTGGAAGTGAGCGCATGACGGCGGGCGGCTTCGAAGTCGAGCCGGACGACCTGGTTGCGCACGCGAGTCACGTGGACAGCCTGATCGACCGGCTGAACACGGCGGTTTCGGCGGCGGACACGGCGATGTCGGACCACGCGTACGGGCTGCTGTGCGCGTTCCTCCCGCCGATCATCCGGCCGACGGGGGAGCAGGCGAAGGACACCCTGAACGCGTCGATCGAAGGCGTGCAGGGGCTGTCGGACAACGTCCGCACGGCCGCGCAGTCCTATCGCGACGGTGAAGAAGGCAACGCGCAGCCGTTCGAGCGTCAGCTCTCGGCTTCGCCGCGCACGGCGGAAGAAAAGGTGAAGGCATGACAAGCCCGGGCACCAACGGGCTGGGGGACCTGATGCGGGATCCGGACGAGACGATTCGCCGGATGGACGACTGGGCGGCCGGGTTCGCGGCGAAGGCGGAGCGGTACCAGGCGGCGCAGGCCGAGACCGAAGGGCTGCGGCTCACGGCGAGCAGCAGCGACGGCGCGGTCAACGTCACCGTCGGCGCGGACGGCACCGTCATGGACCTGACCTTCAGCAACAAGATCAAGTCCTTCCCGCTGGAAGAGCTGTCGCGGACGATCCTGGCGACGATGCACAAGGCCCAGGCCGGCATCGCCGACAAGGTGGCGGGTGTGATGACCGCGCACCTCGGCACCGAGGACCAGGAGACCCGCACGGCGCTGCTCGACAACCTGCGCGGCCGGTTCCCGGACCCCGAGGAGCCGGACGAGCAGCCGCCCGCGGACTTGCCGCCCACGCCGCCGCCCGCCGGCGGCGCCGCGGCACCACCGGCCTCGCCGCCGCGGCGTGGGGGTCCCGCGGACCCGGACGAGCAGGACAACAACCCCTGGTGAACCGGCCGTCCGAGGCTGGCAGGAAGGCTTTGAAGTGAGCAACCCGCTGGTCGCGGAGACAAAGGACTCGACGAAGGCGTACTCGGGGATTTCGCTGCTGGAGTCGGCGAACGACCTGAAGTCGGCCATCGAGAGTGGCGACTGGGCTTCGGTCGCGATGGGCGCGGTCGGCACCGCGCTGGACGCCCTGTCGATGGCGATGGATCCGTTCGGGGCGATCCTGGCCGCCGGGGTGGGCTGGTTGATGGAGCACGTCGGCCCGCTCAAGGAGGCGTTGAACGGCCTCACCGGCAACGCCGACGAAATCGCGGCGCAGTCGGAGACGTGGAAGAACGTCGCGACCGAGCTGGGCAGCATCGGCGAAGACCTCACCGGCATGGTCAAGGCCGACACAGTGTCGTGGACCGGGAACGCGGCTGACACTTATCGTCAGCGTGCCCAGGACACCGTGACGTTGCTGGAGACCGCGCAGAAGGGTTGTGAGGGTGCGTCCAGTGGGGTGAAGACCGCCGGTGAGGTGGTCGCGGCGGTGCGGGCGTTGGTGCGGGACATCATCGCCGAGCTGGTTGGGCACCTGATCTCGTGGGCGTTGCAGGTGCTGTTCACCTTGGGCATCGGGTTGACCTGGGTCGTGCCGCAGGTGATCGGCGCGGTCGCGAAGACCGCATCGAAGATCGCCGACCTGGTGAAGCGGCTGGTCACGGCGCTGAAGGCACTGATCCCGCTGCTCAAGCGCGCCGGGGACCTGTTCTCGGATGCGGCGAAGGCGTTGAAGAACATCAAGCCGGGCAAGGCCGCTCCGACGCCGAAGCACGCGGACATCAACGGCAACCCGAAGGGCCTGGACGGGCCGAAGGGCAAGGGCGGACCCGACGCGCCGCCGCCGAAGACCGACCCGCCGCCCGCCTCGAAGGGCCCCGACGACAGCACCCACGCCTCCGGAGCCAAGGGCGACCCGCCGCCCAAGAGCGACCCGCCCCCGGCGTCGAAGGGACCGGACGAGACTCCGAAGAACCCCGACCCGACGCCGTCCCCGGCACCCAAGAGCCCCGACGGCAGCACCACGCCGTCGGGCGCGGGGAAGGGGCCCGAGGCGCCGCCGAAGGTCAAGGACAACAACCCGAACCCGTCCGAGCACACCACCCCGGCCGCCGACCGGTCGCTGTGCGGCGACCCCATCGACGTCGCCACCGGCGCCGTGCTGCTCGAGCAGACGGACGTCCTGCTGCCCGGTGCGCTGCCGCTCGAGCTCGGCCGGACGCACCTGTCGAGCTACCGCGCCGGCCGGTTCTTCGGTTCCACGTGGACGTCCACAGTGGACGAACGGATCGAGGTCGAGCCGGACGGCCTGCACCTGGCCCTGGCCGACGGGTTGCTGCTGCGCTACCCGGTGCCCCGCGGCATGGAGCCGGTGCTGCCGGAGCAGGGCCCGTACCTGGCGCTGCGCCGGGTCCGGCACGGCTTCGTCGTCGGGTCGCCGCAGAGCGACCGGATGCGGTACTTCGCCGCCGAGGCCGGCGAGACCACCCTGCCGCTGCGCGCGATGGTCGACGGGGCGGGCAACCGGGTCGTCGTGCAGCACCGCGACGGCGTGCCGGTGGCGGTCGAGCACTCCGGGGGCTACCGGCTCGAGTTCGACTCGGCCGGCGGGCTGATCACGGCGGTGCGCGTGGCCGGGGAGCCGGTCCCGCTCGCCGAATACCGCTACGACGAGCGCCGCCGCCTGGTCGAGGTCACCGACGCGGCCGGGACCCCGCAGCGGTTCCGCTACGACGCCGACGGCCGGATCATCCGCTGGGAAGACGTCAACGGCCGCTGGTACGGCTACCACTACGACGCGCGAGGCCGTTGCGTCCAGGCCCGCGGCGCCGAGGGCTACCTCGACGCCACGCTGACCTACGAACCCGGGCTCACCTCGGTCACCGACTCGCTCGGCGCCGTCACGCGCTACCGCCTCGACGAGCGGCTGCGGGTCGTCGGCCGGACCGACGCGCTCGGCAACAGCACCAGCACCGAGCTGGACGCCTTCGGCCGGGAGGTCGCCCGGACCGACGAGCTGGGGCACGTCACCCGCTGGGAGCGCGACGCCGCCGGCAACATCACGACGGTGATCCGGGCCGACGGCACCCGGATGGCCACCGAGTACGACGAGGGCGGCCGGCCCGCCACGGTGACCGGGCCGGACGGCGCCGTCTGGCGCTACGAGCACGACGAGCGCGGCCGGCTGGCCCGGGACATCGATCCGACGGGCGCCGCGACGAACTACACCTACGACGAGTCCACCGGCACGATGGCCACGGTGACCGACGCCCTCGGCGGCGTCACCCGGTTCGAGTCGAACGCGGCCGGGCTGCCGACCGCGATCACCGCGCCGGACGGCTCGGTCACCCGCTACACCTACGACGGTCTCGGCCGGCTCGCGGGCGTCACCGATCCGACCGGCGCCACGACCCGCACCGTGCACAACGCGGCGGGCGACCTCGTCGAGCAGGTCGACCCGGACGGTGCCGTGCACCGCTTCGGCTCGGTGGCCCTCGGCAACACCGACGAGCGGACCGATCCGCGCGGCGGGGTCAGCCGGATCGAGTACGCGCAGTTCGACCTGCCGGTCGCCGAGCAAGGACCGGACGGTGGCGTCCTGCGCTACGGCTACGACACCGAGCTGCGGCTGATCTCGGTGACGAACGAAGCCGGGCTGGTCTGGCGCTACGAGTACGACCTCGCGGGCCGGCTCGTGCGGGAGGTCGACTACAACGGCCGGGCGCTCGACTACGCCTACGACGTGGCGGGCCGGCTCGTGCTGCGCAGCAACGGCGCCGGCCAGACCATCGCGTTCGAGCGCGACGCGCTCGGCCGGGTGGTCCGGCGCCGCAGCGGCGACGAGGTCGCCGAATTCGCCTACGACGCGGCCGACCGCGTCACCATCGCCCGCAACGCCCACAGCGAGGTCCGCTTCGCCTACGACGCGCTGGGCCGGGTGGTCAGCGAGTCGGTCAACGGCCGGGCCGTGCTGTCGGCCTACGACGCGCTCGGCCGCCGGACCCATCGGCGCACGCCGACCGGCGCCGAAGCGGTGTTCGCCTACGACGCCCGCGGCCGCGCGACGTCGCTGGCCACTGGCGGGCGCACGCTGCAGTTCGGCTACGACGCGGCCGGGCAGGAGATCGCGCGCCGGCTGGTCACCCGGTACGGCGTCGCCGCGGAGCTCCAGCAGGCCTGGACGCCGGCGGGCCAGCTGGCGGCGCAGACCGTGCGCCGCGGCGAAGCCACCGTGCAGCACCGGGAATACGGTTACCTGCCCGACGGCCACCTCGCCACGGTGACCGACCTGATCTCCGGCCCGCGCAGCCTCGAGGTCAGCCCGGGCGGCCGGGTGCTCGCCGTCCGCGGCGCCCGCTGGCAGGAGAGCTACGCCTACGACGTCTCGGGCGCGATCACCACCGCCGACTGGCCGGGGGCCCCCGAGGCGAGCGGCCCGCGCGGGTACCGCGGCACGTTGCTCACGGCGGCGGGCGCCACCCGCTACACCCACGACACCGAAGGCCGCGTCGTGGCGCGGGAACGCGGCGGGCTGCACTGGGATTATCGCTGGAGTGCGGAGAACCGGCTCACGGCCGTCCGCACGCCCGAAGGTGTCACGTGGCAGTACCGATACGACGCGGTGGGACGGCGGATCGCGAAACAACGGCTGGACGCGGCGGGAGCTGTCGTCGAGCAGATCGAGTTCGCCTGGGACGGCACGTCGCTCGCCGAGCAGGTGCACGGCACCCCAGGCGGGCCGCTCGTGGCGACTGTCTGGGACTGGGCGCCGGATGCCGAGCGTCCGCTCGCACAGACCGAGCGCGTGCTCGGCGACGGCGCCGACCGGTTCCACGCCGTGCTGACCGACCTGGTCGGCTCGCCCGCGGAGCTGCTCGACGAGACCGGCGCGCTGGCCGGGCACCAGCACACGGCGCTGTGGGGTGCGATGGTGTCCACGGGCGGCCAGGCCGGCACCCCGCTGCGGTTCCCCGGGCAGTACCACGACCCGGAGACCGGGCTGCACTACAACCTGCACCGTTACTACGACCCGGAGAGCGGACGGTTCGTCTCGCACGACCCGCTGGGGCTGACGCCGGACCCGGATTCGCTGGCCTACGTCGGCAACCCGACCGCCATGATCGACCCGCTAGGGCTCGCGAAGGCGACCCCGTGCTCGGCGGCGGGCGCGGGCGGCGGTGGCGGCGGGAAGAAGCCGGACCGGTTCCACCCGTACAGCAAGCCGAACGGCGGGATCAACAAGGGCAAGCGCCGGGCGCACAAGTACCCGGAAGGCACCTACGGCGACAAGGACTTCGAGCGCAAGCGGCTGGAGAACAAGTTCGGCTCCAAGATCGACGGCAACTCGACCCACCAGTCCGAGCACACGGCGGGCTTCGACGTCCTGAACGACAACGGCGCGCCCGGCAAGGTCGCCCGCAAGGACGGCCGGGACCTCGAGAACAACGCGTGGGCGTATTACGAGGAGCACGGCGCGCACCGCGCCCACCCGGGCACCGGCACCAGCCACGCCGTGCACGACTCGGGGTGGAACGCGCCCACCTACCGGCGGGACCAGCGGGCCGCGATCGAGAACAACGACCCGAACACCGCCGTCCAGCTCAACCAGCTCGGGTACGCGCACCAGCCGGGTTTCCAGGGCAACCACGCCGACCCGACCATCCGGAACCGGATGGACATGGCCGACGACTCGTACCACCAGATGGTCAACGACGTCCACGCCGGCGGCGAAGGGATGCGGTACAACCCGCGTCCGGGCGCGGCCGTCCCGGACGGTGGTGCGAACGTGCCGGGCACCGGCCACGTCACCACCCGGCCGCTGACCGACGCCGACGCGTTCGAGCTGCACGAAGCGCGCAACGCGGCCCGCACCGGCAACTGGCCGGCGGGCGACGATGTCTGGCAGCGCTACTACCGGGACCCGACGCCGGAGGACTGGGCCCGGCTGGAGCGGGGTGACTTCGACCCGCCGCAGCTGCCCCCGATCCAGCCAGGGAGCCCGATGAACCTGGACTAGCGACGGGCAGTGCGTCTCGACAGACGGCTTCCGGGGGTCGACACTGGGCCGATGACCGGCCTGATCACCGGAAGCCGTGTCCGGCTGCGGCCCGCCGCAGCCTCGGACGCCGCCCGGTTCGAGGAGATCCTGTCGCATCCCGAAGTCGCCCGCTGGTGGGCCGACGCCGAGGAGCCCGTGGCCGCCCAGGTGTCCTATCTGCTGGACCCCGACGACGGCACCACGACCTACGCCATCGAACACGACGACGTCGTCGTGGGCATCGAACTCGCCTTCGAGGAGGCCGACCCGCAGTACCGGCACGCCGGGATCGACATCGCCGTGCACCCGGACTTCCAGCACCGGGGTCTCGGCTCGGACGCGATCCGGACGCTGGCCGAGCACCTGTTCACCGTGCGCGGGCACCACCGGGTGGTGATCGACCCGGCGGCGGACAACAAGTCCGCGATCCAGCTCTACCAGTCGCTCGGCTTCCGGCCGGTCGGCACGATGCGCTCCTACGAGCGTGGTCCGGACGGCAACTGGCACGACGGGCTGCTGATGGACCTGCTGGCCGAAGACCTCGTCCCGGCGCTGGCCGGCTCGTGAGCACCCCGGTCGCGGCACGACAGCTGCGGCGGGTCGCCGTGGCGAGCGCGATCGGGACCACGATCGAGTGGTACGACTACTTCATCTACAGCACGGCGACGGCGCTCGTGTTCGGCAAGCTCTTCTTCACGACCCTCTCGCCCGCGTCGGGCACCCTCGCGGCGTTCGCGACGCTCGGCGTCGGGTTCCTGGCGCGGCCGGTCGGCGGAATCCTCTGGGGCCACTTCGGTGACCGCGTGGGCCGGAAGGCGATGCTGGTGCTGTCGCTGCTCCTCATGGGGGTGGCGACCGTCGGGGTCGGCCTGCTGCCGACGTACTCGGCGATCGGGGTCTGGGCCCCGATCCTGCTGCTGGTGCTGCGGCTGCTGCAGGGCCTGAGCGCGGGCGGCGAGTGGGGCGGCGCGGCGCTGATGGCCGTCGAGCACGCGCCGGAGGGGCACCGCGGGCGGTACGGCGCGTTCTCGCAGATCGGCGTGCCCGCGGGGTTGATCCTGGCGCAGCTGTTCTTCTTCGTCCTCGGCCGCACCATGACCGACGCCCAGTTCGCGGCGTGGGGCTGGCGGGTGCCGTTCCTGGCGAGCATCGTGCTCGTCGGGGTCGGCCTGGTGATCCGGCTGCGGATCGAGGAGTCGCCGGTGTTCGCGCGGCTGCGGGAGTCCGAGGCGCGCAGCAGCCGGCCGATGGTCGACGTCTTCCGCGAACGCCCGCGCGCGCTGCTGGTGGCGTCCGGGAGCTTCATCGCGAACACGGCGATCGGCTACATCTTCCTGGCCTACCTGCTGTCCTACGGCACTTCGGTGCTGAAGATCGACCGCACCACGTTGCTGGTGGTGGTGATCGTGGGCAGCGTGACGTGGCTGGTGAGCATCCTGGTCACGGCCGCGTGGTCGGACCGGGCCGGCCGCAAGCCGGTGTACCTGGCCGGGTCGGTGCTGCTGGTCGTCTGGCCGATCCCGTTCTTCCTGCTGGTGGACACTAAGGCCGCGGTCTGGCTGATCGTGGCCGTGGTGGTGCTGAACGTCGGCCTCGGCGCGACGTACGGGCCGCAGTCGGCGTTGTTCGCGGAGCTGTTCGAGCCGCGGTACCGCTACAGCGGCGCGTCGTTCTCCTACGCGGTCGGCGCGGTCCTCGGCGGCGGGTTCGCGCCGCTGATCGCGACGGCGTTGCAGACCTCCACGGGGACCTCGTTTTCGGTGTCGCTCTACCTCGTCGCCGTGGCGGTGCTCAGCTTGGTGGCGGTGCTGTTCATCCCGCGCTCACAGCCGGTCTAGCCGGATCGCGGCGGCCATCCGCTCGTACCCGGCGTCGCCGGGGTGGAGGTGGTCGCCGGAGTCGTAGGCCGGCAGCATCCGCAGCGGGTCGGCGGGGTCGCGGACGGCGGCGTCGAAGTCGACGACGCCGTCGAACACCCCGCTGGTGCGGATGAACGTGTTCACCGCGGTCCGGGTGGCTTCGAGGGTTTCGTCGTAGACGCCCCAGCCCTTGAACGGCGTGAGCGTGCCGCCGAGAACGCGGATGCCGCGCGCGTGCGCCTGCGCCACCAGCTGGCGGTAGGCCGAGGTGATCGCGTTCGGGTCGGTCTGGTGCGGGTCCTGCTGGATGTCGTTGATGCCTTCCAGCACGATCAGCGTCCGCACCCCGCCGACGCTCAGCACGTCGCGGTCGAAGCGGGACAAGGCGTTCTGGCCGGCGCCGGAGCCGGGCACGTCGAGCAGCAGCCGGTTGGCGCTGATGCCCGCGTTGAGGACGCCGAATCGGCCGTGCAGGCGGTCGGCGAGGTAGTCCGGCCAGCGGTGGTTCGCGCCGGAGGCCGAGCCGACGCCGTCGGTGATCGAGTCGCCGAGCGTCACGATCGAGGCCTCGGCCCCGCCTTGGACGTCGACGCCGGAAACGTAGTGCCAGACCGACGTCTGCTCGGTGTAGGGCGCGCCTGACTCGCTGCCGGCGAAGTCCCCCGCGCGGGTGAAGTACGACGTCTGCGTCGCGGCCGGGTGGTAGGTCACCGGCCCGGACTTGGTGGGCACGTAGGTGGTGACGAGCAGGTTCGTGTCGGCGGGCACTCGCAGGCCGACAGCGTCGCTCAGCGCTTCGCCGCCGGCCGGCACGACAACGCTCGCCGCGCCGCCGAACGTCAGCGACCGCAGGGTGCCCGGCACCGCGTCCGCGCCGGCGCCCTGCACCGCGATGGTGACGTGCCCGAAGGTCAGCGGGGAGGCGCCGAAGGCGTTGGAGAGGTGGACGCGGGTCCGGCTGCCGCCGGCGCTCGTGTGCACGACGTTGCGGATCGAGAAACCCGGGTAGCCGTCCGGGGTGTTGGCGACGGCGGAGGCGGGCGCCGCGGCCCACGTGCCGACCCAGCCGCCCACGGCGTGCTCGGCGACGACCGGGAAGGCGCTTTCCGGATTCGCGCTGCCGGACGTCGTCAGGATGCCGAACCCCGTCAGGACAGCCGCGCTCACGGCGAGGAAGCGTCGCATGTACTCACGGTGGCGTGGTTGCGATGACCGAGGGACCGCTGATCAGGTGAGCGAGGTGGACAAGATCCCGGACAGCGAGGGGCGGGCCCGTCCGGGATTCTGGGGATGCCGGACGGGCCCGCGCGAGGTGGCCGTTGCCGCGACGGCCGCTCGCCGGAGCCGCCCGGTCCCGATCAGGCGGAGGCTGGCCGGATCGTTGCGTCGTGGTGACTCCGGAGGGCGTGTGCGAGACGCCCTCACCCAGAGCACGGTCATCGGAGCGGGGTGGTTCAGCGCGGCGCGGAGGTTTCTGGCCGGCGCGGTCTCCGGCTCACGCCGCGGCGGGGAACCCGCCGCCCACCGCGAGGTGGCCGGCTTCGGTCAGTTCGGCGGGCGCCCACTGACCGGGGGCGACGATCGTCGTGGGCCGCACGAGCCCGGCGCGGGCGAGGTCGTGGGCGGTGTTCTGGTCGCAGGACGAAAGCCCGTCGACGCGGAGGTCGGGTTCGCAGCTGCAGCGGAGCTCGGCGCGGCCTTCGGCGACGGCTTTGAGCATGGCGATCGCCCGGCGGCTGAGCGCGCTCGGAAGGGTGGACATGGGTCTGGCCTCTCGGTCCGGCTGATGGTGGCGCGAGTGCTGCAGCTCGTTACTCAGTAGTACGGCGTGCTTACCCGCGCGGTTCACTTCGATCGCGCCGGATGGCCTCTTGACAGCGGAAACCTCAACGAGCAGGGTCAGTCATCGGATGAATAAGCCCCACTGAGCCTCTGGTGGGACCAGTCTGCCGTCTTTCCGCCGTACTCATCCGATCCCTGGAGGTTCAGTGACGACCTTCCCCCGCCGTCAAGCCCTCGGCATGGCCGTCGGTGGCGCCGTGGCGCTCACCGCGGCCGGCCGCACCCCGGCCGGCGCGTCCATGCCCGCCGTCGACGCCGCCGCGGACAGCCCGGACACCCCGATCGTCCCGCCCCCGCCGCCGGTCCCGGTCGCGCTCGACGCCTGGTTCTCCAACGACGGCATCGACAGCGCGTCCGCCACGGGCGGCGACTTCGACGGGTCCGGGTACACCTTTCCAGCCGAGCACCTCCCGGCGACCGCGACCGTCGGCGGCGTCCCGTTCAAGCTCGGCTCCGCGGCCGCCGGCGCGAAGAACAACATCGCCGCCACCGGCCAGAAGATCGACCTGCCGAAGGGAAAGTACTTCGTCGCGTACTTCCTGGTCGCCGCCAGCTACGGCACGACCGGCGGCACGGCGACCGTGCATTACGCCGACGGCAGCACGAGCACCGGGTCGCTGTCCGGCCCGGACTGGTACACCGGCACCGGCGCCCTGGTCGCGCCGTTCCGCTACGCGCCGGGGGGAGTCGTCGACAACAACCCGGTTTCCCTGGCCACCGGCCAGGTCTGGGTCGACCCGGCCCGCGAAGCCGTCGGCCTGACCCTGCCCACGACCGCGGCCCCCGCGCCGAACGTCTCCAGCCTGCACGTCTTCGCGCTCACCCTGCAGCCGGTGGCCGTCGGCCGCTCCGCGCTGGTGCTGGACGGCCGCTCGAGCGCCAACCTGCTCACCGACGGCGGCCCGCAGGCGGCCGAGGCGACCGTGGTCAACGCGGGCACCGTCTGGCTCGGCGCGCGCGACCGCGTCACGGTCACCCTCGACGTCCCCGGCGGGCGGACCACCGTGCCGGCGACCATCCGCGCGCTGGCGCCGGGGGAGCAGGCGACCGTGCGGCTCGGCCTGGCGCCGAACGCGTCGGTCCCGCCCGGCACCACGACGAACGGCCAAATCCGCGTGACCGCCGGCCGCGGCACCCTCGCCACCCAGCAGGTGCCCGTCACCCTCGGCGTGCCGGACTTCCGGCCGACCGACGCTTCGCTGTCGACGCACCGCGCGCCGTACTGGTTCACCGACAGCAAGTTCGGCATCTTCATCCACTGGGGGGTGTACGCGGTGCCGGCGTGGGCGCCGGTCGGGCAGCAGTACGCGGAGTGGTACTGGCAGAACCAGCAGGACCCGAACGGCGCGACCTACGCCTACCACCGGGAGAAGTACGGCGAGGACTTCGTCTACGACGACTTCATCCCGCTGTTCACGGCGAAGAAGTTCGACCCGCGCAGCTGGCTGAAGCTCATCGCGGACGCGGGCGCCGAGTACTACGTGCTCACCTCGAAGCACCACGACGGCTTCGCGTTGTGGGACACCGCGGTCAGCGACCGCAACTCCGTCAAGCTCGGCCCGAAGCGCAACATCATCAACGAGCTGTTCACGGCGTCCCGCAAGTACACCCCGCAGCTGCGCAACGGCCTGTACTTCTCGCTGCCGGAATGGTTCAACCCGGACAACCCGTGGATGGGCCACGCGCCGCGCAACCCCTACACCGGGGCGCCGCTACCCTACGCCGGCTACACGGCCGGGAAGGACTTCGTCCGCGACTACCAGGCGCCGCAGGTGCTCGAGCTGATCTCGAAGTTCGACCCGGACGTGCTGTGGTTCGACATCGGCGGTGTCAACGACTCGCGCGCGGTGGTCTCGGAGTACTTCAACCACGCGAAGAACCGCAAGCGCCCCAAGGACGTCACCTACAACGACCGCGGCGGCATCCCGGACCACGACTTCACGACCCCGGAGTACACGACCTACCCGAACACGGTGGTGGCGAAGTGGGAGGCGAGCCGCGGCCTCGACCCGTTCTCCTACGGCTACAACCGCGCGACCCCGGACGACCGGTACATGACGGCGGAGGAGGTCGTCCGGACGCTGGTCGACATCGTGTCGAAGAACGGCAACTTCCTGCTGGACATCGGCCCGGACTTCGACGGCACGATCCCGGACGTCATGCAGCAGCACCTGCGCGACGCGGGCGCGTGGCTGAAGGTGAACGGCGAAGCCATCTACGGCACGACGTACTGGTCCCGGATGGCCCAGCTCGGCGACCTGCGGTTCACGGTCAAGCAGAACGAGGCGTTCTACGTGCACTCACTGGCGGCGCCGGGCAGCAGGCTGGTGGTCGACGCGCCGGTCCCGATCCGCGGTGGTGACCGGGTGACGATGCTGGGCTACCGCGGCAACCTGCGCTGGACGGTGGAGAACGGCTCGCTGGTGATCGACGTCCCCGCCGCGGCCCGCCAGGCGGGGCGCTTCGCCTGGGTGTTCAAGATCGCCTGGAGCTAGAGGTCGGCGTTCTTGCCGATGTACAGCTCCGCGAACGCCGCCGCGGCCGCGGGCGAACCCAGCAACCGGCGCATCCGGGCTTCCGCGATGCGTGCCAGGAACGGGTTGCCGCCCGTGGTCGCGGTGTGGTGGAAGATGTCCGACAGCCACAGGGAAAACTCCTGGTACTGCCAGATCAGCGGCAGGCAGGCGGCGGAGTAGCCGTCGAGTTTCGCGGTGTCTCCGGCGTAGTACGCCTGGAACGCTTCGGCGAGCAGAAACGCGTCGTGCAGAGCGAGGTTCATGCCCTTCGCCGCGATCGGCGCGACCAGGTGCGCCGACTCGCCGGCCAGGTGCAGGCGGCCGTGCGACATCGGCTCGACGACGTAGTTGTGCATGTCGAGGATGCGCTTCTCGATCAGCTTGCCTTCGATGATTTCGCCGTCGGGCACGGTGAGCCGCGCATGCAGCTCTTCCCAGACGCGCTCGTCGGGCCAGTCCGCCTCGGCCTCACCCGGCGCGGTCTGCAGGTAGAAGCAGGTCACCGCCGGTGTGCGGGCCATGTGTGCGGCGAACCCGCGCGGGTGGATGCCGAACAGCACCCCGTCGGCGGACGGCGGCGCCTCGGCGAGCAGGGCCAGCCAGCCGATTCCGTAGTCGTGGTGGGACTTCACGGTGGTTTCCGGTGGCAGGTAACCCTGGGAGATGCCGCGGGCGCCGTCGCAGCCGGCGACGAAGTCGCAGCCGACGCGGTGCTCGCCCTCGGCCGTCCGGAACGTGACCGCGGGGGAGTCCGAGGTCAGGTCGTGCAGCCGGACGTCGGCGACCTCGAAGACCGCTTCACCGCCGGCGTCGGTGTACTGCGCGACCAGGTCGGTGACCAGGAGCTGTTGCGGGCAGACGAAATGCCGTTGCCCGGTGACGTCGCCGTAGCGGAAGGCGTGCCGCTTCCCGGCGAACCGGAACTCGAACTTCTCGTGCTGCGGCGCCTTCGCGAGGAGCTGCTCGCCGAGGCCGCGCTGCCCCAGCCCGCGGACCGCCCACTCTTCGATGAACCCGGCCCGCGGCCGCTGCTCGATGAACGCGCGGCTCTGCTCTTCCAGCAGCACACAGCCGATCCCCGCGCGCCGCAGGAGGTTCGCCACCGTCAGCCCGGCGGGACCCGCCCCCACCACGACCACCGTCGTGCGTGTCGCCACCATGCGCCCGAGGGTAGCGCGAACCGGCTCAGTAGAACTGCCGCAGGTGCGGCCAGGCGGTGGACCACGGCTCGGTCAGCGTGCACAGCGAGAGCGGGGTGCCGTCCTCGTCGTTGTCGACGCCGCCGGCCGTGCGGTTCTCGGCCACCACGCGGCAGCCGGTGATCAGGTGGGCCGCGGGTGAGCCGCGTTCGAAGCCGCCGACGAGCAGCACCGGGCCGACCAGCCGGTCCGGTGGTGGCCCCCAGTCGGCGTAGGACATGTGCGGCGAGTACGGCCGGGGCAGCCCGAGTGCGGGCCCGTAGTGCTCCAGCGCCCCCGCCTCGCCGTAGTTTCCGGCGAGGATCACCGCGGTGTCCCGCTCGGTCGCCGGGATCCGCGCCCAGGCGTCCGCGACACTGCCGGCGAACTCCGGCCAGCCGATCTGCTCACCCGGCTCCTTGTTCACCGCCAGCACCGGCCCCAGCGCCGAAGCCGGCAGCACCGGGAGTCCGATGAGGACGGACACCACGACGCACACCGCAGCCGCCGCGCCGGTCAGCGCCCGCCGGGTCGCCCCGCCCCGGCGCAGCCACCGCAGCGCCGGGTCCGCGCCGAGCGCGACCAGCGGGAGCAGCAACGGAACCGAGTAGTACGGCTTCCCGCCCAGGACGAGGAGTTCGACGCAGACCACCGGGTAGGCGATCGAGAGGGCACGCGCCCAGCGCAGGCGGGCGTCGCGCCACGGCCGCACGAGCCCGGCGATCCACACCGGCACCAGCACAGGGGAGAGGTAGACCACCTGCATCGGCACGAACAGGATGCGGTTCTCCGCGCCGTCGTCCTCGCTGATCCCGCCGGCGACGGTGAGCATCGGCCAGCCGTGGGACGCCTGCCAGAGCACCACCGGCGCCGTCAAGACGGCGGCGACCACCACCCCGCCCGCGAGCCACCGGCTCCGCAGCACCCGGCGCGGCCCGGCAACGGCCACGCCGATCCCGAGCCCGGACAGCAGCATCAGGACCAGCCACTTGTTCGCCATGCCGAGCCCGGCGGCGGCGCCGACGGCGAGCCACCAGCGGCCGTCGGCGGTCCGCAGCAGCCGCAGGCCGAAGAACGTGATCAGCGACCACAGCAGCAGGTCCGCGGTGTTGGTGGCCAGCATGTGCGTCACGACGAGCACATAGGACGACAGCACCGTGGCGATCGCGGTGAACAGCTGCGCCCCGCGGCCGCCGCCGAACTCGCGGGTGATCAGCACGACGACCACGACCGTCGCCATGCCGAGCAGTGTCGCCGCCACGCGCAGGCCGGTCGGCGTCTCGCCGAACAACGCCGTCGACGCGCGGGCCAGCCACGGCGTGATCGGCGGCTGGTCGACGTAGCCCCAGTCGGGCCGGTGGCCGGCGGCGACGAAGTACAGCTCGTCGCGGTGAAAGCCGTACCGGCCGGAGAGGACGGTCAGGACCACCGCCTGCGCGGCGACCACGATCCCGGCTCCGGCCGCGGCAAAACGTGGCAGCGACCCGGATTCGCGACCGGCCCCCATGGCAGTCTCCCCTCGGCGTGCCCGGATCGTACGCCGGGGATCAAGCCTCCGGGAGCGCTCCGAGGAATTCGCCGCCCGCGTCCGCGACCAGCTCGGCGATCGACTGGGCGCGGCGGATCGGCGTGAACCCGACGTCACCGCTTCGGCCCACCGTGAAGCCGTGCACCGCCGGGCGCGGCAGCGTGTTGTACGCGTAGTGCGCGCCGAAGTAGTAGGCGCCGGTGTCGTGCGCGACGACGAGGTCACCCGGCTCCAGCAGCGGCAGCGGTCGCTCGCGGGCGAGGAGGTCACCGGCGAAGCACAGCGGCCCGGCGATGTCCTGCGGCACTTCGGGTCCGCTCTTCGGCGTCCCGGTGGGATCGAGCGCGGTGAGCCGCAGCGGCCAGTGCTCCGGCTGCAGCACCGTGCGGGCCGCCACCTGGGCGCCCGCGTGGGTCACGGCGATCGGCCGTCCACCCGCGACCTTCGTGTACTCGACGGTGCTGACGAGGAACCCGTTCTTCGCCAGCAGGGAGCGGCCGAACTCGGTGACGAAGGAGTACCGCCCGTCGGCCAGGGCCGGGACCCGCGCGAGCAGCGTCGCGACGTAACCGGCGTAGGTCGGGCCCGGCTCGTCGGAGGCGAAGTTGACCGGCAGCCCGCCGCCGAGGTCGAGGCTGGTGACCTGCCGGTACCCGGCCCCGGTGTTGATCTCCTCGGCGAGCGCGTGCACCGCGGCGACCCCGGCGGCCATCAGCTCCGGCGGGCAGCCCTGCGAGCCGACGTGGACGTGCAGCCGGGTCAGCCACGGCCGGCGCGCGAAGGCTTCACGCAGCCGGGCCCGGTTTCCGTTGTCGCGCAAGGGGATGCCGAACTTCGACGCGGCGGTCGCGGTGCTCGTGTCGCCGATCCGGCCGGCCCCGACCTGGGGGTTGATCCGCAGGCCCAGGACCGACCGCGGCGGTGTGGCCCCGATCAGCGTGTCGAGCCGGGCGAGCTCTTGGAAGTTGTCGGCGTTGACCGCGGTGCCTTCGGCGAGGGCGTGCGCGAGCTCGGCGGTGGTCTTGGCGGGGGAGTCGAGCACCAGCCGCGGGCCGCGGAGCCCGGCGGCTTCGGCGACCGCGGTTTCGCCCGGGCTCGCGACCTCGGCGTCGACCCCGAGGTCGCCGAGGAACCGCAGCAGCGGTGCGAGGCCACACGCCTTGGCGGCGACCGTGTGCTGGACGCGCCCGAGCGGAGCGAACGCGTCGGTGAGCTCTTCGACGGCGGTGCGCAGGCCGGCGAGGTCGACGAAGCCGGCCATCGGGTCGACGAGCCCGCGGTCCGCCGCGACGGCGAGGGCGAGCTGCCGGCGGTCGGCTCGGGTCAGGGGTGCGCTGGTCGTAGTCACCCCTCCAGGACAGCAGCGGCCGGCGCGGGCGGTCCAAGACCTGGTCCTGATGGATGCATAGGATCGGCCTATAATCGCTGAGTGGACCTTCGCCGATGGCACTACTTCGCCGTGCTCGCCGAAGAGATGCACTTCACCCGGGCGGCCGCGCGGCTGTTCGTGTCGCAGCCGTCGCTGAGCCAGCAGATCCGCGCGTTCGAGGCGGAGCTGGGGGTCGCGCTGCTCGACCGCTCGGGCCCGCGGTTCGCGCTCACCGAGGCAGGCCGCGTCGCGGCGGCGGAGGCGCGTGACCTGCTCGACCGCCTGGACCGGGCGCGCGGGGTGATCACCGCGGCCGGGCGGGCCGACACCGGACGGCTGCGGATCGCCTACACCCGGTCGGCGCCCGGCCCGCTCGCCGGCGACCTGGTCGCGGCCTACCGCGCGCGGCACCCGGAGGTCGAGCTGGCGCTGGAGACGGGCTGGACGAGCCTCAACCTGGCCCGGCTGGCCGCCGGCGAGATCGACGCCGGCTTCGTGCGGCCGCCGGTGTCCGAGCCGGGGGTCGAGGTGGCGGTGGTCGGCTCGGAGGAGGTGCTGATCGCCCTGCCGTCGGGGCATCCGCTGGCCCGCCGCCGCGGCCGGCTGCGGCGGGCGTGGATCGCGGCGGAACCGGTGGTGTTCTGGCCGCGGGAGAACGGCCCGGGCCAGTACGACACGATCAGCGGCCAGGTCTGGCCGGACGGCGTCCCGCCGATCGTCCGCGAAGAACCGGAGGACGAGCAGCTGATGCGCGCGGTCGCCGAGGGCGCGGGCATCGCGGCGGTGCCGGAACATCGTGCCCGTGGCCTACGCCCCCGAGGCGTCGTCCTGCGGCGGCTGGCCGACCCGGTGCCGCGGATCGACCTGGGCCTGGCCTGGCGGACGGGCCCGGCGCCGCCGGTGGTGCGCGCCTTCGTCGAGCTCGCCCGTGAGACGGCGGACGGCGGGCGATCGGCGCAGTAAGCTCGCGGGCAGCCGGCGTCGAAAGGGCATTTCCCATGGCAGCGCACGAAATCACCGACCGGATCGCCGACCTGATCGACGAGGAGCACCGGCTGCGCGCCGCGGCCCTCCACCACGGCGGGCTGACCCCGGCGGAGCGAGCCCGGCTGAAGGAGCTCGAACGGCAGCTGGACGAGGCCGTCGACCTGCTGCACCGCCGGCAGGCGCTGGCCGTCTTCGACGAGGACTGACGCCCGCGGCGCAAAAGTGTCCACAGTGGACTCCTGCACGGGCGGTCACCGCCGGGGGAGCTCCGGGGAGTCGGTGTCGAGCGGCACCGAGCCCGACCGGACCAGCCCGAGCTGGACCGTCCGGCGGCCGGTCAGCTTCTCCAGGATCCAGTCGACCGCCGTGCGCACGCGGTTCCCGGGCATCGCCATCAGGTGGTAGGCCCGCGTCACGGCCTTCGCCGGCACCCCGGACAGCGGGATGTGCAGCGGGTTCGCCGCGGCGGCCCGGCGCCGAGGTCATGGTGCCGGGAGCGGCGGGGACGGCCGTAACCCACCGACGCGGCGACGTTGCGGCCGGCGAGCTTCCCCTGGCGCCCGGCGTGCTGCGCGGTGTACTCGCCGGGGCGGGTGAGGTCGGGCACGGCGGCCGCGTCACCGCAGGCGAACACGTCGTCGTGGCCCGGCACACGCAGCTCGTCGGTGACCACGAGCCTGCCCTTCGCCGTCTCGAGCCCGAGGCCGTCCACCAGCGGGTCCGGCCGCACGCCGACGCACCACACGAGGGCACGCCGCGGAAGCCGTGTGCGTACTCCGGGACACCCGGGATCGGCAACAGCTTGTTGACGCTGCCCGCCGCGAGCACGAGCCGGTCGTACCCGATCCGGTGGTCCTCGCGGGCGTCGTAGCCCACGCCGGTCGCCTCGCCGGGCACGGCGCTGCGTCTCGGGGCAGGAAACCGTCACCCGCCGCAAGTCGAGGAGCCCGGCCGCGAGTTCCGGCAGCAAGAGCCCCAAGTAATCCGCCGGGTCACACGGCGATCTCCGGCGAAACCGCCGCCGACGATCACGGCACGCATGGGTCTCCTTCCGGGACGGATCTTCGGCCCCGCGGATTACCCCAGGTCGGGACGGGGAACCCGCGGGGTTGACCTGCGGGCACAGGGGCGTACGGTCAGAGGTGTTGGCTGTTGTTCAGAAACGTGCTCCGGTCAGCGCCCCTGCCAGCCGCAATAGGGAGCGCCATGTACGACCTCTTCCGCACGATCGATGATCCGTCCGGCTTGACCGCCACCACCACCGACCGACCGGGTGGAATCCGCGTCGTCACGCTGGTGGGAGACATCGACGCCGCCACCGTCGGCACCCTCGACCAGGCCCTCGCCACCGGTGAGCGGCTCGTCGTCGACCTGTCCCGGGTCGCCTTCCTCAGCTGCGCCGGGGTCCGGTCGCTGCTGCAGGCGAACGGCCGGGCCGACCTCGCCGTCGTCGTCGCCGGGCACGCCGTCTCGCGGTCGCTGGAGGCGACCGGCGCGGACCTCCTGCTGGAGATCCACCCGCGCACCGCCGCCGCGCTCACCCGGTTCACCTCGGGCCCCGTGCCGGAGGCCGGCCGGGAGGCGTGAGCGCCCCGCCGCCGGCCGTCCACTGTGGTCAGTCGTCCGGCCAGTCGCCGGTCGCCTTCCGGTAACCGACGGCGCCCGCGCGTTCGGTGGCGGCCTTGACCGCGCCGAAGATCGCCCCCTGCACCGCCGCCGCGATGACCACCTGCTGCCAGGTGTAGTCGCGGTCGGTGGCGTCGGGGGCGTCGTCCTCCCCGGCCACGCGCATCCAGACCTGCTTGAAGACCTGGCCGGCGAGCAGGCCGCCCAGGGCGCCCACCACCCAGCTCATCGGCTTGTACAAGGCCTTGTTCACGAGTTCCTCCGGCGCAGGATCAGGCGGATCAGGATCACCAGGCCCAGCACGCCGGCGAAGATCGGGACCGGGTTGCTCCGGACGACGTCCGCGCCCTGGCGGAACTTCACCGCGGTCGGCTCGTTCGTGACGTCGGCGACCTTCGCGGTCGCGAGGTCGAGCTTCTCGTCGACGTTCTCCTTGACCCGGGTCTTCACGTCGAGCTTCTGCCCGAGCGCTTCCAGCGTCTCGGTGAGCTCTTCCCGGGTCGTGTCCCGGTCGAGCCGCGCCTCCTCGGCGTTCTTCGGGAAGTCCCCGCTCATGTGCGCACTCCCTGCTTCACCGTGTCCACGTCTTCGCGGACGCCGGTGATGGCCTCTTCGGGCACCGGCGGCACCGCCTGCGTGACTTCCTTCTTGCCGACCAGCGCCGCGATCCCGGCGATCACGAACAGCACGACCGCGACGATGACCGCCGCCAGCCAGCCGGGCACCACCAGCGCCAGTGCCAGCACGGCGGCCGCGACCAGCGTGCCCGTGCCGAACAGCGCGAACATCCCGGCCGCGCCGAACAGCCCGGCGCCGAGGCCCATCTTCTTGCCCTTGGTCCGCAGCTCGAAGACGGCGAGCCGCATCTCGTCCCGCACGAGCCGTTTCACCTCGTCGGTGAGGTCGGTCACCAGCTCACCCACCGACCGGTCGGCGGCCGGCTTCTTGCTGACTTCTTCGATCATGGAACACCTCCTCGCCTGGCCGCCGTGTACCCGGCCCGATGCGGCGTCAACCACGCCGGTGTCACTCGAACGAGCGACGCCGCGGGCCGCTGCCGTCCCGGCGCGTTTCGCGCCTGGAGCAGCCGGGTAGGCCGCAAGCATGACCACCACCAGTGCCGACGTCCCCACCGTGGAGCTGAACAACGGCGTCCGGATCCCGCAGTTCGGGTTCGGCGTCTTCCAGATCCCTCCCGAGGAGACCGCGCGGGCCGTGCGGGCGGCCCTGGACGCGGGTTACCGACACATCGACACGGCGCAGATGTACCGCAACGAAGACGGGGTCGGCGCCGGTGTCGCCGAGTCCGGCCTCAAGCGCGAAGACGTGTTCGTCACCACCAAGCTGGCGAACGACGCGCACGGGCACGACAACGCGATCACCGCGCTCGAAGGCAGCCTGCGCCGGCTGGGCTTCGACTACGTCGACCTCTACCTCGTCCACTGGCCGTTGCCGCGGAAGGACAACTACGTCCGGACGTGGCAGGGCTTCGAGGACATCCTTCGAGCGGGCAAGGCCCGTGCGATCGGGGTGTCGAACTTCCAGCCGGCCCACCTCGACCGGCTCGCCGAGGAGACCGGGACGGCGCCCGCGGTGAACCAGATCGAGCTGCACCCCGCGTTGCAGCAGACGGAACTGCGGGCCTACCACCAGTCCCACGGCATCGCGACCGAGGCGTGGAGCCCGCTCGCGCAGGCCGAAGTGCTCGAAGACCCCGTGCTCGCCGACCTGGCCGAGAAGCACGGGCGGACGGCCGCCCAGATCGTGCTCCGCTGGCACCTCCAGCTCGGGAACATCGTGTTCCCGAAGTCGTCGTCGGCCGAGCGGATGCGGGAGAACATCGACGTCTTCGGCTTCGAACTCGACGACGAGGACATGACCGCGGTCGGCAAACTCGACGCCGGCCGCCGCACCGGACCCGACCCGGACACCTTCACGGGGTGACCGCGGGGTTTCCCTGCGCAACCCGCCGGGTATTTCACCCGCAGAGGTCCCCCCAGGAAGGAGCGTCCGGCATGGCCACGAACGCGTATCTGTCGTTCCTCGCGATCGGCATCGCGCTGGTCCTGATCGACGGGCAGGTGATCTACCGCAGCGGCCGCCGCTACCTGGAGAACTCATACGGCAACCCGGCCGCGGGCGCTTCGATGACCCGGCTGGTCACGGTGCTGTTCCACCTGGTGACGCTGGGGGTGCTGGCCCTCGTTTCGACCATCAACCTGGGCGGTAGTGACCTGCCGGGCGTCGTCGGGCGCGTCGGTGTCCTGCTGCTGATCCTGGCGCTGGCCCACGCGATCACGCTCGGTGTGCTCGCCCGCATCCGCGGTGAGCAGGAGGTCGAGGCGGTCGTCCAGCGCGGCAACCGACCGCAGCAGCCCGACCCGGGCCCGACCGTGAACCCGGTGCCGAGCCAGGAAGCGCGGTACCCGGACGTCAGCCCGCCGCTGGAGAACCGTTCCCCGTACTCCGCGCAGTAGGAGCTCCCGCTTCGAAGGCCGTCACCGGAACCCGGTGGCGGCCTTCGGTGTGTCATTCGGGGACGTCGATCTCGGTGTGCCGGGTGGCCAGCGTCCGGGCCAGGTCCGCCAGCTTGACGTTCAGCTGCTGGGAAGCCTCGCGCAGCACGTCGAACGCCTCTTCGGCGGTGATCCCGCGGCGCTGCATCAGAATGCCCTTCGCCTGGCCGATGACGTCGCGGCTTTCCAGCGCGCGGCGCAGGTGGGCCGCTTCCAGCTCGGCCGTCGTCAGGGCTTCGGTGTGCGCCAGGGCGAGGGAGGCGTGGGTCGCCAGCAGGAGCGCCGTGTCGACCGACCGGTCGTCGAACGCGTCCCGGCTGGTCGAGTAGATGTTGAGCGCGCCGGACAGCCGCGGCGGCCGCGCGTCCGGGAGCAGGGCCGTCGCCAGCACCGAGTGGTAGCCGTGCCGGGCGGTGCCCGGGCCGAAGGACGGCCATCGCGGGTCGGTGCCGACGTCCTGGGACCAGCCGACGGCCGGGCCGTCCGGGCGCGCCGACTCGACGCACGGGCCTTCGCCGTGGTCGTACTGCAGCTGGTCGAGCTTGAGAGCGACGGGGTCGGTTTCGACGGGGGTGTGGAACGTGCCGTCGGGCGCGCGCAGCGTGACGCTGACCAGGTCGGCGCCCGGCACGATCGCGACCGCCGCGCCGACGACCAGCTTGAGCACCCCGCCGACGGTCGGCGTCGCGTCGAGCAGCGTCCGGGTGAGGTCGGCGAACTGGGTCGCCAGCCCGCCCGCCGCGGCGGGGCCGTCCTGCCCGAAGGCGGCCCGTTCCCGGGCCCACTCGTCTCTGCCGACGCTCATTCGTCCTCGCTGTCCGTCACGGCCGGGGTGGTGCCCCCATTCAACCCGATCCCGGACGGCGAGCGGGTCAACCGGGTGCGCCGGCCCGGCTCAGGGCGGCGCGGGCGCGGTCGACGAACCCCGGGCCCGGCCACAGCTGGTCGGCCTGCGGCATCCGGTCGGCCAGACCGGGGTGCGGCAGCATCGGCGCGGCGTCGCGGGCTTCGAGGACCTCCTGGCCCAGCTCGTGCCGCCGGTCGGGCGAGCAGCTGAGCCGGATCTGCTTTAGCGCGGCGGGTCCTTCGTCGCGGACGTGCCGGCGCACCGCGCGGAGCAGCCCGCCGAGCAGCCGCTCGAAGCGGGTCTCCTGCGGCCCCGCGCCCTCCAGCTGCCGCATCAGGCCGTCGGCTTCGGTGAGGTCGCCGTCGCCCTCGAGGTAGGGCTCTTCGGCGACCGCGTGGCGGACCAGCTCCGCGATCAGGTGGTCGGCGAGGTCCTTGCGGTTCTCCGGGCTGCCCTGGCCGAGCTCGAGCTCGGTGCACAGCCGGTCGAGCTCGCGGTGGTCAGCGGCGAGCACCGTGGTCAGATCGGTTGCGGGCTGGCTGCCGTTCATGCACGCTCCTGGTCGCCGGGGGATTTCCCGCCACGGATACCCGCTGCTCGCGCGGCGAATCCCGTGTCGGCCCGGCACCCGCCGGGTACCCGGGGAGGACACCCGGACCCCGAGGAGGTTGACCATGGCAGCGCCGTCGACGGTGACCGAGCGCGAACGCAAGTACGAGATCGTCGCGGGCAGCGGTGTGCCCCGGCTGGTCGGCGTCGCGGGGGTCGAGGCGCAGGACCCGCCGGTCGAACACATCCTCGACGCCTCCTACTACGACACCGAGACGTTCCGGCTCGCCCGCGGCGGCATCACGCTGCGGCGCCGCGTGGGCGGCCACGACGCGGGCTGGCACCTCAAGCTGCCGGTCTCGGCCGACGAGCGCCTGGAGATCCAGCTGCCGCTCGGCGGCGACGTCCACAAGGTCCCCGGCCGGCTCCGGCGCCTGGTCCGGGCCTACACGCTGGGGGAGAAGCTGGTGCCGATCGCGCACCTGCGCACCGACCGCTTCGAGCACCGGCTCGCCGACGCCGACGGCCGCACGATCGCGACCCTCACCGACGACCACGTGACCGGTGAGGCCGGCGGCGAGAGCGCCCGGCTCGACGAGTGGCGCGAGCTGGAGCTCGAGCTGGACCCGGGGACCGAACCCGGCCGCCTCGACGACTTCGACCGCGCGCTGTCCGAAGCGGGCGCGTCGGCGTCGCCGTGGCCGTCGAAGCTGCGGCGCCTGATCGGCGACCGCGTGCCGGCGGCGCCGCGCCGGCGCAAGAAGCCCACGGCCGGGGCGGTCGTGCTGGCGTCGTTGCGGGAGCATCACGCCCAGCTGCGCCGGGCCGACGTCGGGGTGCGCCTCGACGTCGAGGACTCCGTGCACCAGATGCGCGTCGCCACCCGGAAGCTGCGCAGCGCCCTGCGCACCTTCGGGTCCATTGTGGACAAGAAGACGACCGGGCCGCTCACGGCCGAGCTGAAGTGGCTCGGGCAGCAGCTGGCTTCCGCCCGGGACACCGAGGTCACCGAGGAACGGCTCGCCGAGCGGCTCGACGGCGTGCCGCCGGAGCTGGTCTTCGGGCCGCTGCGACAGTTCCTCACCCGCTACTTCGGCCGCGAGGCCGAGGAAGGCCGGACCAAGGCGATGGCGGCGCTGACCGGCAAGCGGTACCTGGCGCTGCTGCGGGCGCTGGACCTGATGCTGGAGGAGCCACCGCTGACGGCCAAGGCGCGCAAGCCCGCGAAGTCCGGGCTGCGCGAGCCGGTCCGCAAGGCCGCCAAGAAGCTGCGCCGGGCCGAAGCGGCGACGCGCGGCCTCGACGGCGAAGAGCTGGAGATGGCCCTGCACGACGTCCGCAAGAAGGCGAAGCGGGCCCGGTACGCTGCGGACACCGTCAAGCCGGTCTACGGCGAGAAGCTGCGCCAGTGGCGCAAGAACGTCAAGACCGCCCAGAGCACCCTCGGCGAGCACCAGGACACCGTGGTGGGCCGGGACGTCCTGCACCACCTCGCCATCGCCGGGCACGGCGAGGGACAGAACACCTTCACCTTCGGGCTGCTGCACGCCCAGGACGCCGCGACCGCGGAGAAGCTGCGCGAGCGGTTCGCGGGCGAGTGGCGGCGGCTGCGCCAGGGTGACCGCCCCGGCTGGCTGCGCTGACCCACGACGAGAGCCGGTGCCGGCCGTGGGCACGGCCGGCACCGGCTCGGTTTGCCGAACGAGGAAGAAAGTGAAGCGGGTCCGGGGCCTCAGGCGTCGCCGGTGAGCTTCCCGCGCAGCTGCTCCAGGGTCTGCGAAAGCAGCCGGGAGACGTGCATCTGGGAGATGCCGACGCGGTCGGCGATCTGGGTCTGCGTCAGCCCGCCGAAGAACCGCATCACCAGGATCGCGCGCTCCCGCGCCGGCAGTTCCTGCAGCAGCGGCTGGAGGGCCTCGTGGTTCTCGACCATGGCCATCTCGTGGTCGGGCTCGCCCATCGTGTCGGCCAGCGACAGCGCCTCGGCGTCGTCGTGGACCGGCTTGTCGACGGAGAGGGCCTGGTAGGCGTTGCCGGCCATGAGGCCTTCGCGCACCTCGTCGACGTCCAGGTTCAGGTGCTCGGCCAGCTCGGTCGGCGTGGGCGCGCGACCCAGCCGCTGCGAGAGCGCGGCCGAGCCCTGGCTCAGGGACAGGTGCAGCTCCTTGAGCCGCCGCGGGACCCGCACCGACCAGCCGGTGTCGCGGAAGTGCCGCCGGACCTCACCCATGATCGTCGGCACGGCGAAGGACAGGAAGTCGTGCCCGCGTGCGGGGTCGAACCGGTCGACGGCGTTGATCAGACCGATCCGCGCCACCTGGACGAGGTCCTCGCGGGGCTCGCCGCGACCGGAGAACCGGGTCGCGATGTGCTCGGCGAGCGGCAGCAGCTCGGTCACCAGTCTCGCCCGGACGACGTCCCGCCGCGGGTCGTCGGCGTCGAGCGTCCCCAGCTCGTCGAACAGCGGTTCGCAGTGGGCGTATTCGTCCGGTCGGTGCAGGAGGGTTTTGCGCTCGCCGCTCACGCGCTCGTTCCCGGGTTGAGCACCAGCTCGATCGTGACGATGCCCGCGCCTCCACCGGGGAGAACGTCGCAGTGCGCCGTCACCGAACGGCTCAGCGTGGTCAGGACGTGCCAGCCGAACGTGCGGTCGCTCGGCGGCCGCGGGTCGGTGGACCGGGTCGAAACGACGACGTGCAGCCCCTCGGGCGACTGCCGGAACCGGCAGTGCAGCTGCGAGCCGAGCTCGGCCAGCTGGACGAGCTGCGCGCACGCCTCGTCGACGGCCATCTTGGCGTCCGCGATGGCGTCCAGGCCGAAGTCGGCGCGCGAGACCATGCCGTGGGTGAGCATGCGGACCAGCGGGATCTGCTCCGCCATCGCGGGCAGCCGCAGCTCGACCACCTCGTCCAGCAGCCCGTCGGCCGCCGGCTGGCCGCTCTGCCGGCCGCCACTTCGTGTTTCTTCCATGCCGAAGCTACTACCCATCCGGGGGAACGCTGACACTTGCCGATCAGGGGTTTCCGGTCTGGTCACCGGCCCAGCGCCTTTTCGAGTTCTTTCTTGGACATCTTGGAGCGGCCGTCGATGGAGCGCTTCTTGGCCTCGTTGTAGAGCTGGTCCTTCGTCGGCCCGCCCGGCCCCTTGCCGTTCCCCGACCGCTCGCCGCCGCGCTGCTGGGGCGACTTGTCCTTCAGCGACGTCCTGCTCGCCTGCTTCGATTCGCCGGCCTGGGCGCGGTTCTTGTTCACCGTCCGCGAGGCGATCTCCTTGGCCCGCTTGGTGCTCGCGCCGCGGTCTTCGGCGGAGTCCTTGACGTGCTCGTACTGGCGTTCGCGCTTGGCGCTCCACGACTGGGGCATGACCACTCCTTCCGACGCCCGCGGGATACCCGGCCGGTCGCCGGGCAAACGTCACCCATGACGGTCGGCTACACCCTGATGACCGAGCAGACCGGCCCGAACGAGCTAATCCGGTTCGCCGCCGGCGCGGAGCAGGCCGGCTTCGACTTCGAAGTGATGAGCGACCACTACTCGCCCTGGCTCGCCGAGCAGGGGCACTCGCCCTACGCCTGGAGCGTGCTGGGCGCGGTCACGCAGGGCACCGAGCGCGTCGAGCTGATGACGTTCGTGACGTGCCCGACCATGCGCTACCAACCGGCGGTCGTGGCGCAGAAGGCGGCGAGCACGTCGTCGGCCGCGGCTGGCCGCCGGCCAACGTCCGCCACGACCTGCTCGCCGAAGCCGTGCAGATCATCGGCGGGCTCTTCGACGGCGGCTCCTTCGACTACGAGGGCAAGCTGTGGGACCTGCCGGAGAAGCGGACGCCGGTCGGCATCGCCGTGTCGGCTCGCAGGCGGTCAAGCGGTTCGCCCCGGTCGCTGACGCGATGATCGCCGTCGAGCCGAAGGCCGAGCTCGCGCAGGAGTGGGACGCGACGAAGCCCGGCCCGCCGAGCCGCAAGATCGCGCAGCTGCCGGTGTCCTGGGGCCCCGACCGCGACGCGGCGGTGAAACGCGCGCACGAGCAGTTCCGCTGGTTCGCCGGGGCGACGCTTCACCGACGTCGCACTGATCCAGATCGGCGGAGACCGGCAGGAGGACTTCCTCGACTTCGCCGAAAAGGAGCTGCTTCCGGCACTGCGTGGCTAGCCGCGAAGGCCGTTGCTCCGAACGGACGCGTGCCCCACGACGGCGGTGACCGCTTGCGCCCGGCGTGATCGGGATGCAGTAATCTCGCGCTGGACCCGTTAAAGCGCTAGCGGCCCACTAGTGGCGCGCGCCCGGGTCCTCCCTGGTCTTGAGCGCCCTGAGAACCAGAAGAGGGGCGTTACCAGGATGACGGGCGGCCATGAGCAGCTCACCGCGAGACTGGACGAGGTCACGCTCGCGATGGAGTCGCTGACCGCGATGCTCGACACCGAGCTCGACCTCGGCCAGATGCTGCAGGCGGTGTGCGACCACGTGGTGCAGGTGGTGCCGGGGGCGGACATGGCGAGCATCACGCTGGTGCGGGAGGGCGTGCCGGAGACGGTCGCGAGCACCGACCAGCGGGCGGTCAACTTCGACCGCGAGCAGTACCGGATCGGCGACGGCCCGTGCCTGCGCGCGGCCGAGACGGGCCAGCCGGTGCGGGTCGGCGTCGGCGCGGTCGGGGACCTGTGGCCGCAGTTCGTGTCGTCGGCCGAGCAGCTGGGCGTGGCCAGTTTCCTGGCGGCGCCGCTGACGGTGGACGGCGACATGTCCGGCGCGGTCAACCTGTTCGGCTTCGGCGAGCACGGCTTCAGCGAGCTGGGCACGAAGATCCTCGAGCTGTACACGGCGACGGTGGTGTTCGGCCTTCGCAGCGCCCGCCGCTACTTCGCGGCGCGCGAACTGATCGACCAGCTCAACCGCGCGCTCGAGACCCGTGCGGTGATCGACCAGGCCAAGGGCATCCTGATGGCGGCCCACCGCATCACGGCCGAAGAGGCGTTCCAGCGGCTGGTCAAGCGCTCGCAGGACGGCAACCGGAAGCTGCACGAGGTGGCGGCCGAGTTCGTGGCCGCGGTGGCGACGACCACCGGCTGACGGCGGCCGGGCCCCGGCTAGGCGGTCGGGACCTCGTCGGGTGGGGCTTCCGTCTCCATCGCCGCCTCCGGGCGGTGCCGGCTGCGCTGGCACGTCGTGCAGACGAGGGTCCGGCCGAGCACCGTCCCGTCGTCCGCGACGACCTGCGCCACGTGCATCGTCGGGAAGCCGCAGACCTCGCAGGGCAGCGAGCCGTCCTCGCGGCTGATGCGGAGCTGGGTGCCCATTCGGCCTCCTGCTGTGACGTGGGTCTCACCTACCTTGCCGGTTCCGGCGCCAAAGCCCACTGAATTCACTCGTTCGGCCTAATCGAGGCTGTCTCCGGTGACCCTTTCGGTGCCTCTTGTGTCGCGTGAGGTGCTCCCGGGTAGTCCGCGGGAGAAGGCCTTGACCGGAGGGGAGAACAACATGCGAGACAAGCGGAACGACCTGCGGCCGGTGGCGGACCTCCTCCTGGAGGGCGGGGACACCCCGGAGCAGGCGGAGACGCGCCGCAAGGCCGCGCTGACCGTCGCGGCCAGTGCGAAGGACCCGATGACTGCGCGTTGCTGCTCGAAATGCTGGGCCTGCACCGGGGTGACGGCCGCAGCAGCGAAGTGGCCTGAGCCGGTTTCGCCGGGACTCGCCGCGGGTATCGGATGGCGGTGAGGAGGTCGACATGGCCAGACCGGTGTGGAGCGGGGCGCTGAGCCTGGGGCTGGTCACCGTCCCGGTGGAGCTGTACCCGGCGGTGGCGGACCACACGATCCACTTCCACCAGTTCGAACGCGGGACGTCCGACCGGATCCGCAACCGCAAGGTCAACGAGCGGACCGGCGACGAGGTCACCCAGGACGAGATCGTCAAAGGGTACAACCTCGGCGGGGGTGACCACGTCCTCGTCGAACCCGACGAGCTGGACGACATCGCGCCCGAGCGGTCCCGGCGGATCGACATCGAGCAGTTCGTCGGGCTGGACGAGATCGACCCCTGGTTCTTCGACCGGACGTACTGGCTCAAGCCCGCGAAAGAGGACTTCGCCAAGGCGTACGGCCTGCTGCTGCGGGCGATGGACCGCAGCGAGAAGGCCGGGATCGCCAAGTTCGTGCTGCGCGGCAAGGAGTACCTGTCGGCGATCCGCGCCGGCGACGGTGTCATGGTGCTCAACACCCTCCACTTCGTCGCCGACCTGCGGAAGCCGAAGGACGTCATGGGCGGGCTGCCCAAGCTGCCGAAGCCGCGGCCGAAGGAGCTCGACATGGCGCTGTCGCTGGTGGACGAGATGACCTCGCCGTGGCGGCCCGAGGACTACCGCGACGAGTACTCCGGCCGCGTCGAGAAGCTCCTCAAGGCCAAGAAGGCCGGCAAGGAGATCACGCACGAGGAGGAGCCGGAGCCCTCGGCCGACGTCGTCGACCTCTTCGAAGCCCTGTCCCGCAGCGTGAAGAGCCGCAAGGGCGGTGGCAAGGCACCCACGAAGAAGACGACGAAGAAGCAGCCTGACCTCGGCGAGCTGTCCAAGACCGACCTCGACAAGCTCGCCCGCGAGCAGGGGGTGAAGGGACGGTCGAAGATGACCCGCGCCCAGCTGGAGAAGGCGCTCAAGGCGTCCTGAGGGAGCGGGCGTGAAGATCTCTCATCCGGACAAGGTGTTCTTCCCCGGTGACGGCCTGACGAAAGGGGACGTCGCCGAGTACTACCGGTCCGTCGCGGACGTCATGCTGCCGCACCTGCGCGGCCGCCCGCTGACGCTGCGGCGCTACCCCGACGGCATCGAAGGCCAGAGCTGGTTCCAGAAGCACCCGGGGGAGCACTTCCCGGACTCGATCCGCGTCGAGCGGGTGCCCCGCAGCGGCGGCGGCACCGACGAGTACGTCGTCTGCGAAGACGCCGAAACGCTGGACTACCTGGTGAACCAGGGCAGCATCGAGTTCCACGTCTGGCTGTCCACTGTGGACGCGCCGGAGCGCCCGGACCGGCTCGTGCTGGACCTCGACCCGCCGGAGGGCACCCCGGTCACCGAGCTGCGCGCGGTCGCGCGGCGGATCCGCGACCACTACGAGCGGGCCGGGCTCACCGCGTTCGTCCAGGCGACCGGCGGCCGCGGCTTCCACGTGCTGGCGCCCCTCGACGCGAAGGCGGACACGGACGTCGTGCTGGAACTCTCCCGCGCCCTGGCCGGCGCCGTGGCCGCGGACGACCCCGACCGGCTGACGACGGCCCAGCGCAAGGAAAAGCGCGGCGACCGGATCTTCCTGGACGCCAACCGCAACGGGTACGCGCAGACGTTCGTCGCGCCCTACTCGCTGCGCGCCCGCCCGGGCGCGGCCGCCGCGACCCCGCTGGACTGGCGGGAGCTGGGCAAGGCCGACCCGGCCGGCTGGGGCCCGGCGCGGGAAAAGCAGCGGCTGGCGCGCAAGGCCGACCCGTGGCGAGACCTGGACGAGCACGCGGGATCGGCGGAAGCGGCGTTGAAGCAGCTCAGTTGAGCGTTTCGGGCCCCGGCAACGAAGGTCGAGACGGTCAAGGCCAACTCGGTCGCGATCGTCTCCGACGGCTCCGCCCTGCTCGGGCTGGGCGACCGGGGCCCGGCCGCGGCCCTGCTACTCCGCCGGCGGCATCGTCTGCGACAGCGAAGGAGTGCTGCACGGCGAGCGCGACCTGGTCGGGGAGAAGCACTGGCTGGCGGCGCCACCGGCAGTGTGCAGGACGCCCTGCGCGGCGCGGACGTCTTCGTCGGGGTGAGCGCGAGCGCCGGCCGACGTCGTGGGGGAGGACCTGGAGCCGGGGCACATCGTGCCGAGCGTGGCCGAGGCGGTCGCGGGCGCGGCGAAGGCGGCCGAATAGTCCACTGTGGACCCGTCGGCCGCCTGCTCAGTGGGAGTCGGCGGTCGGGGTCGTGTCGCCCTCGGTGGACTTGTGCGTCTTCTCGCTGCGGGCGATGTGCCAGGCGACCAGCGCGCCCGCGCTGACCGTGCCCCACAGCACGAGAGCGGCGTCGCGGGCGAAGAGACCGACGACGAGCATCACGACCGCCGTCACGTCGCAGAGGACGAGCAGGAAGTTCGCCCGGGTGACCCGGCGTGGCCGCCGGCCGCTGAAGGCGGCGGCGAACGCGGGGTCGCTCGCCTGCAGCCCGGCTTCGATCTCGCGAAGGGCGTGGCGTTCTCGCTCCGGCAGCATGGGTGGCCTCCTCGCCTCGGCTATCGAAGTGGTACCCGCTCCGCGCCCGGCCGAAGCGGTGTTTCGGCGGGAAAATCAGTGGTTGTCGCGGGGGATGCCCTTCGTGGCGGCGATCCGCTGGTACGCCACGGCCGGGCGCAGCACCATGCCGTCGCACAGCTGGTCGACCATCGAGCGCTGGATCTCCTGCCACGGTGTCTGCGCTTCGGGCACCGGGTACCCACCCGACTCTGCCAGCTCCTTGTGCCGCAGTGCGAGCTCTTCGCCGGGAATGAGCACGTTCGCGGTACCGGCCGAAAGGTCGATCCGCACCCGGTCACCGGTCCGCAGCACCGCAAGCCCGCCGCCGGCCGCGGCTTCGGGGGAGGCGTTGAGGATCGACGGCGACCCGGACGTGCCCGACTGGCGGCCGTCGCCGAGGCAGGGCAGCTCGTGCACCCCGCGCTTGATCAGCTCGGCGGGCGGGCGCATGTTGACCACCTCGGCCGAGCCCGGGTAGCCGAGCGGGCCGGTGCCGCGCATCACGAGCAGCGAGTGCTCGTCGACACCGAGGTCCGGGTCGTCGATGCGGGCGTGGTAGTCCTCCGGGCCGTCGAACACGACGGCGGTGCCCTCGTAGACGCCGCCCGCGAGGTAGCGCCGCCGGAACTCGGGGGAGATGACGCTGGACTTCATGATCGCGGCGTCGAAGAGGTTGCCCTTGAGGACGAGGAACCCGGCGTCTCCGGTGAGCGCGGTGTCGAAGGTGCGGATGACGTCGCGGTCGCCGGCCTCGGCGTCGCGGCAGTTGTCACCGAGCGTGCGGCCGTTGACGGTGCCGGCGTCCTCGTGGATCAGCCGGTGCCGCATCAGCTCGTGCACCACGGCCGGGACACCGCCGGCGCGGTGGAACTCCTCGCAGAGGTACTTGCCGGCCGGCTGCAGGTCGACCAGCAGCGGGACGGCGTGGCCGAGCCGCTGCCAGTCCTCGAGGGGCAGGTCGACGCCGATGTGCCGGGCGATCGCGCCGATGTGGATGGGCGCGTTGGTCGAGCCGCCGATCGCGGAGCTCACCACGATGGCGTTCTCGAACGCCTCGCGCGTCAGGATGTCCGACGGCTTGAGGTCCTCGCGCACCATCTCGATGATCCGCAGCCCGGTGCGGTAGGCCATCCGCGCGCGGTCGCGGTGCGGCGCCGGGATGGCCGCGCAGCCGGGCAGGCTCATTCCGAGCGCTTCGGCGAGCGCGTTCATCGTCGACGCCGTGCCCATGGTGTTGCAGTGCCCCGGCGACGGCGCGGAGGACGCGACGAGCTCCATGAACCCGGCGTCGTCGATCTCGCCGGCCGCCAGCAGCTCCCGGGCCTTCCAGACGATGGTCCCGGAGCCGGTGCGCTCACCGTTGTGCCAGCCGTTGAGCATCGGCCCGCCGGAGAGCACGATGGCCGGGAGGTCGACGGTCGCGGCGGCCATCAGGCAGGCCGGGGTCGTCTTGTCACAGCCGGTGGTCAGCACGACGCCGTCGATCGGGTAGCCGTAGAGCGTTTCGACCAGGCCGAGGTAGGCGAGGTTGCGGTCGAGTGCGGCGGTGGGGCGTTTGCCGGTCTCCTGGATCGGGTGGACGGGGAACTCGATGGCGATCCCGCCCGCCTCGCGGATGCCCTCCCGGGTGCGGTCGGCCAGCTGCAGGTGGTGCCGGTTGCAGGGGGAGAGGTCGGACCCGGTCTGGGCGATGCCGATGATCGGCTTGCCGGACTGCAGCTCTTCCCTGGTCAGGCCCCAGTTCATGTATCGCTCGAGGTAGAGCGCCGTCATTCCGGGGTCGGCGGGGTTGTTGAACCAAGCTTCGCTGCGCAGTCCCATACCGGCCAGTTTGGCATAGGGATAGGGCCCTTCCGGCACCCCGAAGCCTTCATTGTGACTACGGCCGGCAACACCGCGTCAAGGCGGGAAAGATGCCTTGACCCGGCGCTGCCGGCCGTGTTCTGGCTTCGGATCGGGGTGCGGGAGGGGGGTCTGGGTCCTCGTCAGCCCAGGCCGTTCAGCCCGATCACCCGTGAATACCAGTGCGCGCTCTGCTTCGGGGTGCGCTGCTGGGTTGCGTAGTCGACGTGGACCAGGCCGAACCGCTTTGCGTAGCCCTCGGCCCACTCGAAGTTGTCCAGCAGTGACCAGTAGAAGTAGCCGCGTAGGTCGACGCCCGCCGCGATGGCGTCGTGCGCTGCTCGCAGGTGGGAGTCGAGGAATGCCACGCGGTCGGTGTCGACGATGTCGCCGCCGTCGGAGATGACGTCGGGGTATGCCGCGCCGTTCTCGGTGATGTACAGCGGGACCCGTCGGTAGCCGCGGTGGACCTGCAGCAGTGACTCCGTCAGCCCGGCCGGCTGGACCTCCCAGCCGGAGTCGGTGTGCGCCGCCGCCGGGTCCGGGACGAAGTGGACGTCGCCCGCCCCGACCCACTCCGGGCCCGCCGGCTCGCTGCCCGGCACCGGGCGGCCCGCGACGCGGTAGTCGCGGTAGTAGTTCACGCCCAGCCAGTCGACGGGCGCGCCGATGACCGCGGCGTCCTCGTCCCGCACGACCGAGCCCAGCCCGAACGGCGCGAGGTCGGCGACGAGGTCGTCCGGGTAGCCGCCGCGCAGCACCGGGTCGAGGAACAGCCGGTTCTGCAGCCCGTCGATGCGGCGGCACGCGGCTACGTCGGCGACGTTCGCCGGGTCGTGCGGGACGACCGGGTAGAGGTTCAGCGTGATGCCCGCCGGGACGCCCGGCGCGTGCCGGCGGATCACGTCCATCGCCAGCCCGTGGCCCAGCAGCAGGTGGTGCGTCGCGGCGACGGCGGCGGGGTGGTCGGTGCGGCCGGGCGCGTGGATGCCGCCCGCGTACCCGAGCATCGCCGCGCACCACGGCTCGTTGAGCGTCGACCAGCTGGCGACGCGGTCACCGAGCCGGGCGAGCACCGTCTCGGCGTAGTCGGCGAACCGGAACGCGGTGTCGCGCGCCGTCCAGCCGCCCTTGTCCTCCAGCGCCTGGGGCAGGTCCCAGTGGTAGAGCGTCGCCCACGGCTGGATCCCGGCCTCCAGGAGCCGGTCGACCAGACGGTCGTAGAAGGCGAGCCCGGCGGTGTTGGGGGCGCCGCCGTCCGGGCGGACCCGCGGCCACGCCAGCGAGAACCGGTAGGCGCCGAGGCCGAGCCGGCGCATCAGGTCGACGTCTTCGCCGTAGCGCCGGTAGTGGTCGGCGGCCGGGTCGCCGGTGTCGCCGCCCACGACCGCACCCGGACGGCGCGCGAAGACGTCCCAGACCGAGTCGGTGCGCCCGTCGGCCGTGGTGGCTCCTTCCACCTGGAACGCCGCGGTGGCGGCGCCCCAGACGAAGCCGGGCGGGAACATCGACGCGGTCTCCGCCCGAACGCTGTCGGGATGTACGGACATGGTCACCCTTTCACGGCACCTTGCATGATCCCGGCCACGATCTGGCGGCCGAGGAGGACGAAGACGATGAGGATCGGGATGGTGGCCAGGGTCGTGCCGGCCAGCACCAGCGAATAGTCGACGTAGTAACCGCTCTGGAGCTTCTCCAGCGCCACCTGGACGGTCGGGTTGCCCGCGTCCAGGACCACCAGCGGCCAGAGGAAGTCGTTCCAGGACGTCATGAACGTGAACATCGCGAGGATCGCCGCGGCCGGGCGCACGGCGGGCAGACAGACGTTCCAGAAGATCCGGATCATGCTGCAGCCGTCGACGCGCGCGGCCTCGATCAGCTCGTACGGCAGCGCGTCCACTGTGTACTGGCGCATCCAGAAGACGCCGAACGCGGTGACCAGGTTGGGCACGATCACCGCCTGCAGGCCGCCGGCCCAGCCGAGCTCCGACATCGCGATGAACAGCGGGATGATGCCCAGCTGCGTCGGCACGGCGAGCGTGACGACGATGAACACGAACATCCCGTTGCGCCCCTTGAACCGCAGTTTCGCGAAGGCGAACCCGGCCAGCGACGAGAACAGCACCGTGGTGAGCGTGACCGTGCCGGACACGATCACGCTGTTGGCCAGCGCCTTCCAGAACGGCACGGTGTCGAAGACGCGGGCGGCGTTGGCGAAGAAGTTGCCGCCGGGCACGAACGGCGGGATGCGCTCGGTGAGCATCCCGTTGTCGCGGCTGGCCACCAGGAACGACCAGTAGAACGGGAACAGCGAGCCGAGCACGAAGATGGCGAGCACGATGTACGTCGCCTTGCGCGGTTTCCCGAGCGTGGCGACGGACTTGCGCAGTCCACTTTGGAGTGTGGTCATTTCTTTTTCACCGCCGGGGTCCGCGCGAGCCGGCCGGTGAGGAAGAAGTTCACCAGCGCGATGAGCACGATGATCACGAACAGCACCCAGGCGATCGCCGAGGCGTAGCCGAGGTTGTAGTTCTCGAACGCCGATTGGTACAGGTACAGCGTCACGGTCTGGAACTGGTTGGTCGAGCCGCCGTTGTTCGACCCCGGGAGGGCGTCGAACAGCTTGGGCTCGGTGAAGATCTGCAGGCCGCCGATCGTCGAGGTGATGGTGACGAAGACCAGTGTCGGCTTCAGCAGCGGCAGGGTGACAGCTGTGAACCGGCGCCACGTGCCCGCGCCGTCGATCAACGCCGCCTCGTGCAGCTCCTTCGGGATGGCCTGCATCGCCGCGAGCACGATCAGGGCGTTGTAGCCGGTCCAGCGCCAGTTCACCATGATCGCGATCGCGACGTGGCTGCCGAAGCGGCTGGCCTGCCAGTCGACCGGGTCGAGCCCGATCGTCTGCAGCACGCCGTTGATCAGCCCGTACTTGGGGCCGAACAGGTTGGCGAAGATGATGCCGATCGCCACGAGGCTCGCGGCGTACGGCAGCAGGATGCCGACGCGCCAGCCGGTGGCGCCGCGCAGCCGGGCGCCGAGCAGCGCCGCCAGCAGCACCGCGATGATCAGCTGCGGGACGCTGGAGAGCAGGAAGATGCTGATCGTGTTGGTCAGCGCGTTCCAGAACTGGCTGTCGGCGAACAGCTCCTTGAAGTTGTCGAAGCCGATGAACTCCGGGTTGTCGTCCCCGGCCTTCCAGTCGAACAGCGAGACGTAGGCGGTGTAGAGCAGCGGGAACAGCCCGACGATCCCGAACACGACGAAGAACGGCGCGACGTAGAGGTACGGCGATACCTTGACGTCCCACCGGCTCAGCTTGTGCCGGAAGGTGGGCCGGGAAGACACTCGCTTCCCGGCCGTACTCCCTTCCGGCGCGACCTTGTCGATGACGGTCATGAGGTCAGCGGGTGATCTTCTTCGCCGAGTCGACCAGTTGCTGCCAGCCGTCCGCCGCCGACTTGCCCTGTTCGACCGCCTGCAGCGCCGGGCTGGAGGCGTTCTCCTGGATCTGGCCGTCGCCCGGGCCCTTGTACTGCGGCTTCTGGACCTTCTTGGCCTGCTCGGCGAACAGCTCGCCGACCTTCGCGTCGCCGAAGTAGGCGTCGGTCTGGCTCAGCAGCGCGGGGTCCGACAGCGCCTTGACCTGGCTCGGGAAGGTGCCCTTGGCCTGGAACGCCTTGATCTGCTGCTCCGGCGCGGTCAGCCACGCGGCCAGCTCGGCGGCTTCCTTCGGGTGCTTCGACTGCGTCGGCACGGTCAGGTACGAGCCGCCCCAGTTGCCCCCGCCGCCGGGGAAGGCCGCGGTGACGGCCCACTTGCCCGCGTTTTCCGGGCCGGCCTGCTCCTTGATCACGCCGAGCATCCACGCGGGGCACACCTTCGTGGCGAAGGCGCCCTGCTTGAAGCCGGTGTTCCACTCGTTGCTGAACGCGGTCAGCTTGGCCGACTCGCCCTTGGCGACGGCGTCGGTGACCTTCGTCCAGGCGTCCTTGATGCCCTGGTTGCCCTCGACGGCGAGCTTGTCGTCGGAGCCGATGTAACCCTGGGGGAGCTGGTTGACCATGGCGTTGAAGTTCTGCGCGGCCGAGTCGAACCAGGCCTTGCCCTTGGTCTTCGAGACGTAGTCGGCGCCGGCGGAGAAGTAGCTGTCCCAGCTGGCGAACAGCGGCTTGACGGCCTCGGGGTCGGTCGGCAGGCCCGCCGCGGCGAACATGTCCTTGCGGTAGCACATGGCGAGCGGGCCGATGTCGGTGCCGTAGCCGATGACCTTGCCGTCCTTGGTCTTGGCGGCGTCGTACTTCCAGCCGAGCCAGCGCTCGGGGGAGGCGTCGGCGGGGCCGATCTTGCTCAGGTCGTTGAACTTCGAGCCCTTGTCGAGGACGTCGGAGAGGTGGCCCTCCTCGACCGCGGAGACGTCGGCGAGACCGGAGCCGGCGGCCAGCTTGGTGATGAGGTCCTGGTGGTACGGGCCGCCCTGGCCGGTCTTGCGGTGGGTGATCTTGATGTTCGGGTGCAGCCGCTCGTACTCCGGGATGAGGGCCTCGTAGCCGAACTCGGTGAACGTCGCCAGCGTGAGGTCCACGTGCTCGTTCGGACCCGCTGCCGCCGGGGTCTCGTCACCGCCGCCACCGCAGGCCGTGGCGCCGAGCGCCGTCATCGTGATGCCCAGTGCCAGGACCAGGCCGTTCCGGATCGTTCTCACGTGTCCAACCACCTTGTTGACGGGAATGAGCGCTCCTACTGCTGGGAGCCGGACTGGGAGCGCTCCCAGGTGTCGCAGAGTCTGGTTGGGGCCTCGACCGGTGTCAAGGGGTCGTAACCGGAGCGTTTCCTGCGAGGAGCGCTCCCGGACTTTGCGCACCAGTGCCGGTTAAGCTGTCCGCGTACAGGTGGTGGCGGGAGCGAGGGCGGTAGGCGTGGGGCCTCGAGCAGGGGATGAAGAACGGCCGACACTGGAGGACGTCGCGGCGTTCGCCGGCGTGTCGCGGTCGACGGCGTCGCGCGCGTTGAACGACGACGCGTACGTCAGCGCGGCGGCGCGCGAGAAGGTCCTCGCCGCGGCCCGCGACCTGGGCTACTCCCCGAACCAGGCGGCGCGGTCGCTGGTCACCCGCCGGACCGGGGCGATCGCGGTGGTGCTGTCGGAGCCGGAGGCCCGGCTGCTCGACGACCCGTACCGCACCGCCGTCATGCGGGCCGGCTACCGCGAGCTCGCCGACGTCGGCCGTCAGATGGTGCTGATCTTCAGCGACACGCGCGAGGACCTGAGCAAGACCGTCCGGTTCCTGGAGGGCGGGCACGTCGACGGCGCGCTGGTGTTCGCGCCGCACCGCGCCGACCCGCTGCCCAAGGCACTGCGGCTGCTGCGCATCCCGGTGGTGTTCGGCGGGCAGGCGGCCGGCATCCGGCGCGGGGTGCACGTCGTCGACTTCGACAACGAGGGCGGCGCCCGGCTGGCCGTGGAGCACCTGGTCGCGGCCGGACGGCGGCGGATCGGCACCATCGCCGGGCCGCAGGACCAGAGCGCCCCGATCGACCGGCTCGCCGGCTGGCGCAAGACCCTCCTCGACGCCGGCCTCGACCCCGCCGACCTGGCCGAAGAGGCCGACTTCACGCTGGCCGGCGGCGCTTCGGCGATGTCGGCCCTGCTCACCCGGCAACCGGACCTCGACGCGGTGTTCGTCGCCAGCGACATGATGGCGGTGGGCGCGTTGCGCACGCTGGACGCGGCCGGCCGCCGCATCCCGGAGGACGTCGCGGTGGTCAGCTTCGACGACAACGCGACCCTGGCCCCGGCCATGGACCCACCCCTGACGTCGGTCCACCAGGACCCGCGCGAGCAGGTCCACGCGATGGTCGAGACCCTGATCCAGCTGCTCGACGACCAGAACCTGAAGCCGCGGCAGCAGATCCTCCCGGTCTCCCTGGCGGTCCGCGCCTCCAGCTGACCGCCGTGTCGACCCCCCAATCACGCGTGTCGACCTCCTGATCACGCGTGTCGACCCTTCCCGCACGGGCCGACCGGCGAACTCGCGTGTCCGGAGGGTCGACTCACGTGATTAAAGGGTCGACACGCGTGATTGAAGGGTCGACACGGCCGGGGGCGCCGGTGGCTGGGAGCGATCCCGCCTGAGGTGCACGCCTTTGGCGCTAAACGGTGTTTCCTTGGTGCTGAGGGTGACCGGCATGCTGGGCCGGACGGGTGAACGGGCGACCGTCGGGGGCGGCTGTTCAGGAGCGTTCAGTGCGCCGGTGCGAGCCGGGAGCACGGATGTGACGTCCGCGGCCGCGGTGTCCTTCTGACTCGATTCTTTACATCCACGTTTCCGGCTGGCTACCGTCTGCGCCTGGAAGCGCTCCCAGATCGCTGGCTCCCTACGGACAAAGGAGTTCCGCAGCCATGCGTTCCTCTCCCCGACGGCGCCTTGTGCGCCGAACGCGCTGGTTACGCGGCCGCGCGCCGGCCATGGTCTCGGCCGTGGTCGCGTTCACCGCCGCGCTGGTCGTCCCCTCCTCGGCGCTCGCCGCCGACGTCGCCTGTTCCGTCACCTACACCACCAACGACTGGGACACCGGGTTCACCGCGAACGTCTCGCTGCGCAACGACGGCGCGCCGCTCGACAGCTGGAAGGTCGGCTGGACCTTCCTCGACGGCCAGAAGGTCCAGCAGGGCTGGAGCGCCACCTTCGCCCAGACCGGCGCCGCGGTCACCGCGACGAACCTCTCCTACAACGGCCACCTCGACACCGGGGCCAGCGCGAGCTTCGGCTTCAACGGCTCGAAGGGCTCCGCCAACCGCCCGCCCACGGACTTCTCCGTCAACGGCACCGCGTGCACCGGCGCCAACAAGGCCCCGACCGTCAGCCTGACGTCGCCGACGTCGTCCGGCACCTACTACGCCCCGGCCACGATCCCGCTCGCCGCGACGGCCGCCGACTCCGACGGCACGGTGAGCAAGGTCGAGTTCTACGCCGGCGACAGCCTGCTGGCCACCGACACCTCCGCGCCGTTCGAGGGCAGCTGGGCCAACGTCCCCGCCGGGACGTACTCGATCACGGCCAAGGCCTACGACAACAAGAACGCCTCGACGTCGTCGAGCCCGGTGAGCGTGAAGGTCCTTTCCGGACCCACGATCGTCGCGACCCCGGCGACCACGCAGGTCAAGCAGGGCGGGACAACCACGTTCGCGGTCAGCCTCGCCGGCGCGCCGACGAGCTCGGTGACCGTCGGCGTCGCCCGCACGGCGGGCAGCACCGACCTCACCGCGACCCCGACGAGCCTCACCTTCACCACGTCGAACTGGAGCACCCCGCAGAACGTCACGGTGAAGAGCGCCGACAACGGGGGAGCGCTGGGCAGCGCCACCTTCACCGCGAGTGGCACCGGCTACACCGCGGCCACTGTCACGGTCACCGAGATCTCGTCGTCCACTTCGGACTACCAGCTCGCGTTCCTGACGCAGTACAACAAGATCAAGGATCCGAACAACGGCTACTTCCGCAAGTTCGGGAACATCCTGGTGCCCTACCACTCGATCGAGACGCTCATCGTCGAGGCCCCGGACCACGGCCACGAGACGACGTCGGAGGCGTTCAGCTACTACCTGTGGCTGGAGGCGTCCTACGGGCGGATCACCGGGGACTGGTCGCCGTTCAACCAGGCGTGGACGTCGATCGAGACGTACGCGATCCCGTCGGCGGCCGACCAGCCGGGCAACTCCGGCTACAACGCGAGCAAGCCCGCCACCTACGCGGCCGAGTACCCGAGCCCGAAGTCCTACCCGTCGCAGCTGCAGACCGGCGTCTCCGTCGGCAGCGACCCGATCGCGGCCGAGCTCAAGGCGGCCTACGGCTCGGCGGACGTCTACGGCATGCACTGGCTGCTCGACGTCGACAACATCTACAAGTTCGGCCACTGCGAGGACGGCACGAACACCGCGCCCGCGTTCATCAACACCTTCCAGCGCGGCTCGCAGGAGTCGGTCTGGGAGACCGTCACCCAGCCCAGCTGCGACACCCTGAAGTTCGGCGGCAAGAACGGTTACCTCGACCTGTTCACCGGCGACTCGGCCTACGCCAAGCAGTGGAAGTACACCGACGCGCCGGACGCGGACGCCCGCGCCGTCCAGGTGGCCTTCCAGGCCGAAAAATGGGCAGCCGCCCAAGGCAAGAGCGCCGACGTCGCGGCCGTCGTGAAGAAGGCGTCGAAGATGGGCGACTACCTCCGGTACTCGCTGTTCGACAAGTACTTCAAGAAGATCGGCAACTGCGTCAACCCGAGCAGCTGCCCCGCCGGCACCGGCAAGGACAGCGAGCACTACCTCGTCTCCTGGTACTACGCCTGGGGCGGCTCGCTCGACCAGAACGCGTGGGCGTGGCGCATCGGTGACGGAGCGGCGCACCAGGGATACCAGAACCCCTTGGCCGCGTACGCGCTGTCGGCCGACCCGGGCCTGAAGGTGACGTCGGCGACCGGCGCGAGCGACTGGGCGACCAGTCTCGGCCGGCAGCTGGAGTTCCTGCAGTGGCTCCAGTCGTCCGAAGGCGGCCTCGCCGGTGGCGCGACCAACAGCTGGGACGGCCAGTACGGCACCCCGCCGTCCGGGACGCCGACGTTCTACGGGATGTTCTACGACCAGCAGCCGGTCTGGCACGACCCGCCGAGCAACCAGTGGTTCGGCTTCCAGACCTGGGGCATGGAACGCATCGCCGAGTACTACCAGGCCACGAACGACGCCCGGGCCAAGAAGATCCTCGACAAGTGGGTCCCGTGGGCGATCGCGAACACCACGGTCGGGGCCGGCGGCAGCTTCCAGATCCCGGCCGATCTCGGCTGGAGCGGCGCGCCGGACACCTGGAACGCCACCAGCCCGGGCTCGAACACGAGCCTGCACGTCACGGTGAAGAACTACAGCAACGACGTCGGGGTCGCGGCATCGCTGGCCAAGACGCTCCTGTACTACGCGGCCGGCTCGAGCAACGCCCAGGCCAAGACCGTGGGGGAGAGCCTGCTGACGGCGCTCTCGGCGAACACCGACAGCAAGGGCATCGCGGTGCCGGAGACCCGGACGGACTACAACCGGTTCGACGACGCCTACAACGCCACCACCGACCAGGGCCTGTACGTGCCCTCCGGCTGGACCGGCACGATGCCGAACGGCGACCCGATCAACGCCGGCTCGACGTTCACCTCGATCCGCTCCTTCTACCAGAGCGACCCGCAGTGGCCGAAGGTCCAGTCCTATCTGGACGGTGGCGCCGCGCCGACGTTCACCTACCACCGGTTCTGGGCGCAGTCGGAGATCGCCACGGCGTTCGCCGCCCACGTCGCCCTGTTCGGCTGAAAGGCACTCGATGAAGCGACTGCTCGCCCTCGCGGTCGCCGCACTGGTCGGGGGCGCCGTTCTCACGGCGTCCCCGGCCACCGCGGCCCCCGCGCTCCAGGGAACCGGCACCGGCTACTGGCACGCGTCCGGCTCCCAGCTCGTCGACGCCACCGGCGCGCCGGTCCGGATGACCGGCGTCAACTGGTTCGGCGCCGAGACCGGCAACTACTCGCCGCACGGCCTGTGGAGCCGCAACTACCGGGACATGCTCGACCAGATGGCGGGCCTCGGCTACAACACGCTGCGGCTGCCCTACTCCAACCAGCTCTTCGACCCCGGCGTCAAGCCGAACAGCATCGACGCCGTCCAGAACCCCGACCTGCAAGGGCTTTCCGGCCTGCAGGTGCTCGACAAGATCATCGCCTACGCCGGCACCAAGGGCATGCGCGTCATCCTCGACCAGCACCGGCCGGACTCCGGCGCACAGTCCCCGCTCTGGTACACCAGCGCGTACCCCGAGAGCCGCTGGCTGTCCGACTGGACGATGCTCGCCCAGCACTACAAGGGCAACACCACGGTGATCGGCGCCGACCTGCACAACGAGCCGCACTCGATCCAGGGTGGCGGGGGAGCGTGCTGGGGCTGCGGGGACACCGCGACCGACTGGCGCCTCGCCGCCGCGCGCGGCGGAAACGCGGTCCTGTCCGCCAATCCGGACTGGCTGGTCATCGTCGAGGGTGTCGACTGCGTCAGCGGCACCGGTGACCCGCAGTGCGGCTGGTGGGGCGGCAACCTCTCCGGCGCCCGGCAGTTCCCGGTGCGACTGTCCAAACCGGACAAGCTGGTGTACTCGGCGCACGAGTACGCGACGTCGGTGTTCGCCCAGCCGTGGTTCTCCGACCCGTCGTTCCCGGCGAACCTGCCGGCGCTGTGGGACCACTTCTTCGGCTACCTCCAGAAGCAGAACATCGCGCCGGTGCTGCTCGGCGAGTTCGGCACCACCCTCGCCGACCCGCGCGACAAGACGTGGCTGCAGGAGCTGATGAAGTACGCCGGGACCGGGGCGACCGGGATGAGCTTCACGTACTGGTCGTGGAACCCCAACTCCGGCGACACCGGCGGCATCCTCAACGACGACTGGACGACGGTCAACCAGACCAAGCAGGCGATCCTCCAGCCGTACCTCATGCCGCCGGTCGGCGGCGGTGGCGGGACCACCGACCCGCCGCCCGCGGTGAGCTGCGCGGTCACCTACCACGTCGACAACGCGTGGCAGGGCGGGTTCGTCGCCTCCGTGACGCTCAAGAACACCGGCACCACCCCGCTGAAGACGTGGGCGCTCGGCTGGACCGCGCCTTCGGGGACGCAGATCACCGGCGGCTGGGGCGCCACCGTCACCCAGTCCGGGCAGCAGGCGACGGCCAAGGCGCCGTCCTGGGCGCCCGACCTGGCCGGCGGCGCTTCGACGTCGATCGGCTTCCAGGCGACCGGCGCCTCGACCGGCTCTCCCAGCGGCTTCGCCGTCGGCTCCACCAGCTGTTCCGCCTGACCCGACAACACGAAGGAGCACACTCGATGAAGAGTGCATTCTGGTCCCCGAAGAGGAAGATGCGGTTCGCCGTGGCTTCCTCGGTGACGGCCGCCGCGGTCGTCGCGGGGCTGCTGGTGGCCGGGGGCAGCCCGGCGACCGCCGCCACCGGCTGCAAGGTCACCTACAGCACCAACCTGTACGAGCCGGGGTTCACCGCGAACATCACGGTGACCAACCTCGGCGACCCCATCACGTCCGGCTGGAACCTCGAATGGGACTTCGGCGGCAACCAGCAGGTCACGCAGGGCTGGAGCGCGACGTTCAGCCAGAGCGGTAAACACGTCAGCGCGAAGAATCCCAGCTGGGGCGCGACGCTGGCGACCAACGCGACCGCGAGCCTCGGCTTCAACGGGTCCTACAACGGCAACAACGCCGTCCCGGCCTCCTTCTCGCTCAACGGCGTCCACTGTGACGGCACCACGGGCGGCACGACCACCACACCCACGACGCCGACCACTCCGACGACCCCAACCACCGTCACGACCACCCCGCAGCCCGGAACCCACGTCGACAACCCGTACGCCGGGGCCAAGGGGTACGTGAACCCGGACTGGTCGGCCTCGGTGACCGCGGCGGCCGCGGCCAAGGGCGGCACGCTCGGCGCGCAGATGGCCAAGGTGGCGAACACCTCCACGGCCGTCTGGCTCGACCGGATCGCGGCGATCGAGGGCACCTCGAGCGCCCGTGGCCTGCGCGGGCACCTCGACGCGGCGCTGGCCCAGCAGAGCGGCGCGACGCCGGTGACGATCCAGATCGTCGTCTACGACCTGCCGAACCGCGACTGCGCGGCGCTGGCGTCCAACGGTGAGCTGCAGGCCGGCTCGAACGGCCTGGCCCGGTACAAGAGCGAGTACATCGACCCGATCGCCTCGATCCTGTCGGACGCGAAGTACGCGCCGCTGCGGGTCGTGGCGGTCGTCGAACCGGACTCGCTGCCCAACCTGATCACCAACACCGCGACGGCCAAGTGCGCCGAAGCGCAGTCCACCGGGGCCTACACCCAGGGCATCCAGTACGCGCTGAACAAGCTGCACGCGATTTCCAACGTCTACAACTACCTGGACATCGCGCACTCGGCGTGGCTGGGCTGGGACAGTAACTTCGGCCCGTTCGTCAACCTGGTCAAGCAGACGTTGCAGGGCACCACGGCCGGGGTGAACAGCATCGACGGCTTCATCAGCGACACGGCGAACTACACCCCGCTGACCGAGCCGAACCTGCCCGACCCGAACCTGACCGTGGGCGGCCAGCAGATCAAGTCGGCGACGTTCTACCAGTGGAACCCGTACTTCGCCGAGGTGCCGTTCGCCACCGCGATGTACACCGCGTTCGTCTCGGCCGGCCTGCCCAGTGGCATCGGCATGCTGATCGACACCTCGCGCAACGGCTGGGGCGGCTCGGCCCGGCCCGGCAGCGCGTCCGGGTCCACTGTGGACAGCTATGTGAACTCCGGCCGGACCGACCGGCGGCTGCACCGCGGCAACTGGTGCAACCAGAGCGGAGCCGGGCTGGGCACGCGGCCGACCGCGTCGCCCGCGGCGCACTTCGACGCCTACGTCTGGATCAAGCCGCCGGGTGAGTCCGACGGCGCGAGCTCGCAGATCCCGAACGACGAAGGCAAAGGCTTCGACCGGATGTGCGACCCGACCTACCACGGCAGCGACCAGGCCAACGGCGGCAACCTGACCGGCGCCCTGCCGAACTCGCCGCTGTCCGGCAAGTGGTTCCAGGCCCAGTTCGAGGAGCTGGTCCAGAACGCCTACCCGCCGGTGCAGTAACCCCGCAGTGCTCCCGGGCCGGGCGGTGCCGCGCAGCCGCCGTCCGGCCCGGGTCTCCACCCCGTCCACTCCAGGAAGGAACCGCTCATGAAGAACCGGCTACGGGCCACACTGGCGTCGTTCGGAGCCGCGACCGTGCTGCTCTCCGGCGGTGTGGTGCTGACCGCCCCACCGGCGGCCGCGGACACGCAGCTCTGTGACAAGTACGGCTCGCTGCGCATCCAGGGCGGCAAGTACATCGTGCAGAACAACAACTGGGGCGACGACACGACCCAGTGCCTTTCGGTGTCCGCCACCGGGTTCACCGTCACGACGGCGTCGCACAACCGGCCGACCAACGGCGCGCCGGGCAGCTATCCGTCGGTGTTCGCCGGTTGCCACTACGGCAACTGCAGCAGCGGCAGCGGCCTGCCCCGGCAGGTCCGGTCGCTGGGCTCGCTGCGGTCGCATGTGGACTACGCGACCGTCCAGGCGGGACAGTGGGACGCGGCCTACGACGTCTGGTACGACCCGAACCCCAACCCGGCCGGGCAGAACACCGGCGCCGAGGTGATGATCTGGGGCAACCACCGCGGCGCCCCGCAGCCGGTCGGCAGCGTCATCGGGACGGCGCAGCTGGCCGGAGCGACGTGGAACGTCTGGTTCGGCAACATCGGCTGGAACGTGATCTCCTACGTCCGCACGTCCGGCACCGACAGCCTCGACGTCAACCTGAGCGACTTCACCCGGGACGGCGTCAACCGCGGCAAGATCAGCGACGCCTGGTACCTGACGAGCGTCCAGTTCGGCTTCGAGCCGTGGCAGGGCCAGACCGGGCTGGGCGTGCGGTCTTTCAGCGTGTCCGGCTAGAGGTCCTTGCGGAAGGACAGCCGGTCCAGCCCCGGCCCGTCGTAGTCGGGCTGGACCGGCAGTCCGTCGAACTCCTTCGGGCCCGGCTCGGTGACGAACCCCAGCCGGGTGTGGAACGCGTGCGACCCCTTGTTGACCGGCGACGTGATCGCGCGCACGGTCGTGCGCCCGTTGGCCCGGCTGTAGGCGAAGAACCGCTCGTACAGCTCCGCGCCGAGCCCGTTGCCGCGCTCGGCGGGGTCGACGCCGACGAAGTGGATGTAGCTCTCCGCCGGCCGGGACGGCGAGACGAAGCCGATCAGGAACGCGACGATCCGCTCGTCGGAGGTCACCACGAAGCTGCTGTCGGTGAAGTGCTGGAACATCAGCTTGGGCAGCAGCAGGGCCCGCTGACGGGAGGCTTCCGGGCCGCCCATGCCGTCCCACCAGCTGTCGAGGACGGCCAGCACCGGCAGGTGGTCTTCGGGACCCGGACGGCGGAGGTCGTAGTGCCGCCAAGGTGTCGAGAGGGGAGTGGTCATGACCGGCACCCTGCCTGCTCCGGCGGGCCCGCGCGAGCGGGTTTTGCCGGTCCCGGCCTCACGGCACCACCCGGTGCACCCCGATCAGCACCTGCTGCCAGACGGCGGCCGGGTCGGCACCCCGCTCGACCGACCCGAGGGCGGGCGCGATCACCGTCTCCTGGATCTTGCCGTCACCCGGACCCTTGTACTGCGGCTTCCCGACTTTCTGCGCCTGCGCGACGAACACCTGCCCGCTCAGCGCGCCGCCGAAGTAGCCGTTCATCTCGCTGAGCAGGTCGGGGGAGGTGAAGGCGTCGACCTGGCTGGGGAAGTTCCCGCTCACCCGGAACGCGTGCAGCTGCTGCTCCGGCGCGGTCAGCCACGCGGCGAGCGCGGCGGCCTCCTTCGGATGCGCGCTCAAGGTCGGCACGGTCAGGTAGGAGCCGCCCCAGTTGCCGCCGCCGTCCGGGAAGGCGTCGGTGATCGCCCACTTGCCGGCGTTGCCCAGCCCGGCCTGCTGTTCGATGACACCGAGCATCCACGACGGACAGACCTTCGTCGCGAAGGCGCCGAGGCGCAGGCCGTTGTTCCCGTCGTCGGCGAAGGCGGTGAGCCCGGCCGACTGGCCCTGCTTCACGGCGGTGGTGACCCGGTCCCAGGCGCCGCGCAGCGCGGTGTTCGTTTCCAGCGTCGGGTGGTCTTCGCGGTCGAGGTAGCCGACCGGGAGCTGGTTGACCATGGCGTTGAAGTTCTGCGCGGCGGAGTCGAACCAGGCCTTGCCCTTGGTGCGCTTGACGTACTTCTCGCCCGCCGCGAAGTAGCTGTCCCAGGTCGCGAACATCGTCTTCACCGACCCGGGGTCGGTCGGCAGCCCGGCCGTTTCGAGGAGGTCCTTGCGGTAACACATGGCGAGCGGGCCGATGTCCGTGCCGTAGCCGACGAGCTTGCCGTCCTTGCTGCGGCCGGCCGCGTACTTCCACTCCAGCCACCGGCCGGGCTTGACGTCGGCGGGCCCGATCTCGGCCAGGTCGGCGAACTTCCCGGACTGCGCCAGGACGTCGGCGAGATGTCCTTCTTCGACGGCCTGGACGTCGGCGAGCGGCTGGCCGTTCTGCAGCTTGGCCAGCAGGTCCTGGTGGTACGGGCCGCCCTGCTCGGTCCGGACCTGGGTGATGGTGATCCCGGGGTGGGTGAACTCGTAACCGGGGATCAGGTCGTCGTAGCCGAACTGGCCGAAGGTCGCGAGGGTCAGCGTGATGGCTTCGGGGGTGCCCGGCCCGCACCCGCCGGTCAGGACGAGCAGGACGAGCGTGACGGCGAAGGCCAGCCGTCTTCGGATCTGCCTCATGTGCGCGCACTCCCCATTGGCCTGCCACTCCCTCGTGGCTGGGAGCGCTCCCGGACGGAGTGTTGTTCGCGGGAGCCCCGGGTGTCAAGGCGCACGACGGCGGGTGTCCGCGCGGACACGGACCGGCTTTCCGGTGGTGTCCGGTGAAACGGCCGACGGTCACCGACATCGCGCGGGAGGCGGGAGTGTCCAAAGGGGCCGTTTCGTACGCGCTCAACGGACGCCCGGGCGTCTCGGAGGAGACCCGCCGCCGCATCACGGAGACCGCGCGAAGGCTGGGCTGGTGCGGCCCCGCGCCGGCCGGCACCGGCGTCACCGGCTTGGTGCTCGACCGGCCGCCGGAGCTGCTGCTGGGGGCGCTGCTGGCGGGGTTCGAGGCGGAGCTGCTGGTGCGGATCGCGCCGGACCGGGAGACCGAGCTGGTGGTGTACCGGCGGTGGCGGGCCGAGCGGAGGGTGGACGGCGTGCTGCTAGCGGGGCCGCGGAATGTGGCGGAGGTCGGCCTGCCGGCGGTGGTGCTCGGCGGGCCGGGCGGGGTGCCGGGCGTGCCGTCGGTGTGGGTCGACGACGTGGCCGGGGTGGGGGAGGTGCTGGAGTACCTCGCGGCGCTGGGACACCGGCGGGTGGGGCGGATCGCGGGAGCGGCGCCGTTCGCGGACGCGGGGGTGCGGGAGCGGGCGTTCACCGAGGCGGTGGCGCGGCTCGGGCCGCCGGCCGCGCGAAGGGGCGAGGCGCCGACCGTCCACCCGGGACATCCCGAACCTTCCGCCGGCGCGGTCCGCCGGGTGCTCACCAGCGACTCGGGACATCCCGAACCTTCCGCAGGCGCGGTTCGCCGGGTCCTCACCGCCGACCCGCGTCCCACCGCGCTGCTCTGTGACACCGACACCCTCGCCGTGGCCGTCCTCGTCGCGGCGCGCGAACTCGGCCTCTCCGTGCCCGGGGACCTCTCCGTCGTCTCCTGGGACGACACCCCGCTCTGCCGCCTGGTCCGTCCCGCGCTCACCGCCGTGCGGCGTCCCTTGGCCGAGCTCGGCTCACTCGCCGCGTCGGTCCTGCACGACCTGCTCGCCGGGGAACACCCCGGTGACGTCTGCGCGTCGCGGCCCCGGCTGATCACCCGGGGCAGCACCGGCCCCGCCCGCTGACGGACGGGACCGGCGCCCCGCTCAGCTGCCCTGGCAGGTCGGCGTCGGCTGGGCCGGGTTGGTCCCCGGCGCGTTGACGACCAGCCCGAACGTCGTCTCGCCGTCCGGCTCCACCCGGCCGTTCCAGTCGGCGTTGCGGACCGTCACCACCGAGCCCGACTGGCTCAGCGTGCCGTTCCAGACACTGCCGACCGTCTGGCCCGTGGGCAGGGTCCAGCCCACCTGCCAGCCGCGGTAGGCCGTGGTGCCGTGGTTCATGACCGTCACCGTGGCCTGGTAGCCGCCGCTCCAGGAGTTGGTCACCTCGTACATCGCCATGCACGAGCCGCCCGAGGGCGGGGGGTCGGTGGGCGTGGTCGGCGTCGTGGTCGGGGTGCCCGGCGAGTGGACGCCGGTGACTTCGCCGTGCCCGCCGTCGAACGTGACGTCCGAGCAGCCGTAGAACGTTTCGGCGCTGTCGGAGCGCTTCCACACCGAATAGATGACGTGCCGGCCCGACTTGCCCGATGGCAGCGCGCCGGTCCACTTGTACTGCCCGTCGACCGTGCCGACCTGGCCGGTCACCGGCGGGTGGTCGACGGTCAGGAACGGCTGGTCCTCCAGCGAGTCCCAGGTGAGCGGCTTCGAGGGATCCCAGCCGTCCTTCGTCACGTACGTGTAGAACCAGCCCGGGTGCGCGGCCCACGCGTTGTAGGAGAAGTCGAATGTGGCCCCGGCGGTGAGGTGCGTCAGCGGCCAGTCGCCGACCTGGTCGAAGCCGGCGTACCCCGGGTTGCCGCCGGAGCACAGCTTCCCGTCCGGGATGAACCCGCGTGTGCGCCCGGCGCCGTCGGAGCGCAGCACGGCGAACCAGTTGTACAGCGAGTTGGCGCCGCTGGTCGCCACGGCGGCCGAGCAGGCCGGGTTCTGCGGGATGATCTGGCCGGTCGAGCTGAGCCCGTCCTGCCAGCACAGGAACGTCCGGCTGCCCGGTTTCATCAGGGCGCCGTGCGCTTCGGCGGTGCCGGTGTTCAGCAGGATGGCCGTCAAGCTCGCCAGCAATACGGTGACGGCGGCGAGGATCGTACTTCGTCTCCTGGTCACGTCTGTCCCTTCGTCGGGTAGCGTGCGTCGAAGACTGGGAGCGCTCTCAAGGTCAGGATACGCGGTGGCACGCCTCCGGAACAGCCCGCGGTGACGGGCCCGGACGCCTTGGCCTACCTTGGCGGAGGCCGTCGATCACCGAGAAAGGCACAGCGTGGAAAGTCCGTCATCGGTTCCCGCCTGGGTGCGGGCCGAACCCGCCCGGCTGCTCGGTTTCGCCGCCCGCGCGGCGCACCCCGGCGGCGGGTTCGCCTGGCTCGACAACACCGGCCGCCCGGTGCTCGACCGGCCCGTCGAAACCTGGATCACCTGCCGGATGACGCACGTCTTCGCGCTGGCGTCCCTGCAGGGCTCGGACACGGGAGCGCAGGTCGACCACGGGGTGGCGGCGCTGACGGGCCTGCTGCGCGACCCGGACCACGGCGGCTGGTACGCGACGACAACGTTGTCAGAGAAGCGCGCCTACGAGCACGCGTTTGTCGTCCTGGCTGCCTCGAGCGCGGTGGCCGCCGGCGCCGAGGGCGCGGAACCGCTGCTCGCCGAGGCGCTTGACGTGGTCGAACGCCGGTTCTGGGAGCCGGGCCCCGGCCGCGTCGCCGACGTCTGGGACCGCGGCTGGACGCGGCTCGAGGACTACCGCGGGGCCAACGCCAACATGCACAGCGTCGAGGCGTTCCTGGCCGCGGCGGACGTCACGGGCGACGCGGTCTGGGCCGGCCGCGCGCTGTCCATTGTGGACAAACTGGTGCACGGCGAGGCCCGCGCGCACGGCTGGCGGCTGCCGGAGCACTACGACGCGCGGTGGCATGTGCTGCTGGACCACAACCGCGACGAGCCCGCGCACCCCTTCCGCCCGTTCGGCGCGACGATCGGGCACCTCTTCGAGTGGGCGCGGCTGGCGGTACACCTCAAGCGGGCGCTCGGTGACGGCGCCCCGGAGTGGCTGGTGCCCGACGCGGTGGCGTTGTTCGACACCGCCGTCCGCGACGGCTGGGCGGTCGACGGCCGGCCGGGATTCGTCTACACCACCGACTTCGCCGGGACGCCGGTGGTGCGCACCCGCCTGCACTGGGTGGTGGCGGAGGCGATCGCCGCCGCGTGGACGCTGCACCAGGAGACCGGCGACCCGGCCTACCTCGACCGGTTCGCGCAGTGGTGTGAACACGCCGAAGCCTGTTTCGCTGACCGGGAACTCGGGTCGTGGCACCACGAGCTCGACCCGGAGAACCGGCCCGCGTCGACGGTCTGGGCCGGCAAACCGGACATCTACCACGCGTACCAGGCGACGCTGCTGCCGGCGCTCCCGCCCGCCGCGTCGTTCGCCGGGGCGCTCAAGCCGCGCGGCTAGACTCGCCCGAGCCGTCTTCCCGACAAGGAGAACCATGTCGCCCTTCACCGCCGCCGGAAACCGGTACGCGGACATGCCGTACCGGCGCGCCGGGCGCAGCGGGCTGAAGCTGCCCGCCGTGTCGCTCGGCCTCTGGCACAACTTCGGGGACGACAAGCCCCTCGACGTCCAGCGCGCGGTGCTGCGGCGGGCGTTCGACCTCGGCGTGACGCACTTCGACCTGGCCAACAACTACGGCCCGCCGCCCGGCGCGGCCGAGGCGAACTTCGGCCGGCACTACGCCGCCGACTTCCGCCCGCACCGCGACGAGATCCTGGTGTCGTCCAAGGCCGGCTACCTGATGTGGGACGGCCCGTACGGCGAGTGGGGCTCCCGCAAGAACCTCCTCGCCAGCCTGGACCAGAGCCTCGCGCGCACCGGCCTGGACCACTTCGACGTCTTCTACTCCCACCGGCCGGATCCCGAGACGCCGATCGAAGAGACCATGGGCGCCCTCGACACCGCCGTCCGGTCGGGGAAAGCGCTCTACGCGGGCATTTCCAACTACTCGCCGGAGCAGACGGCGGCCGCGATCGCCGCGCTGACGGAGCTGGGCACCCCGCTGCTGATCCACCAGCCGTCGTACTCGATCCTGAACCGCTGGGTCGAGGACGGCCTCCAGGACACCCTCGACGAGCACGGCGTGGGGTCGATCGCGTATTCGCCGCTGAGCCAGGGCCTGCTGACCGACCGCTACCTCGACGGCGTCCCGGCCGATTCGCGCGCGGCCGGCGCGAGCCCGTTCCTCACCCGCGATCGCCTCACCGAGGACACCCTCGCGACTATCCGCGCGCTGAACGACGTCGCCAAGCGGCGTGGGCAGACGCTGGCGCAGCTGGCCATCGCCTGGGTGCTGCGCCGCGGCCGCGTGACCTCCGCGCTGATCGGCGCCAGCAGCGTCGCGCAGCTGGAGAACACCGTCGCCGCCATGGCCGACCTCGAGTTCACCGACGACGAGCTGGCCGAGATCGACCGGATCGTCAGGCGGTAGCGCAGCCGAGCCGCGCGGGAGCCACGGCCACGTCGTCGAACCACAGCGTGTCGGCGTCGGTGCCGTAGCTCTCCCAGCCCAGCCGCAGGTCGGTCACCGACGGGTGCCAGGCCCGCGCGAGCCACTGCTGGTCGACGTCGGGAGTCGCGACGCCGTCGGCGACCAGCCCGGGCACCGCCGCGGACCCGAGCCAGGTCCGCAGCTGCCCGGCGGCGCCGTCGAGCTCGAACTCGAAGCAGGACCACGTCCCGGTCGGCAGCGGGACGCTCTGCGCGACCCCGGCCGGGCTCTGCGCGGGCAGGGTCGCGTCGTCGGACTCGCGGTTCCACTGCAGCGCGTGGTTCTGGCCGCCGGCGCGCAGGTCGCGGTTGTCGACCGAGTCGTGCATCGCCAGGAAGGCGACGTGCCCGGCGGGCAGCGGGGTGGTGTGCCGGACCCAGAACCGGCCGAAGAGCGGACCGGTGCCGGGGACGCTCGTGCCGAAGAACGTGTGGTTGCAGTAGCCGCCCTGGCCGGTGACCTTCACCGACCGGCTGCCCGAGTGCGCGACCGTGCCGTCGACGGTGACCGCGCCGGTGCCCTGGCAGTTCGCCGCGCCGACGGTCCAGCGGCCGCCCGGGGCGCCGCCGGTCTGCTGTTCGAAGTCGTCGCAGACCACGGCTTGGGCGCACCCGGCGGGCGGTGGTGCGGACGTCGTGGTGGCCGGTGTGGTCGTCACCGGGGGAGCGGGGTCACCGCAGGCGACGCCGTTGAGCGCGAAGTCCACGGGATCGGGGTTTCGTCCCGGTGGCGGTGCCCTGCACGCCGAACGAAACGGAAGCGCCGGCGGGCAGCGCGGCGTTGTAGGGCAGGCTTTCGGCGGTGACCGCGGCGCCGGACTGCCGGACGGTGGCGTTCCACGCGGACGTCACGACCTGGTTCCCGGGCTGGTGCCAGGTGAGCGTCCAGGACGAGAGCGCGGTGGCGCCGTTGGTCACGGTGATCTCGGCGGTGTACCCGGTCTGCCACGCGTTGGCGCGGTAGCCGGCTTCGCAGGCCGGCGCGGCGGTGGCGGGACCGGCGGCGACCACCGCGGTGGTGCCCGCGGCGGCGAGGCAGAGCGCGCCGAGGGCGCCGGCGAACCTGGTCATCGGGTCTCCCGGGAGGCGGACGAGGACGCGGCCAGGGGCGCCGTGGCCTGCACCACGACGCCCCTGGGTGGTGGCCGCGTTCTGGCGAGGCGACCTGGCATGGGAGCGCTTCCAGCCGCCGAGAACGTAACCCCGGGATGTCCGGGTTGTAAAGCGCGACCCGGCCGCGGCCCGTTCCGGTGGCCCGTTTTCCGGCGACCGGCCGCTCCCGGCCTCCACTGAACGCTCCTGAACGGCCGAACCCGTTGGCGGGAAACCGATCCCGCGGTCGCGCTGAGCCACCGGCCGAGGCGGCCGGATGCCGCCGTTGGGGTGGATTCGGAAGAATCTTCCCCAAGATCGCGGCGGGCTTTACAGGGCCAGGGGTGGGCGGTACTGTCCAGCGCTGCTGGGAGCGCTCTCATGATAAGTCCTGCACAAGAAAGTGTTCGATGCGTTCCGGACCAGCACTGCTCGGCGCCTTCAGCGCACTCGCCGTCGTCGGCGCGACGACGGCCTTCACCCTCGGCACCCCGTCGCCCGCCGCCGCGGCCACGGCCTGCGAGGTCGGCTACACGACGAACGACTGGGGAACCGGCTTCACCGCCAACCTCACCCTGAGGAACCTCGGGACGGCGCCGCTGTCCGGGTGGTCGGTCAGCTACGCCTACACCGGGAACCAGCAGCTGCAGCAGGGCTGGAACGGCACCTGGGTCCAGAGCGGGAAGACCGTCACGCTTACCCCGGCGACCTGGAACGGGACGGTCGCGCCGAACGCGTCGGTCACCGCCGGGGCGAACTTCGCCTACAGCGGCACGAACACTGCCCCGGTGTCGTTCAGCGTCAACGGCGCGCCCTGCGGTGGCACCACGCCGACCACCACCCCGACGACCCCGACGACGACCACCACCACTCCGCCGCCGGGCGACGCGCCCGCGCTGCACGTCGCGGGCAACCGCCTGGCCGACCCCGCGGGCACCCCGGTCACCCTGCGCGGGGTGAACCGCTCCGGCGGGGAGTTCGCGTGTGTGCAGGGCAACGGCCTCTTCGACGGCCCGATGGACGCGGCCTCGGTGGCCGCGATCAAGAGCTGGCACGCCAACGTCGTGCGCGTGCCGTTCAACGAGGACTGCTGGCTCGGGCTGCCCAACGTCAAGCCGGAGTACGCCGGCGCGACCTACCGCGCCGCGCTCAAGTCCTATGTGGACCTGTTACACGCCAACGGTCTCTTCGCGATCCTCGACCTGCACTGGACCCAGGGTGTCTACACGGGAAACTCGTCGGCGTGCGCGGACGTGAACTCGACCTGCCAGAAGCCGATGACGAACACCGCGCATTCGGTGGACCTGTGGACCTCGGTCGCGACCGCGTTCAAGGGTGACAACGCCACGATCCTCGACCTGTTCAACGAGCCCTACCTCGACCGCGCCGTCTCCGGCTCCGCCCAGGCCTGGACGTGCTGGCGCGACGGCGGTTCCGCGTGCCCGGGCATCGGGTACCCGGTGGCGGGCATGCAGACGCTGGTGAACGCGGTGCGCTCGACCGGCGCCACCAACGTGGTCATGCTCGGCGGGCTCGCGTACTCCAACGACCTCACCGGGTGGCTGCAGTACCGGCCGAGCGACCCGGCGGGCAACCTGGTCGCGTCCTGGCACTCCTACAACTTCAACGTCTGCAGCTCGGCGTCCTGCTGGGACAGCCAGCTCGCGCCGGTCGCCGCGGCGGTGCCGCTGGTGGCCGGGGAGATCGGCGAGAACGACTGCGCGAGCGGGTACGTCACCGGTCTGATGGACTGGCTCGACCGGCACCAGGCGTCCTACCTCGGCTGGACGTGGAACACCTGGAACTGCGGCACCGGACCGGCGATGATCTCGGCCTACGACGGCACGCCCACCGCGTTCGGCGCGGGCATCCGGGCGCGCTTCCTCGCGGCGGGCTGAGCGACGGAGGGGCGGTGGGTTTCCGCCGCCCCTTCGCTCGGTCGAGTGAGAGAATGTCGGGTGCACGTGCACGAAATGGGTGCTCTATCACCCTTATGGGGTGGTGTGACCAGGTCCTTGGTGACGTCGTGGGCCCTTGCGGTCACGCTGCGGTACTGTCATCCGTGTGCACCAGTACGCCGGAAATCGTTGGATGAACGATGAGTCGACAGGTAAAACCAGGGAGTAAGCCCTACCGTGCACAACTGCGCGACCGGCTGGCCGCGCTGGGTTTCCCGGAGGCGGCGATCCCGGCCAGGGTGGCGGAGAACCTGATCGTCGAATGCCGGATCCCGCCCCGGACCGCGTGGCGGCTCGCGTCCGAGCTCTCGCTCGACGTCGCGGCGCACCAGTACAACGCCGTCACCGGCGACCCCAAGGCCGGCATGCGCGGCACCCGGATCTGGGAGTACGAGCAGTGGCCCGAACGCGGCGTCCGGCCCACCATCGCGGCCCTGCGCGTGCTCGCGCAGGTGTACGGCACCGGCTGGAAGTCCCTGCTGGGGTTGCGTGACCTCGAGCAGCTGCCGGAGAAGGAGCTTGCCGAGTACCACGCCGACGAACCGGCGCTGGTGACCGCGGTCGCCGTGCCCGAGCACGACGTCCCGCCGGCCCGCACCGCGGCGCCCCGCACCGAGCTGCGGCCGGAGGAGGACTTCGGCGCCGGCGCGCTCGACGACGCCATCCTGCTGACCAAGACCAACGTCGACGACGTCCAGCTCGACGACCTCTGGTCGGACCTCGACTTCCTCGGCAGCGCCTACACGCGCACCGCGCCCGACTCGATCCTCGGGCAGCTCGCCGTCATCGAGGAGCGGGCGTCGGCGCTGCTGAAGGGGCGCCAGCGGCCGAAGCAGACCCAGGACCTGCTCCTGGTCGGCGCGAAGTCCACCGCGATGATGGCGTGGATCGCCGGCGACCTCGGGCGGTACCGCCTTTCGCGCGAGCTCAACTCCGCGGCCTGGCTCTACACCCAGTACGCCGACGACTTCCTCGCCCGGCGCTGGGTGCGCACGTCGCAGGCGCGCGTGGCCTTCTGGTCGGGCAACGGCATCGAGTCCGCGAAGCTCGCCGCCGACGGGCTCAACTACCACGTCGGCGGCCGGCTGACGGACGCGCCGCTGATCCTCGCCGAGGCGCGCGGCTGGTCGTCGGTGCAGGCCGAGCAGCAGGTGCTGGACGCGATCGCGCGCTGGACCAGCATCGAGGACCCGGACCTCGGCGCGGGCGGCGAGGACCGGTTCTTCAACATCACGAAGGACCGCCGCCACTACATGGCCGGCACCTCGCTGCTGTCGGTCGGGCAGGCGTGCGCCGCGCTGCGCGAGTTCAGGACGGCCCGTGAGGCCTACGAAAAGCTGTCGCTGGAAAACCGCTGGGAGGCCATGGACCCCATGATCCGGATCGACACCGGCCGCGCGCACCTGCGGCTCGACGATCTCGACGGCGCGGCCGCCCAGGTGGAACCGTTGCTGGCCACGGACGTGGCGAAGCAGCCGGACATGGTGCGTGCCATGCTCAAGGTCCTGGCCACCGAGCTGACCGGACCGCGCTGGCGCGCGGCCGCGACGGCCCGGAGCCTCGCCGAGGCTCTCCTGGACGCCCAAGCTTCGGCTCGGTCGTGACGGGCGACCCGACCCGGATGGAGGTGCCGCGGATGGCACCGGAGGGTTCCCCGCGCCCGCAGGACGCTCCCGTCGAGCCGGACTGGGCGTTCGAAGGCCACACCCGCCGCCACGTCGTGGTGGTCGCCGACCGGTTCGCGCGGTTCGCCCGCGGCGACCGGGTGCTGACCATGTCGGACCTGCTGGCCATGCTCACCTCCGGCGCGCCGGAGGTGGAAGGCTGCCACTGGGTCGTGCACGTCGGCCAGGGCATCGACGGGACCGACTGCGACCTGCTCGAAGCCGCTTGCGAAAAGAGCGAGGCGTCGGTGCGCCTCGCCGACCCGGCCGCGTTCCGGCAGTCCCTGGCACACCCGGGGGTGGTCCACAAGGACCGGCCGGAGAACGTGCTGCTGGCGGGCGTGCACAGCCCGGTGGCCACGCACTGCCGGGCCGAGCTGCGGATCCACCGCGACAACGAGCTGATCCTCGACCACCACACCGGTGAGCACGTGCAGGGCATCGTGATCATCGAGGCGATGCGGCAGATCTGCATCGCGCAGTTCGAGACCGCGGTCCGCCCGCGCCTGGGCGCGCCCGCCTACGCGGGTGTGTGGAAGCGGATCGACCTGTCGTTCCAGGACTTCCTGTTCCCGCTGCCGGCCACGGTCGAGTCGCTGATCGAGGAGTCCGACCTCAGCCGCGACAGCAACCTCAAGTTCCGCGCCAGCACGGCGGTCCGCCAGCACGGACGCACCGTCGCCACCGCCGGCATCGAGTACTCGATGATCGGGCAGGGGCGCATCGACACGCTGGAGCGCCGCAAGGCCGACCAGGCCACCCGCGCCTACCTGGACTGACCCGAAAACCCACTCCGGAAGGGAAACCACACCACGATGTCCGAAGCGCAGCAGCAGGACCGCTCGGCGTCCTTCGCCCAGGGCCTCGAGCTCATCCGGCGGCTCGGCGGGGTCGAGCGGCCGGCCGTGCTGGACCTGTTCGCGAGCATCGGGGAAGCCGAGTTCGGCGAGCAGTGCGTCGGCTTCATCTACGGCGACGTCTACCACCGCCCCGGCCTGCCGCTGCCGGACCGGCAGCTGGCGACCGTCGCCGCGCTCACGGCGCTGGGCTACGCGGGCTCCCAGCTGCAGTTCCACGCCAAGGCCGCGCTCAACGTCGGCTGCACCCGCCGCCAGCTGGTCGAGACGGTCATCCACATCAGCTCGTTCGCCGGCTTCCCGGCGACCCTGAACGCGCTGGGCGAGCTGAAGGCGCTGTTCGAAACCCTGCCCGCGGACGAGACGCCGGCCGAGACCACCGACGTGCCGTGGGCGGGCATCGAAGACCGCTACGAGCGCGGGCTGGCCGCGATGAAGGCCGTCGACGGCGACGCGGGGGAGAAGGTCGCGGAGGCGCTGAAGGACATCGCCCCCGACCTGGCGACCTACATCATCGAGTTCACCTTCGGCGAGATCTACAGCCGGCCGCACCTGAGCCTGCGCCACCGCGAGATCGTCACGATCGCCGCGTGCGTCGCGCTGGGCACGGCGCTGCCGCAGCTGAAGGTGCACATCCACGGCCTGCTCAACGTCGGCGGCACCGAACAGGAAGCGGTCGAGACCGTGCTGCACCTGGCCTTCTACTGCGGGTTCCCGGCCGCGCTCAACGCCATCGCCGCCGCGCGGGAAGTGTTCGCGCAGCGGTGAGCGGGCTGCGGAAGGTCCACGTGGTCGCCCTCGACTGCGACGGCGTGCTGATCGACGACACGTACCTGGCCATGATCGCGCGGTTCGTCACCGGCCACGGCGGGGTTTACGACGCCGCGGCGGAGCGGGACGTCATCGGGCTGCGGGACATCGTCGTCGCCGAGAAGGTCACCCGGCTCTGCGGGCTCGACCAGCCGGCCGAAGAGACCCTGAAACAGCTGTGGGCCGCCCGGCAGGACTACCTGGCCGAGCACCCCATCCGCGTCGCCGAAGGCGCGCGGGACTGCCTGGAGGCGCTCGGAAAGCTCGACGTCCGGCTGGTCTGCTACGGCGGGCGGACCCGGGAGCACACCTTCGACCGGCACCTCGGCGACCTCGTGGACCTGTTCGACCCCGAGGTGCCGTACGTGAGCATCAACGAGCACCGGCCGGGGGTCGAGCACATCACCCGGACCGTGCTCGGCGCCGGGTTCGACGAGATCGTGTTCGTCGACGACGTCAGCCGGGTGGCCGAGGACGCCCGCGCGCACGGCGCCGGGTTCATCGGGTTCCCGTCGAGCCCCGCCCACGCGCGGCAGCGGGAGTTCATGGCCGGCCACGGCGTCCGGCACCTGCCGGGCTCGCTCGCCGAACTGACCCCGGAACTCGTGGAGATCGTCGACGCGGAGCTCGCGAGTTCGACACACTGGCTTCGTTGAGGAGTTCCCGCACCCTTGGAGCCGCTGTGAAGTATTTTTCCCTGCCGCGTCCCGGCGCCCAGCTCGTCGTGGGCGAGCGCGACACCCCCGAGCCCGGCCCGGGGCAGGTGCTGGTCCGGATGCGCGGGTGGGCGGTCAACGCCCGCGACCTGATGATCATCAAGGGCTTCTACCCGAAGCCGGTGAAGGCGGACGTCGTCCCGCTGTCCGACGGCGCGGGCGAGGTCGTCGCGGTCGGCGAGGGAGTGGGCGCCTGGTCCGCGGGTGACCGGGTCGCGGCGACGTACTTCCCGGACTGGCAGTCGGGCCCCGGCACGCCGCACAACACGGCGGACGACCTCGCCGGCACCCTCGACGGGGTGCTCGCCGAGTACGCCGTCTTCCCGGCGGACGCGCTGGTCGCCGTCCCCGCCCACCTCGACTACGCCGAGGCGGCGACCCTGCCCAGCGCCGGCGTGACGGCGTGGCGCGCGGTGGTCGAAGAGGGCCGGCTGGCGCCGGGCCAGACCGTGCTCACCCTGGGCAGCGGAGGCCTGTCCACGTTCGCGCTGCAGTTCGCGGTGCTCGGGGGCGCCCGCGTCATCGCGACGTCCAGCTCCGACACGAAGCTGGAGCGGCTGCGCGCGCTCGGCGCCGCCGACACGCTCAACTACACGACGACGCCGGAGTGGGGCGCCGCCGTGGCCGAGCTGACCGGCGGCGGGGTCGACCACGTCGTCGACGTCGGGGGCGGCGGCACGATCGGCCAGTCGATGATCGCCGCGCGCTATGGTGGGCACGTCACGGTGGCTGGCGTCCTGACCCACGAGGGCGCGGCCGACCCGGTGCTCGTGCTGGTCAAGCAGCTCACCCTGCGCGGGCTCACCAACGCCTCCCGCGCGACGTTCCAGGCGATGAACCGGGCCATCGAGCAGTCCGGCCTGCGGCCGGTCGTCGACCGCCGGTTCGCCTTCGACGAGGTCGAGGACGCCCTCAAGCACCTCGAGTCCGGCGCGCACGTCGGCAAGGTCGTGCTGGAGAGCGCCTGAGGGCGCGGCCGCTGTCCCGCGGGTAAGTTTTGCCGGTCCGGCTGGGTATATCCGTACCTCCGAGGCGCGTTTCCGCAGGTAAACGCGGTGTGGCCGGGCGAAAAAGTCCTCTTTCGGCAGGACTGGCGGCCGCGGGCCGCACCGGGGAGAGTGATAGTCACCGGGACAGCGCCCGAGCAGGCTGCGGCTGCTGGGAGCGACGTCCGGGTCTGGGGGCGCGGGGAGGGGGTTTCAACCGCCTGGGGGTGGGTTGAAACCCCCTTCCGGCCGACGCCGGTCCGCGCACCCCCGGACTCCTTCCTCACCGCGCCCCGCCCACTTGGGTGGCCCGCGGATCCCGCTTTGAAGCCGCCTCGGCGAGGCTGAGGCTCCGTTGGCTCCCGCGGTCGTGTGGCGACCCCGCCTCGACGCGGCTGTGTCCCGCGCGGTCTGGCTTCGGCGCCGTGCTCACGCGCCAGCCCGTCCGTTCAGGTGGCTGAACGCCTCTGCGCTATTTCCCGCTCAGCGGAAACCGGTTCACGCACCGTCGCAAATCGCGCGCGGATTTCGCTTTCCGTAATCATCCACAAAGGATTCCTGAACCGCCGTACGAGACAGATCGTGTCCACTGTGTACCGAATCGGCGCTCGCGCGGACGGAGTAACGTTGTGCGCCAAGCGGTATCACATATGTGAACGGCGATCACGTTTCTGAATTGTTATCAGGACTGCCTTGCCCGGTTTTTTCCGGCGTGTGAGTGTGGTCCCCGCTGGCTGGACTGAACCTATGAAAGAGGCGACCCGGCAATGACGCAGACGGCCCCGCCGCGGCATATCAGCCGAACCACGCTGTACTTCTTCGGCGCGCTCGGCGGCATCTTGTTCGGTTACGACCTCGGGGTGATCTCCGGGGTGCTCCCGTTCATCGGGAAAGCGTGGTCGCTGACCGCCTGGGACAAGGGTGTGATCACCGCCAGCCTCTCGGTCGGCGCGATCGTGGGCGCGCTGTTCTCCAGCCGCATCAACGAAGCCCTCGGCCGGCGGCGCACCATCATGGTCGCCGCGGTGGTGGTCATCGTGGGCACGCTCGCGGCGAGCTTCTCGCCGACGTTCGCGCTGCTCGTGATCTCGCGGCTGGTGATCGGCCTCGGCATCGGGCTTTCGTCCTCGACGGTGCCGACCTACCTGTCGGAGCTCGCGCCGGCCCGGTTGCGCGGCGCCATGGGCGCGCTCAACCAGATCTTCATCGTGCTCGGCATCCTGATCGCGTTCCTGGTCAGCTACTGGCTCGGCCCGATCTCCGCGTGGCGCTGGATGTTCGCCGGCGCCATCGTGCCCGCCGCGATCCTGCTGGTCGGGCTGGCGTTCCTGCCGGAGACCCCGCGCTGGCTGCTCAAGAACGGCCAGGAGGAGGAAGCCCGGCGGGTCCTGGCGAGCGCGCACGGCAACTCCGTGAACCTCGACGAGGAGATCGAGACGATCCGCGACGTCATCCGGCTGGACACCGAGGCCAAGCCGCGGTTCCGCGAGCTGTTCTCCGGCTTCGTGCGCCCGATGATGGTCGTCGCGATCCTGCTCGCCGTCGGCCAGCAGTTCAGCGGGGTCAACGCGATCAACGCGTACTTCCCGACGATGCTGATCGGCCTCGGCTTCGCCACCCAGGCCGCGCTGCTGTCCGGCGTGCTGCTGGGTGTCACGAAGTTCCTGTTCACCGCGTGGGTCGTGTTCGTCGTCGACCGCTGGGGCCGCAAGCCGCTGCTGCTCATCGGCAACGTGATCATGGTCGTGACGCTGGCGGCGGCCGGGCTCGTGGTGCTGAACGTCCACGACACCGGCACCCGCGGCATCCTGATGCTGGTGATGATGGTGCTGTACCTGGTCGGCTACGAGCTCGGCTGGGGCGCGGTCGTCTGGGTGATGATGGCTGAGGTGTTCCCGCTGAAGTACCGCGCGGCGGGCATGGGCGTCAGCAGCGTCGTCCTCTGGGCGGCGACCGGCATCGTGAGCGCGGTCTTCCCGCTCATCTCCGCCGTGGGCTCGCTCGGCATCGGCGGTTCGATGTTCCTGTTCGCCGGGATCAACGTGGTGCTGTTCGTGCTCACCAAGTGGCTGGTCCCGGAGACCAAGGGGCGCACCCTGGAGCAGATCGAGCTCGACCTGCGGGCGCGCCAGGGCGTGACCGCGAGCTGACCCCGGGTGGTCGGCACCGGCGGGACGCGGATCTTCCGTGTCCCGCCGGTTCAGTGTGCGGGGGCGGTGACCAGGCCGAGCTTGCCGGCGAGCCGGCCGACCCACGCTTCGACCTCCTCCGGTGCCCGGTCCGGGAGCCCGAAGACGGTTTCGGTGACGCCGATCGAGTCCAGGTGCGCCAGGCGCTCCCGGTCCGGGCGTTCTCCGAGGGCGCAGACCCGCGGCGCCCCTTCGCGGCCTTCGTCGCGCCAGATCTCCTTGAGCAGGGCCAGATGCCCGTCCAGGTCGGTGTCGGCCGGGGTGGTGATCCAGCCGTCGGCGTGGCGCGCGATCCAGCGGAACGTCTTCTCCGTCGGGCCCGCGCCGAGCAGCACCGGGATGTGCGGCTGGACCGGCTTCGGCCACGCCCAGCTGGGCCCGAAGGAGACGAACTCCCCGGCGTAGGCGGCTTCTTCCTCCGTCCACAGTGCACTCATCGCCTCGAGGTACTCGCGCAGCGCGGTGCGGCGGCGGTTGCCGGGCACCCCGTGGTCGGTCAGCTCGTCGACGTTCCAGCCGAACCCGGCGCCGAGCGTGACCCGCCCGCCGGAGAGGTGGTCCAGGCTCGCGATCGTCTTGGCCAGCGTGATCGGGTCGCTCTCGACGGGCAGCGCCACCGCGGTGGACAGCCGGATCCGCGACGTGACCGCGGCCGCCGTCGCCAGTGCGACCCACGGATCGAGCGTGCGGCTGTAGCGGTCGTCGGGCAGGGAAGCGTCCCCGGTGCGCGGGTGCGGCGACTCGCGCTTCACCGGGATGTGCGTGTGCTCGGGCACGTAGAAGGTGGCGAACCCGGCGGCTTCGGCGGCGCGGGCCGCGGAAGCCGGGGTGATGCCTCGGTCGCTGGTGAACAGCACGATTCCGTAGTCCACGCGAGGAGCGTATTAGAACGTGTTTCAGTTTTCAAGGCGGGCCGTGTTGCCGGGTTGCTGCCGGATTCGTCCCAGTCCGTGGACAGAGCAGTCCGCAAGATGGCGTGCCCGGGCCTCGGTCCGCTACCGTGGGTCACAGGTCGAGAGGCGCTGCAACGGACCCCGGGTCCGCCACGCTCGGCCGGCACGACCACCCAAGGGCGCCTCCCGACCGAGGGAGGCTGCCGGTGAACCCCAACACCCCGCGAGAGTCCGACGCCACCGCGCGCCTGCGCGAGCTGCTCGGCCGGCGGGTCGCGGTGCTCGACGGCGCCTGGGGAACGATGCTGCAGGGCGCCGGGCTGACCCCGGCCGACTACCGCGGCGACCGCTTCGGCGAGCACACCCACGACGTCACCGGGGACCCGGACCTGCTCAACCTCACCCGCCCGGACGTCATCCTCGACGTGCACCGCCAGTACCTGGCCGCGGGCGCGGACATCACCACGACGAACACCTTCACCGCCACCAGCATCGGCCAGGCCGACTACGGGCTGGAGAGCCACGTCCACGAGATGAACGTCCGCGGGGCGCAGCTGGCGCGCCAGGCCGCCGAGGAGGCAGGCGGCAAGTTCGTCGCCGGCTCGATCGGCCCGCTGAACGTCACGCTCAGCCTGTCGCCCAAGGTCGACGACCCGGCGTACCGCGCCGTCACGTTCGAGCAGGTCAAGGCCGCGTACGCCGAGCAGATCGCCGGGCTCGCCGAGGGCGGCGTCGACCTGCTGATGATCGAGACGATCTTCGACACGCTCAACTGCAAGGCGGCCATCGCCGCGGCCCGCGACGTCGCGCCGCACCTGCCGCTGTGGATCTCGGTCACCATCGTCGACCTGAGCGGGCGGACGCTCTCGGGCCAGACCGTCGAGGCGTTCTGGAGCTCGATCGAGCACGCGAAGCCGCTGGTCGTCGGTGTCAACTGCTCGCTGGGCGCGGAAGAGATGCGCCCGCACGTCGAGGAGCTGTCGCGGCTCGCGGACACCTACGTCGCGTGTCACCCGAACGCCGGGCTGCCGAACGCCTTCGGCGGGTACGACCAGACGCCCGAGGAGACCGCCGGGCTGATCGGCGGCTTCGCCCGCGATGGCATGGTCAACCTCGTCGGCGGCTGCTGCGGCACCACCCCGGCCCACATCAAGAAGATCGCCGCCGCCGCGGAAGGCGTCACCCCGCGCGAAGTGCCCGCGCCGCGCACCCACACGCGGTTCAGCGGCCTCGAGCCGTTCGGCATCGGCGCCGACACCGGGTTCGTGATGATCGGCGAGCGCACCAACGTCACCGGCTCCAAGCGGTTCCGGCGGCTCATCGAGTCCGACGACCACCAGGCCGCCGTCGACGTCGCGCTCGAACAGGTCCGCGGCGGGGCGAACCTGCTCGACGTCAACATGGACGCCGACCTGCTCGACAGCGAGCAGGCGATGACGACCTTCCTCAACCTCATCGCCACCGAGCCCGAGGTCGCCCGCATCCCGGTCATGGTCGACAGCTCCAAGTGGACCGTGCTCGAAGCCGGCCTGCGCTGCATCCAGGGCAAGGGCGTCGTCAACTCGATCAGCCTCAAGGAGGGTGAGGAGCCGTTCCTCGCCCAGGCCCGCGTCATCCGCAACTACGGCGCCGGTGTGGTCGTGATGGCCTTCGACGAGCAGGGCCAGGCCGACACCGCCGACCGCAAGGTGGACATCTGCGGCCGCGCCTACGACCTGCTCACGCAGAAGGCCGGGTTCGCGGGCGAGGACATCATCTTCGACCCCAACGTGCTGGCCGTCGCCACCGGCATCAGCGAGCACAACGGCTACGCGAAGGCGTTCATCGACGCGCTGCCCCGGATCAAGGAGCGCTGCCCGGGCGCCCGGACCAGCGGCGGCATCTCGAACCTCTCGTTCTCCTTCCGCGGCAACGACGTCGTCCGCGAGGCGATGCACTCGGCGTTCCTCTTCTACGCCGTGCAGGCCGGGCTCGACATGGGCATCGTCAACGCCGGCCAGCTCGCGGTCTACCAGGACATCCCGGCCGACCTGCTGGAGCTGGTCGAGGACGTGCTCTTCGACCGCCGCGAGGACGCCACCGACCGGCTGGTGAGCTTCGCCGAGAACGTCAAGGGGAGCGGCACCAAGCGGGTCGTCGACCTCTCCTGGCGCGAAGGCACCGTGCAGGAGCGGCTCTCGCACGCGCTCGTGCACGGGATCGTCGACTTCATCGAGGACGACACCGAAGAGGCGCGGCAGCAGCTGGCGCGGCCCCTCGAGGTGATCGAAGGCCCGCTGATGGACGGCATGAAGATCGTCGGCGACCTCTTCGGCTCCGGCAAGATGTTCCTGCCGCAGGTGGTCAAGAGCGCCCGCGTGATGAAGCGGTCGGTCGCCTACCTCGAGCCGTTCATGGAGGCCGAGAAGGAGGAAGCCCGGCTTGCGGGGCGCGCCGAGGTGTCCAACGGCCAGGGCAAGGTCGTGCTCGCCACGGTGAAGGGCGACGTCCACGACATCGGCAAGAACATCGTCGGCGTGGTGCTCGGCTGCAACAACTACGAGGTGATCGACCTCGGCGTGATGGTGCCGGCGGCGAAGATCCTCGACACCGCCGTCACCGAGGGGGCGGACGCGGTCGGGCTGTCCGGGCTGATCACGCCGTCGCTCGACGAGATGGTCTCGGTGGCCACCGAGATGCAGCGCCGCGGGCTGAAGCTGCCGCTGCTCATCGGCGGGGCCACGACGTCCCGCCAGCACACCGCGGTCCGGATCGCGCCCGCCTACGACAACGCGACCGTGCACGTGCTCGACGCGTCGCGCGTGGTCGGCGTCGTCTCCGACCTGCTGGACCCGGACCGGTCGATCGAGCTGGCCGAGCGGAACCGGGCCGACCAGGAGGTGCTGCGCGAGCAGCACGCGAACAAGCAGCGCCGCCCGATGCTGACCCTCGAGCAGGCGCGGGCGAACCCGGAGAAGGTGTCGTTCGACGACCTGCCGACCCCGGCCTTCACCGGCGTGCGGGTGGTCGAGCCGAGCATCACCGAGCTGCGCGAAATGGTCGACTGGCAGTTCCTGTTCCTGGCCTGGGAGCTCAAGGGCAAGTACCCGGCGATCCTGGAGCAGCCGGTCGCGCGGGAGCTGTTCGACGACGCGAACACGCTGCTGGACCAGATCATCGCCGACGGCAGCTTCACCGCGAAGGGCGCGTACGCGTACTGGCCGGCGCACCGCGAGGGAGACGACATCCTGCTCGACGGCGAGTTCGCCCACGTCGGCTTCCCGATGCTGCGCCAGCAGACGTCGAAGCCGCTGGACCGCGCGAACCGCTGCCTCGCCGACTACATCGCGCCCGCGGGTGACCACCTCGGCGGGTTCGCCGTCGCCATCCAGGGGGCCGAGAAGCTCGCCGCGAAGTACGAGGCCGAGCAGGACGACTACCGCGCGATCATGGTCAAGGCGCTGGCCGACCGGCTCGCCGAGGCCTTCGCCGAGCACATCCACCTCAAGGCCCGCCGCGACTGGTTCGAGCCGGACGCCGACCCGCTGCTGGAAGACCTGCACGCGGAGCGGTTCCGCGGCATCCGCCCGGCGCTCGGGTATCCGGCCAGCCCCGACCACAGCCAGAAGCGCGAGCTGTTCGAGCTGCTGGAGGCGGACGAGCTGGGCATGGCGCTGACCGAGTCGTTCGCGATGACCCCGGCGGCGAGCGTGTCCGGGCTGATCTTCGCCCACCCGGACTCGAAGTACTTCACCGTCGGGCGGCTGAACCGCGACCAGATCGAGGACTACGCGCGCCGCAAGGGGGTCGAGGTCGCCGAGGTCGAGCAGTGGCTGCGGCCGAACCTGGCCTACGAGCCCGAGGCGTAGTCCTTCAGCGCGATGTCGGTGGCGAAGTTGTCGGTCGCCTTGAGCATCATGCGGAGCAGGAAGCGGGACTTGAACGTCCAGTCCCGCAGCTTGATCCGCAGCCGGGACGGCGGCGCGAGGAACGGGCCCGCGCTGCCGCGCTGGGAGATCTTGGCGTAGCCGCGGAACTGCTCTTCATACGCCGCGAAGGCGGTCCGGTGGTCGCCGCCGGCCGCCAGGAGCTCGCCGGCGAGCACGTACGCGCCGACGATCGCCAGGCCGGTGCCGAAGCCGCCGAGCGTGTTGCCGTACGCGGCGTCGCCGAGCAGGACCACGCGGCCGCGCGAGTAGTGGTCGATCGTGACGCGGGCGAGCGAGTCCAGGTAGAACTCGCGAGCCTGCGGGACCTTCGCGATCAGCTCGGGCACGCGCCAGCCGGCGCCGCGGTAGGCCTCGGCCACCAGCTTCCGCTGCTTCGCGACGTCCGTGCGGTCGTAGTCCAGCTCCGGCGAGGCGAACACGAAGAACGCCGACGCCTTCGGCCCGCCGACCGCGGTCATCCGGCCCGGCTCGTTGTACATCACCGCGTCGCCGTCGGCGACCTCTTCGCCCAGCTCGGCCAGCGCGTAGTAGTGACCGAGGAAGCGGACGTAGTCCCGCTCCGGGCCGAAGGCGAGCCGCCGGACGTTCGAGTGGATGCCGTCCGCGCCGACCACCAGGTCGAACCGGCGGGGTGCGGCGTTGGCGAAGGTGACGTCCACGCCGTCGGGCGTCTCGACCAGCGCGGTGATGGTGTCCCCGAACAGGTACTCGCAGTGCTCGGCGGTGCGCTCGTAGAGGAGCTGGGCCAGGTCGCCCCGGCGGATCTCGATCTCGCCCCCGGTGAACTCGCCGGGGATCACCGCCTGGGCGCGGCCCTCGGCGTTGATGATCGTCTGGTCGGTTCCGCCGGTCTGGCGGGCCAGGACGTCGTCGAGGATGCCCATCCGCTCGAGCACGGTCCGGTGGGTGTCACCCTTGAAGTCGACCGCCTGCCCGCCGGGCCGCACCGCGGGGGCGCGTTCGACGACGGTGACGGTGCAGCCGTAGCGGGTCAGCCAGTGGGCGAGGGCGGGGCCGGCGATGCTGGCGCCGGAGATGAGGACGGTGAGGTTCTTCATGCCCCGGAGCTTCCCGGGCGGCGCTGACCGTTCCCTGGCCGTCCGCTGACGGTCACCGTCGGCGTCCGGTGCGTGACTGTCCCGAATGGACGGCCGAGGACGGAAAATTCCCGGCCACCGGCGCGGGTTTCCCGTGTTGACCCGGTTCGGTTCCGGGGGGACCATCTTCGCCGGGGAGAGGGGGCGGCCAGTGCTGGACAGCGGAACCCGCCCGGCGCCGAGCGGTCTCGGAGTGCTGCTGGGCCACGGCGAACACGCGCTCGGCGTCGACGGTGACCTGCGCGCCGGCCGGGAGTGGTTCGACCGCGCGTACCGGGCCGCCGAGGCCGCGGCCGACGGCACGGCGATGGCGCGCGCCGCGCTGGGCCTGGGTGGGCTGTGGGTCCACGAGCACCGCAGCGCGCCCGCCGCGGCGTTGCTGCAGGCGAGGCTGCGCAGTGCCCGTGACGCGGTGGAGCCCGGTTCGTCGCTGGCCCTGCGGCTCAAGGCCCGGATCGCCGGCGAAGCCGACTACGTGGCGGGGGAGAGCAACCGGATCCTCGCGGTGCTGGAAGAGGCCAAGCGCGCGGGTGACCCGGTGGCCTGGGCGGAGGCCGCGAGCCTCGCCCACCACTGCCTGCTCGGGCCCGACCACGGCGGGCAGCGCCGCGCGCTCGCGCAGGAGCTGATCACCGAAGGCTTCCGGACCTCGCGGCGCAGCGACCTGCTGATGGGCCTGCTCTGGCGCACGGTCGACCTCTTCCTCGACGGCGACCCGCACGCCCGCCGCGGCCTCGCCGACCTGCGCGGGCAGCTGGCCGAGCGGGACCACCTCGCGGTCGGGTTCGTGCTCGACGCCGTCGACGTCATGCTCACCATCCGCGCGGGCGACTTCGCCGGGGCCGAAGCGCGGGCCGCCGCCTGCGCGGAACGCGGCGAGCGCGCCGGCGACGCGGACGCGCCCGCCTGGTACGCGGCGCAGCTGGTCGCCATCCGCTGGTACCAGGGCCGGATCGCGGAGCTGGCGCCCGTGCTGAGGGAGACGGCGAACTCGCCCACGCTGAGCGCGATCGACAACGCGCCGGTCGCCGCGCTGGCCGTGGCCGCCGCGGCGGCGGGAGACCATCGTGAGGCCGCCGGCGCCCTGGCCCGGCTGCGCGGCCGTGACCTGGCGCTGCTGCCGCGGTCGAGCAGCTGGCTGGTCGCGATGTACGGCATCGTCGAGTCCGCGTGCCTGCTCTCGGACGTCGAATCGGCGCTCGCCGCGTACGCGCTGCTGACCCCGTTCGCCCGGCTGCCGATGACGGCCAGCCTGGGCGTCGCGTGTTTCGGCTCGGTGCAGCACGCGCTCGGCGTCGCGATGCTGACCGCCGGGGAGCCCGAACGCGCGGCCGGGCACTTCCGGACCGCGGTGCGGGACAATCTGGCCCTGGCGCACTGGCCGGCCGCGGCGCTCTCCCGCGCCCGGCTCGCGCAGGCGCTGGCGCTGCTGCCGGGCTCGGCCGGCGCCGAGCGCGAGCGGGCCGCGGCGGTGAAGGAAGCGGCGGAGCTCGGCATGGTCCTGCCCGACGCCCCCGCGCGACCGGCCGCCGGGCGCGTCACCTGCCACCGGCACGGCAAGCACTGGCTGGTCAGCCTCGGCGCCCGGTCGGTGCTCGTCGAGCACAGCGTCGGCATGGGCTACCTCGCGACCCTGCTGGAGTACCCGGACCACGAGCTGCCGGCCGTCGAGCTGGCCGCCGGGCCCGGTGTGCGGCCCGCCGCGACGTCCGCGCAGCCGGTGCTCGACCCGGCCGCCACCAGCCACTACCGCCGGTGGCTGGCCACCCTGGAGGCCGAGCTCGACGAGCACGAGGCCAACCACGACGACGGCCGCGCCGAGCGGGTGCGGAGCGAACGCGACTGGCTGCTCGGCGAGCTGTCCGCCGCCGCGGGCCTGGCCGGCCGGGTGCGGGAGTTCGCCGGAGCCGAGGAGAAGGCCCGGATCGCCGTGGGCAAGGCGATCCGGCGGGCCTTGACTCGCATCGCCGCCGCGGACGCGGTGATCGGCGACGTCCTGCGCGACGGCGTCCGCACCGGGACCCGCTGCTGCTACCGCCCCGGCTGAGGGTGCCTACTCCACGGCGCCGTTCCGGGTCAGCAGCGTCTGGTACCAGGCGTCGTACGGGTGGTTCGTCGCCGGGTAGCTCGCCAGCGGTGTGGTCGCCTGGCTTTCGGAGTCGAAGTCCCAGCCGCGGACCAGCTTGCCGGAGCCGCGGGCGGCGGTGATGAACGCCGACTCCGTCGCGGGTGCGCCGTAGAACAGCGCACCTTGCTGGAGCTCCGCGCTGTCCCCCTTCTGGAACTCGTCGAACGCGACCTGCCGGTAGCGGATCCGGTCACCGGCGACGCTCGCGGTGTCCACGCGCAGAGTGTTCGACGGCGTCGGGCCGTCCGCGCCCGTCCACACCTTCACCCGCCGGCTGCCGTTCGTGGCGACGTCCTTGGCGAACCGTGCGTCGGAGGTCTTGGTGTTGCCGGTCCACGACACCGTCGTGCCCGCCAGGGTGCCGTTCCAGGCCCAGTTCTGGCTGGTGCTCTGGCTCTGGTGGATCTCCCGCAGGTGGGTGCCGTCGGTGAACGCGACGGTCGGCAGCACGCCGTTGTCGTACTGCCGGCTCGCCTGCCAGGTGATCTCGCCGTCCGCGCCGAGCTTGCCGACGTGCGACCAGAGCGTCGACGCGCTCTGGGACTGGTGCACCTCGACGAGGTCGCCGTTGTCGTTCAGCGCGACGGCCGGCGTCTGGCCGTTGTCGTACTTCCCGTGCCGCAGCCAGGTGACCCGCCCGTCCGCGCCGTACGTGCCGGTCCAGTACCAGAGCGCGCCGGCGCCCGAGTCGTGCACCTCGACGAGCTGGCCACGGCCGTTGAGCGCGACCGCCGGGTGGGAACCGACGTCACGCTTGTACTCGGCACGCGTCCCGGCGTCGCCGGACAGCAGCGGCAGCACCCGCCCGCGCAGCGCGTCGACCGTCGGCTGGCCCGCCGGGTAGTCCTGCGCCCGCAGCAGCCGGCCGCCGAACACCGACTCCAGCTCCTGGTTGACGGCGGTGAGGTTGCCGGCCGCGTAGGAGGTGTTGTCGGTCAGGTTGTCCTTGAGGTCGAGCATCACCACGATCGGCGCGGCCGCCGGGTGCGCCGCCGACCACGAGTTCACCGTGGCCAGCCAGTCGCGCAGGTTGTTCGACGCCGGGTTGCCGCCGCTGTGGTCCACGGCGTTGCCGGGCGAGTCGTGGCCGACGCCGTAGTCGTGGTTCGTCGCGTAGCCGTTGTCGTGCACGTCGAGCTCGATGAACCGGACGCCGTGGGCGAGCTGGTAGGCGATGGAGCTCTTCGCGCCGTCGACGTTGCCCGAGTAGCTGTTGTGGGTGGCCCGGAACACCGAACCGGTGAAGGGCGGGCTCGCGGCCTCGGCCGTGCCGGCGGTGAGCAGCGCGGCGGCGGTGATCGCGGAGACGGCCAGAGCGGGCAGTCGGGTCATCCTCGGGTCCTCACGTCGGCGAACGGGGCTCGCCCCATCCTGGCCGTCCGAGCGGGACGCTGTCTCGAACTCCGGTGGAACGTCGTGGAACGGCCGTGGAACGCCCAGGAGGTGACAACCGGTTTTTCGAGGGAGGAAAACACCATGACCCACACCGGCGAACCCGGGGCGGCCCAGCCGCCGGCCGCGCCCAAGAAGCCGAAGCGGCGCCAGAAGATCGTGCTCACCGTGTTCCTGGTCGTCGTCGCCGCGATCCTCGCCCTGGTCTGGGTGGCGACCCGGGACAACGGCGAGAACGCGCAAGCCGGTAACTGCGTCACCGAAAGCGGCGAGAACTACGTGAAGATCGTCGACTGCGGCGCGGCGAACGCGACGCTGAAGGTCGTCGCGCGGATCGAGGACAAGACGCAGACGGAAGCGCAGGTCAGCGCATGCACCGCCTACCCGGACGCGGACCAGGTGTTCTGGGAAGGCAAGGAGGGCCAGACCGGCGTGGTGCTCTGCCTGGCGAAGACCGGCAAGTAACCCGTGGCGGCCGGGAAGTTCTCGTTCACCGGGTCCGGCGGGCTCCGGGTCTCCAGCGGCGGGCGCACACTCGCCGCGGCGGGGGACGTGATCGTGATCGGGGACCGGGTCTTCCGGCTGGCCGAGGTCGACCGGGTCGCCTACGCGGCGGCGGCCCGGCCGCGCCAGGCCAGCTACGCGCTCGGCCTGGCCGCGGGCCCGGTGCGCGGCCGGTTCGTCTTCGACGCGTTCGGCCGGGGCGGCGAACTGGACGACGCGCGCGAGACCTGGCGGCGGCTGGTCGAACTGGTCGAATGCGCGGCCTGCCCGCGGATCGCCGGCGCCGCGGCCGACGCGATCACCGCCGGCGCCACCGCCCGGTTCGGCCGCCGCCCGCGGATCGACGCCGACGCCGAGGGCCTGCGGCGCTGCCGGTGGTCCGGGAAGAAGGTGCCGTGGGCGGCAGTGCTCGGCACGGACCTGCGCGCGGGACAGGTGCGCGTGTGGACCGGCGGCCCGGAGCCGGCACTGGCCACCGGGATGGGCGGCTGGAACGCCGTCGTCCTGCCACGGGTCGCCGGAATCATGCTCGGGCGGGAAAAAGAATCACCGGGAAATCAATGATCACGATTTCCCGTTAATGGGCGGTAAATGCTCACGGAATGAAAGATCGAATGTCCGTTCTGTCGTGTTCGCCGCGCCATTCGGCGATTAATGCGAAATCGCCGCGCGGATCCGGTACTCCACCGGGCCGTGCGTGGTCATTATCCCGTGGAACAGGTGTGCGCGGACACCGGAAAGCCGCGAGGCACGGGGAGGCAGTGGGTGTGGGGACGAACTGGCCGCTGGTCGGCCGCGACGAAGAACTGACGGCGGCGCGCCGGGCGCTGGCCGACGCGGAGGTGTGCGGCCTGCTGCTGACCGGGCGCGCCGGCGCCGGCAAGACCCGGCTGGCCAAGGTGCTGCTGGCCGAACTGGCCGCCGGGGGCGCGCGCACGCATTGGGTGCGCGCGATGTCGTCGGCCTCGACGATTCCGTTCGGCGCTTTCGCGCATCTGCTGCCCGGGGGCACGGAAGGCCCGGCGGACCGCGCGCACCGGCTCAACCAGGTCGCCGGCCACCTCACCCGCGGCGCCGAGGGACGCCGGCTCGTGCTGTGCGTCGACGACGCGCACCTGCTCGACGACCTGTCGGCGACCCTGGTGCACCAGCTGGCCGCGACGGCGTCGGCGTTCGTGATCGTGATCGCGCCGCACGGCGTGAGCGTGCCCGACCCGGTGTTCGCGCTGTGGAAGGACCGCGTCGCCGAGCGGCTCGACGTCCGGGAGCTCACCCGGCCGCAGACCACCGAGCTGGTCACCGCCGCGCTGGGCGGCCGGCTCGACGACGGCGCCGAGCACCGGCTCTGGCACCTGACCCTGGGGAACCCGCTCTTCCTGCGGGAGCTCGTGCAGGGCGGGCTCGACAGCGGCGAGCTGTCGGCCCGGGACGGCGTGTGGCGGTGGAGCGGCGCGCTGCGGGCGACCCCGCGGCTGGTCGAGCTGATCGAGACCCGCACCGACCGGGTCGACGCCGACGAACGGCGGCTGCTGGAACTGCTCGCCTTCGGGGAGCCCCTGGGCAGCGAGCCCCTCGTGCGCCTCGGCGCCGGGCGGGTCCTCGCCACCACCGAGCAGGCCGGTCTGGTCGTCTCGGAACGCACCGGGCGGCGGCTGAACGTGCGGCTCGCGCACCCGCTGTACGCCGAGGTCATCCGGCGCCGGACGTCACCGCTGCGCCAGCGTGACACCTACCGGATCCTCGCGCAGACCCTGGACCTCACCGGCGCCCGGCGCGCCGAGGACAAGCCGCGGCTGGTGCGGTGGCGCCTGGCCGCCGGGCTGCCGACCGACCCACAGCTGGTCCGGGCCGCGGCGGAGACGTTGCTGCGCAAGGACTTCCCGCAGGCGGAGCAGCTGGCGGCGGAGGCCGTCCGGATGGGGGGCGGGTTCGGGGCGAAGTTCCTGCTCGCCCAGGTCCGGGTGGCCGGCGGCCGTCACTCCGACGCCGACGCGCTGCTCGCCGAACTGGCCGGCGAGACGGTGTCGGACGCGCAGCACGCCCGCGTCGCCGCGACCCGGGCGCTGAACCTGGCCTTCGGGCTCGGCCGCGCGCCAGAGGCCGAAGCCGTGCTGGACACCGCGGAGACCGGGGTGTCCGGGACCGCGGACGACCTGGTGACCGCCCGGGCGGCACTGCGGGCGGCCGCGGGTGAGCCGCGGATGGCGCTCGATCTGCTCGGGCCGGTGCTGGACCGCAACCGCCGCGGCGATCCGCTCCGGCTCGCGGCGCTGGTGGTCGCCGCGGACGCTCTCTCCGAATGCGGACGGACCGAGGCGTGCCTCGGCGTCGTCGAAGAGGGAATGGCCGTGGCTTCGCGGATTTCGGACGCTTGTGCGCCCGGGGCGAGAGTCCGGCTGGAGCACGCGCGGATCGTCGCGCTGTGCCGGGCGGGGCGGCTCGAAGAGGCCGAAGACCTGGCCGGGGAGGGCTACCGGGACGCGGTGGGGGACCGCTGGGGCCCGGCGCTGGCCGGCGCGGCGGCGTCGCTGGGCACGGTGGCGCTGGCGTACGGGAACATCCGGGCGGCGATCCGCTGGTTGCGGGAGGCGTTGGCGGCTGAGGAGCACGACCGGCCGCACGCGTTCCGGCCGGCCGTCGTGGCGGCCCTGGCCCGCGCGACGGCGATGGCCGGCCGTGCCGAGGAGGTGCCCGGCCTGCCCGCGGATCCTCTCGGCGGGTGGAGCCGCGCCTGGCTGGCCGCCGCGCGAGGCGAGCTGTCGCGCGCCGGAGAGCTGGCCGCCGAAGCCGCGGCGACGGCGGAGGTGGCGGGCCGGCTCGCGGTGGCCGCCGAGATCCGCCACGACCTGGTCCGCTTCGGCGCGGGTTCGGACTCCTTCGGCTCCCCGGGCGGCACGCTGGGGGCGCTCTACTCCGCGCACGCGCGGGCAGCGTCCGCGACGGAACTGGACGAGGTGGCAACGGGTTTCGCCGACACGGGCGCACGCCTGCTGGCAGCGGAGGCATCGGCCGAGGCGGCCCGCGCCCACCGCGCGGCGGGCAAACTCGGCAGCGCGGCGACGTCGGCCAACCGCGCGCGGGCATGGCTGGCGTCCTGCGAGGACGCGGCGACACCGGCGTTGGCCCTCTTGGACACACCGCTCGACCTGACGGTCCGGGAGCTGGAGATCGCCCGCCTGGTGGCCACGGGCCTGACCAGCCGCGCGGTCGCGGACCGGCTCGTGGTTTCGGTGCGGACGGTCGACAACGTCCTGCACGGCGTCTACGCGAAGCTGGGTATTTCCGGCCGCCGCGAGCTCGCTTCGGTGGTGGGCCGCCCGGAGGGGAGTAGTCCCGGCGACGGTCCTTAGGTAGCCCGCGCCGGCCGCGGCCGCGAAGCCGAGTAGCGCGCTACTCATGACCGGAGGGGCTCGCGGCCCAAGACTGGATGACAACGGAGGGGCATCGGCTTCACCGATCCGAAGAGCAGGAGTGCACACGATGACGACTTCATCGGGCGACGTTTTCCAGAACGAGCAAGGAGCCGGGGGGAATCAGTTCAATGAGCAGGCTTCCACGGGTGGAGGTTCGGGGAGCATTTTCCAGAACGAGCAGGGTTCGGGGGGTTCCGGTGGGGACCAGTTCAACGAGCAGGCTTCGACTGGTGGTCGTGGGGACATCTTCCAGAACGAGCAGGGTTCCGGCCGCGGCGGCAGCCAGTTCAACGAGCAGGCTTCGGCCGGTCACCACGGTGACGTGTTCCAGAACGAGCAGGGTTCGGGCGGTCACGGCGGGAATCAGTTCAACGAGCAGGCTTCGACCGGTGGCAGCGGCAGCATCTTCCAGAACCAGCAGGGCGCCGGTCACGGTGGCAACCAGTTCAACGAGCAGGCTTCCACGGGCGGTCGCGGGGACATCTTCCAGAACGAGCAGGGTTCCGGCGGTCACGGCGGGAATCAGTTCAACGAGCAGGCTTCCACGGGCGGTCACGGCAGCATCTTCCAGAACGAGCAGGGTTCCGGTGGCCACGGCGGGAATCAGTTCAACGAGCAGGCCTCCACGGGCGGTCACGGCAGCATCTTCCAGAACGAGCAGGGTTCCGGCGGTCACGGCGGGAATCAGTTCAACGAGCAGGCCTCGACCGGCGGCCACGGCAACATCTTCCAGAACGAACAAGGCGCCGGCGGCGGAAACCAGTTCAACGAGCAGGCTTCCACGGGCGGCCACGGCAACATCTTCCAGAACGAGCAGGGCGCGAGCGGCCACCACGGCGGAAACCAGTTCAACGAGCAGGCGTCCACCGGGCACCACGAGAGCCACGAGCACGACCACCACCGCCACGACGAGCACCACCAGGAGCACCACGCCGACCACCACCACGACGTCGAGCACTACTGAGCAGACATCCGGTAAGGACTGAGGAGCGGTCATGCAGGAGCCGAGCGGCGGGGGAGCCATCGCCCTCGACACACTCGACTTCGCGGTCAAGGGGGCGCGGGCCTACGGGCGGGACGATCTCGTCCGCAGGCTCACCGACGCCCGGCGCCTGCTGTCCGAACCGGACGTCACCGTCTACGTCGTCGGGGAGTTCAAGCAGGGCAAGAGTTCTCTCATCAACGCCCTGCTGACCGCCAAGATCTGCCCGGTCGACGACGACATCGCGACCGCGGTGCCGACCGTCGTCCGGTTCGCGCCGGAGTCCGGGGCTCTGGCGACCTACGAGCCGGCCGACCCTTCGTCGCCGCCGTGGACCGAGCGGATCTCCCTCGACGATCTTCCTTCGCACGTCAGTGAAGCCGGGAACCCGGGGAACGTCCGGAAGCTCAAGTCCGTCACCGCGTCGATCAGCCGCCAGCTGCTATCCGGTGGGCTGGTGCTGGTCGACACCCCCGGCGTCGGCGGGCTCGGCTCGCTGCACAACGCCGTCACCGTCAGCTCGCTGCCGCGGGCGCACGCCGTCCTCTTCCTCTCCGATGCTTCGCAGGAGCTGACCGGCGCCGAGCTGCGGTTCCTCCGGACGGTCAAGGAGCTCTGCCCGAGCGTCTTCTTCGTCCTCACCAAGATCGACCTCCACCCGCAGTGGCGGCGGATCCTCGAGCTCAACGCCGGCCACCTCGAAGCCTGCGGGATCACCCTCGACACCGTCGCGGTCTCCTCGGAGCTGCGGACCGTCGCGGCCCGCTCGGCCGACCAGGCGATGAACGTCGAGTCCGGCTTCCCGCAGCTGGTCAAGCGCCTGCAGGGGGTCGTCGGAGACGCCGAGCGGTCGGCGCTGAACGCCGTCGGGCTGCACGTCGGGTCCGCCGTCGGGCAGCTGCACGCCGCCCTGCGCGCCCGCCGGACCTCGCTCGCCCACCCCGAACAGTCCGCCGCCCTCGTCACCGAGCTCGGCCGGGTCAACGACCGCGTCGACGCCCTGCGCAGCCAGTCCGCGAAGTGGCAGCAGCTGCTCTTCGACGGCTTCGCCGACATTTCGTCCGATGTGGACTACGACCTGCGCGCCCGCTCGCGCGGGGTGCTGCACGAGGCCGAAGAGGCCATCGAAGACGGCGATCCCGCCAAGAACTGGGACGAGTTCGAGAAGTGGCTGCGGCAGCGCCTCGCGAACGAGACGCTCGAGAACTACGCGACGTTCGTCAAGCAGGCCCGTCACCTCGCCACCCGGGTCGCCGAGCACTTCGAGCTCGCGGAGTCGCAGGCCGTGCTGCCGCGCGAAGTGCAGGCGCCGGTAAAGGTGGTCGAGGAGATCGACATCGACTCGTCGTTCACCGGGGTCAAGACCCGCGGCGCCACCGGGATGGCCGCGTTCCAGAAGGCCTACAGCGGTTTCCTGATGTTCTCGATGCTGACGAAGATGGCCGCGCTCGCGATCCCGACCCCGTTCGGTGTCGCCGCCGGCCTGCTCATGGGCCGCTCGGGGTTCGTAGACGAGCGCAAGCGGCAGCTCGAGAAGCGCCGCGGCCTGGCAAAGACCGCGGTACGCCGGTTCGTCGACGAGTTCAACCTGCAGGTCGGCAAGGACTCCCGCGACGCGATGCGGACCGTCCAACGAGAACTCCGCGACGCCTACAGCGCGCGGGTCGAAGAACTGCAGCGGTCCCTGACCGAAGCGCTGGCCGCGGCCAAGAAGGCCGTCCTCGACGACGAGTCCGAGGCGGGCGAGCTCAAGCGGCTGGAGGCCGACATCGAAGCCCTCGAGGTGCTCGCGCGCCGCGCCGACGAGCTCACCCTGCGCAGCGCGCCGCAGTCCCGGCCGGTTCCGGCGGTGACCCGATGACCACGTTGTATCTCCAGGTCCGCGGGTTCGTCGCCCGCGCCTGCGCCGGGTACGCCGGCACCCCCGCCGAGCCGATGCTGCGGCAGATCGCCGGCCGGCTCGCCGAACCGCTGCGCGTCGCCATCGCCGGGCGCGTCAAGGCCGGGAAGTCCACCCTGCTCAACGCGCTCGTCGGCCAGGAGCTGGCGGCGACGGACGCAGGCGAGTGCACCCGCGTCGTCACCTGGTACCGCAACGGCCCGACCTACCGGATCATGCTGCACCCGGTGCGCGGGATGCCGCGCCAGCTGCCGTTCGGGCGCCTGTCCGGCACGCTCGGCCTCGAGCTGGGCCTGCCGCCCGGCGACGTCGACCGGCTCGTCGTCGACTGGCCGTCGCCCGCCCTGCGGGTGATGACGCTGATCGACACGCCCGGGCTCGGCTCGGCGCGCCCGGCGGTGTCCGAACGCACCGAGGTGGCGCTGGTCCCCGAGGGCGACGGCGTCGGCACGGCGGACGCGGTGATCTACCTGATGCGCCACGTCCACGGCGACGACGTCCGGTTCCTGGAGGCCTTCCACGACGACCCCGCCCAGCGGCGGCCGGTGAACACCATCGGCGTGCTGGCCCGGGCCGACGAGGTCGGGCACGCGCGGGTGGACGCGCTGGACTCGGCGGCGAAGATCGCCGGCCGGTACGCCCGAGACTCGCGGGTCCGCGGGCTCTGCCAGACCGTCGTGCCGGTCGCCGGCCTGCTGGCCAGCTCGGCGGCGACGCTGAAGGAGTCGGAGTACCGCGCGTTCCGGGTGCTGGCCGCCGCGCCGGAGGCCGAGGTCGCCGGGCTGCTGACCTCGGCCGACCGGTTCGCCCGCGGGGAGTCCGAAGTGGACGTTCCCGCCGCCGAACGCGCCGAGCTGCTGGCCCGCTACGGCCTCTTCGGCGTCCGGCTGTCGGTCGAGCTGACCCGCGGGGGCCTGGTGACCGGCGCGCGGGCGCTGTCGGGGGAGCTGCTGGCCCGCAGCGGCCTGCACGGCCTGCGCTCGCTGCTGACCACGCAGTTCGCCGCCCGGGCCGACGTGCTCAAGGCGCGGTCGGCGCTGCAGGCGGCGGAGCTCGTGCTGCGCGCCTTCCCGGACCGCACCGGCGGGCTGCTGCACGAGTGGGAGCGGATCGTCGCCGGCGCCCACGAGTTCGCCGAGATCCAGCTGATCGACTCGATCCGGCTCGGCGTGGTCCTGTTCACCACCGACGAGGCTCGCGACGCGGAACGGCTGCTCGGCGCGGCCGGGGTGGACGCGGCGAGCCGGCTGAACCTGCCGGGGAACGCGGGCCGCGCCGCGGTCCGGCAGGCGCTCGGCGCGCAGCTGCTGAGGTGGCAGCGGCGCGCCGAGCACCCCGCGTCGCCGCGTGACGTCCGCGAGGCCGCCCGTGTCCTGGTCCGCACCTGCGAAGGAATCCTGCTCAGCGAAGCCCGGGCGGAGGTCTTGTCGTGACCGAACTGCCGAAGAAGATCAAGCGAGCGGCCACGGCCGTCGCCGGCGCCGTCGCCTCCGAAGTCGCCGGCAACCTGCTGACGCCGGGCGCGAGCCAGCCCCCACCGCCCCCGCCGCAGCCGGAACCGGCCGCCGCGGAGACCGCGCAGGACAGCGGTCACGAGTACGTGCCGCACGTCGAGACCAGCACCGTCACCCGCGGGGAGAACGGCTCCGTCGAGGCGCAGACCGGCACGGTCTGGCACCCGGAGACCACAGAGGGCACGCCGCTGGAGGACCTGCCGACCGTCGAGGAGTTCGAGCAGATCGACGTCCGCGAGGACGAGTTCGGCAACTTCGTCATCGACGCGACCGAGCGGTTCGTGGTGCACAACCACGGCCACGACGAGGTGTACGTCGACCACCAGCACCTCGTCGTGCCCGGCGACGGGACCCCCGGCGACACGGACATCGACATCGTTCAGGACGCCGACGTCGTGATCCACGAGAACCCCGACGGCACGATCACCGTGGAGCACCAGGGGTCGCTGACCTACGAGCTGACCCCCGACGCGCCGGGGCACGGCGACATCGAGGTGTTCCAGGAGGAGACCGTCGTGCTCGACGAGGCCGAGACCGGCCCGCCGGGGATCGAGGTCGAGGTCGGCGTGGACGAGCAGGCGAGGGCCGAGGACCCGTTCGGCGAGCCGGCCGGGCCGACCATCCACCAGACCGAGGTGATCACCGACAAGGCCCGCGGCACCACCGTGACCGCGTCGGTCACCGCCCCGGCGCCGTCGCTGCCCGGGCCGCCGGCGCCACCGGTCGTCACCTTCGCCCGTCAGCCGTCCACAGTGGACACCGCGCCGGCGGCCGTCGAGACGACGATGGCGGCGTCGGCCACGCTCGCCGAGCACCCGGCGCCGCGGCACAGCTTCGCGACCGAACGCGAACCCGCGCACCACGACGCCGGCGAGGTGACCGGCTCGCGCCCGCCCGCGGCGGAGAAGCACCCGTTCGAGCCGCCACGGCACCACGAGCCGGAGACACGTGGCGTGCCGGACGAACCGCCGCCGGAGCCACCGGAGCCGGTGGACCCGCCGCCGCCCGAAGACCACCACGAACACCAGGACCACCACGAACACCCCACGCACGCCGAGGAACCGGAGCCGGTCCCGGACGAGCACCCGACTTTTGACCACGCGCACACCGCCGGCGGAGGCTGACATGGGTTACGGACTGGGCATCGACCTCGGCACGACCTTCACGGCCGCCGCCGTCGACAGTGCCGGCCACGTCGAAATGGTGTCGCTCGGCGACCGCACCGCGGCGATCCCGTCGGTGGTGCTGCTGCGCGCCGACGGCGGGGTGCTGGTCGGGGACGCGGCGAGCCGGCGCGCGGCCGTCGAGCCGGACCGCGTGGCGCGGGAGTTCAAACGGCGCCTCGGCGACCCGACACCGGTGCTGCTGGGCGGCGCGCCGCATTCGGTGGCGTCGCTGATGGCGCACCTGCTCGGGTACGTCGTGCGGACGGTCGCCGGGCAGCAGGGCGGCCGGCCCGACCGGATCACGCTCACGCACCCGGCGAACTGGGGGCCGTACAAGCGCGAGCTGTTCGAGCAGGTGCCCCGGCTGACCGGGATCGACCACGTCGGGCTGATCACCGAGCCGGAGGCCGCGGCGGCCCACTACGCCGCCCAGGAACGGCTGGAGGACGGCGCCGTCGTCGCGGTCTACGACCTCGGCGGCGGCACCTTCGACGCGACCGTGCTGCGCAAGCGCGGCGGCGGCTTCGAGATCCTCGGCACCCCGGAAGGGATCGAGGGCCTGGGCGGGGTCGACTTCGACGAAGCCGTGTTCGGGCACGTCGACCGCGCGCTCGACGGGAAGCTGTCGCAGATCGACCCCGACGACGCCGGCGCGGTGGCCGCGGTCGTCCGGCTGCGCCAGGAGTGCGTGCTGGCCAAGGAAGCCCTGTCGGCCGACACCGAGACTGCCGTCCCGGTGCTGCTGCCGTCGGTGCAGACCGAGGTGCGGCTGACCCGCGGCGAGTTCGAGGAGATGGTCCGCCCGTCGATCACCGCGACGATCGGGTCGCTGCACCGGGCGCTGCGCTCGGCGAACCTCCGGCCGGCCGACCTCGGCGCGGTGCTGCTGGTCGGCGGCTCGTCACGGATCCCGCTGGTGTCCCAGCTCGTGTCGGCGGAGCTCGGCCGGCCGACCGCGGTCGACATCCACCCGAAGTACGGCGTCGCGCTCGGCGCCGCGGCACTGGCGTCCGGGCGGTCCGGGCTGGTGCAGGCGACGCGGTCGCAGCCGGCGCTCCGGCCGGTGCCGCCGCCGCCCGACGTCGTCCGCGTGCCGGCGCCGCGGGAGGAGACGCGCGAGATGGCCGCGCCGGCGTTCGGCGCGGGTGCGCCGCCGCCGTCGCTCGGGCGCGGCAAGTCCGACACCGCGAGCCCCGGGCGGCGGGCTTCCCGCCGGGGCGTGGTGGTCGGCCTGTGCGCGGTCGCGGTCGTCGCGATCGGCGGGGTGGCCGTCGCGGTGAGCAGCTCGGGCGGAACCCCGTCCGGGACGACCCCGCCGGCGTCGAGCTCTGCGACCGAGACGCCGACGCTGGTGACCCTGCCGTCGCCGGAGGACTCGCAGCCGGCGCAGGTGACGGTCGTGCCCCCGCACACGAACCCGCCGGCCACGACCCGGCGCAAGACCCCGCCGCGGACGACCACGCCGACCCGCACGACCACCCCGACCACGACCACCACGCCGACGACCTCGACGAGCGCGAAGCCCACGACCTGAGCCCAGGATGTGAGAAGTTTTCCCACCCATGGGGTGAAGAGGCGTGACCGGGCGTTGACCCGCATCGCCGGGTGAGCGCAAGTAGGACCGGTGATCACTCTCCGGCCGGCGCCGGCGCGGCCCACGACGGGCGCCCGGCAGCTCGCGCTCCTCGCCGCGGTGCAGGTGTGCGCGATGAGCGTCTGGTTCTCGGCGTCCGCGGTGGTTCCGGCGCTGCGCGCGGAATGGGGCCTCTCGCGCGAACACACCATCCTGCTCACGGCGGCCGTCCAGGTGGGCTTCGCCTGCGGCGCGGTGGTTTCGGCCGCCCTGAACCTCGCCGACCGCGTCCGGCCGCAGGTGCTGATCGCGGGCAGCGCGCTGCTGGCGGCGGGCGCGACGGCGGTGCTGCCGTGGTGCGCCGGCGCGCACGGGGCCGTCGTCCCGCTGCGGTTCCTGACCGGATTCGCGCTCGCCGGGGTCTACCCGGTCGGGATGAAGGTCGTGGTGTCGTGGTTCCCGCGGCGGCGGGGGTTCGCGCTCGGCGTGCTGCTGGCCGCGCTGACCGTCGGGTCGGCGTTGCCGAGCCTGCGGTCCGCGCCGGCTTCCCTGCCGTGGCAAGCCGTTCTGCTCTGCTCGGCCGCGCTGGCGACGGCCGGGGCGGTGATCTCGGCGGTGTTCGTCCGGCCGGGCCCGGACCTGGCGCCGGCGCCGCCGTGGCAGCCGCGGCACCTGCTGCGGATGGCGGCCGACCGCCGTCAGCGGCTGGTGTGCCTCGGCTACTTCGGCCACATGGGGGAGCTCTACGCGCTGTGGGCGTGGCTGCCGGCCTACCTCGCCGCGACCGGCGGCCCCGGCGGGCTGACGACGTTCGCCGTGATCGGGCTGTGCGGGGCGGCGGGCTGCGTGCTGGGCGGTGTCCTGTCCGACCGCTGCGGCCGCGTGGTGGTCGCGACGGCGGCCATGCTCGTCAGCGCGGGCTGCGCCCTGCTGTCGTACCCGGCGGCGGGCGCCGGCCTGCTGCTGCCGGTGCTGCTCGTGTGGGGTGTCGCGGTGATCGCCGACTCGGGCCAGTTCTCCGCGGCGCTCGCCGAAACGGCGGACCCGCGCTACGTCGGCACCGCGCTGACCGCGATGACGGCCTTCGGGTTCCTGCTGAGCGCGGGCACGATCCAGCTGCTGCCGCTGGTGGCCGACGCCGTCGGCTGGCGTGCCGCGGTGCCGCTGCTCGCCGTCGGGCCGCTGCTCGGCGCGGCGGCGATGGCCCGCCTGCGCCGGTAGCCTCGCGGACATGGTGGCAGAGCACGTGATCGTGACGTCGACGACCGATTCCGAAGCGGCGGCCCGGGAACTGGCCGCCGCGGCGGTGGCGGAACGGCTGGGGGCGTGCGCGCAGATCGTCGGCCCGGTGACCAGCGTCTACCGCTGGGAGGGCGAGGTCCGCAGCGACCAGGAGTGGCGCGTCGAGATCAAGACGACCGCCGCCCGGGTGCCCGCGCTGACCGCACGGCTCGGGCAGCTGCACGGCTACGACCTCCCGGAGATCATCGCCACGCCCGTCGAAGGCGGCAGCGCCGAATACCTGGCCTGGGTGACCGCCGAAACCGGGAACGGTGGTTAGCTGGTCGGCATGGACGACCTCAGAACCCGCTTCGAGACGCTGACCACCGCCCACCTCGCGGACGCGTGCATCCGGGCCGGGCTCCCGGTCCGCTGCGCCCCGGCCACGACCCGCGCGGTGGAACCGGGCAGCCGCCTGTTCGGCCCGGCCGTGCCCGCCCGGCACGTCGGCAGTGTCGACGTCTTCCTGGAGGCGTTCGAGAACGCGGCCGCGGGCGGGGTGCTGGTGGTCGACAACGGCGGCCGCCTCGACGAAAGCTGCGTCGGCGACCTGGTGGTGCTGGAGGCCCGCGCGGCCGGGCTCGCGGGGGTCGTCATCTGGGGGCTGCACCGTGACACCGCCGACATCCGCGCCATCGGCCTGCCGGTGTTCAGCCTCGGCTCGCTCCCGACCGGCCCGCTGAGCCTCGGCCCGCGGGTCGACGGCGGACTCGATGAAGCGGTCGTCGGCACCTGGCGGATCGGGCCCGCGGACCTCGTGCTCGGTGACGACGACGGCGTCCTGTTCGTCCCGCTCGCCCGCGCCGGCGAGCTGTTCACGCTCGCCGAGGGCATCCGCGACACCGAACGCCGCCAGGCCGACCGGATCCGCGCCGGCGAGCCGCTGCGCGACCAGGTCCGCTTCCGCGACTTCCTCGCCGCGCGGGAAACCGACCCGGCGCTGACCTTCCGCGCGCACCTGCGTGCCGTCGGCGGCGCGATCGAGGAGTGAGCGTGTAACCGCGCCGGCACCGGGTATCCGGGCAGCGCACCGGCCCGGGAGGCACGACCGTGGACAAGCTCATGGACTTCGGCAAGGACACCGAATACCACTTCGCCCGCGGCCTGCGGGCCTACCTCGGGCGGGTCGCGAAGGCCGCCGGAGTCGGCTTCGAATCGTGTTCGCTCGACTTCGGTGTGCCCAGCTCCGGCTACGTGGCCCTCGACCGCGCGCGGCCGGACCACGACCACGACCTCGCGCTGGTCTGGCACGAGGTGCACGGCTGGGCGGCGGTCGCCGAGCCCGCGGGCGGGGAAACGGCCGAGGTGCTCGGGTACCTCGGCGGGGACGTGGTGCCTCCCGCGGACGCGGTCGTCCGGTTCCTCGACGGGCTGCGCTCCGCGACCCCGCCGGCCGGGCCGGTCCGCCCGCCGGTGCTGCGGACGGCGGGCGACCACGAAGAGCTCGTCGGCCGGCTGCCGGTGACCGGGCCCGAAGGCCTGCTGCGGCCGAGTTCCCCGGGCTTCTGAGCGGCGTCCACACCGGAGGAAGGAACCCCGCGGAGCGCCTAAGATGCGCCGGCAGCCGCCGTCCAGCGAGGGATCCCCGTGAGCAGCCCCGACGCACCCCGTCCCGTTCGCGTCCTCCTCGTGGAGGACCACGACATGGTGGCGGAGGCGCTGCAGCAGGCGCTCGACCGCGCCGACGGGATCACCGTGGTCGGCCGCGCCCGGTCGCGGGTCGAAGCCGTCCTCGACACGCGCGCGCACGAGCCGGACGTCGTGGTGCTGGACCGGTGGCTCTCCGACGGCGACGCCCTCGGTGTCATCGCGGAGCTCGGCTCGGGCGGCGCGCGGGTGCTGGTGCTGACCGGCGACGCGACCGCGGCGATCGCCGTGCAGGTGGCGAAGGCGGGCGGGGCCGGGCTCCTGCTCAAGTCGTCGCAGCTCGGCGTGCTGGAGACCGCGGTGCGGGACGTGGCCGCCGGCGGGGTGGTCTTCGACCCGGAGCTGCTGCCCGGGGTCTTCGACCAGCTCACCGGAAGCGCGCCCGGCGCGGGGCTGACGGTGCGCGAGCGGGAGACCCTCGACCTGCTCGCCGAAGGCGCCACCACCGACGAAATCGGCCGGCGCCTCGGCGTCTCCCGCAACACCACGCGCAACCACGTCCAGCGGGTGCTGGAGAAGCTCGGCGCGCGGTCGAAGCTCGAAGCGGTGGCCGTCGCCCGCCGGGAGGGCCTCATCGGCTGATGCGGGTGCACCAGTGGTCCCGCGCGGAGTGCGCCCTCACCGACTTGGCCGGCGGACTCGCCGAAGCGCGCCGGTTCGCCCGGCTCACCCTGCTCGCCTGGGCGGACAGCACCGTCGTCGACGACGTGCTGCTGGTCGTCACCGAGCTCGCGACCAACGCGCTGCGCACGGCTGGCTGTCGGTCGCCGGCACCCCGGGCGACGGCACGGTCGTCGCCCGGGGTGCCGATGCTGCCCGACGTGACGGGGCTCGAACCGTGACCGAGCTGCGCGTGCTGATCTCCGACGACGACGTGATGATCCGCGACGTCCTCAAGAGGGTCCTCGACGAGGAGCCGGACATCGCGGTGGTCGCGGTCGCCCGCGACGCCGACGAGGCGATCCGGCTCGCCGAGCGCCACCGGCCGGCGGTCGCGGTCCTCGACGTCCGGATGCCGGGCGGGGGCGGCGCGCGAGCCGCGCGCGAGATCGCGCGGTGCAGCCCCGGCACCGCCATCCTGGCCTTCTCCGCCTACGCGGACCGGGCGTCGATGGCCGGGCTCGCCGAACACGGTGATCGTCGAAGCCGTCCGGCGGCTGGGCCGCGGCACGCCTTCGTGATCCGGGGTCAGCCGACCGGCCGGGGGTTCATCACGCCGTAGAAGTCCATCGGCAGCAACGTGAAGAGCCGCAGCACCGCGCGGGACCGCCCCGGGTTGACGGCGAGGCGGGCGCCCGCGGCGTCGGCGAGCAGCTGCGCCCGCAGCAGCGAGTTCAGCCCGGCGACGGAGAAGAACGTGACGCCGTCGAGGTGGATGGCGACCTCTTCGACCTGGCTGCGGATCCGGGACTGGAGGACTTCGTCGAGCCGGCGCGCGGTGGAGAGGTCGATTTCGCCAGCCACCTCGACCACGACGCTGCGGCGCGAGGGGCGGACCACCCGCAGGGACATGTCGCCGTGGGCGTTGACCCAGGCGCCGGTGAGATCGTGGTCGGCCGGGCGGGGTTCGGGAACCATCGCGGCACACCCTTTCATCGGGTAGCGGCGGCTGACGGTTCAACCAGGACCTCAAGCATAGTGCATCTGCACTAGGTGGACCAGCGCGGGCAAATTCGGTGGACAGCCGCGCCGTGACCCGGTGTGATCGGCCGCGACCACACCGACGTGAGGGGTGCCTTGGCCACCGGAGACCTGTCGTCCGACGAAGCGACCATCACGGCGCCGGTGGTCCGGCGCCTGGTGGCGACACAGTTCCCGCGGTGGGCCGGGCTGCCGGTCGAGCCCGCGCCGACGCAGGGCGTGGACAACGCGACGTTCCGCCTGGGACCGGACCTGGCGGTGCGGCTGCCGCGGTACGGGCGCTGGGCCGGGCAGGTCGCGCGCGAGCAGGAATGGCTGCCGAAGCTGGCGCCCGAGCTGCCGCTCCCGGTCCCGGTGCCGCTGGCCGAGGGCGAACCGGGGGAGGGCTATCCGTTCCCGTGGTCGGTGCTGCGCTGGCTGCCCGGCGAGTCGCTCGACCCGGACGGCGTGGCCGACCCGGCCGAGGAGCTGGCGGGGTTCTTCGCCGCGTTGCGCCGGGCGGACACCGCCGGCGGCCCGCCACCCCAGTGGAGCAACGGCTTTCGCGGCGTCTCGACGACTGACGAACGCGACTCGGCGATCGCCCCGGCCCGGCTCGCCCCGCGGATCGAAGCGCTGGCCGGCCTGATCGACATCCCGGCGGTGGCGGCAGTCTGGGAGGCGGCGCGCGCGGCCCCGCCGTGGGACGGCCCACCGGTCTGGATCCACGGCGACCCGGCCCCGGCGAACCTCCTGTCCCGCGACGGCCGGCTCAGCGCGGTCATCGACTTCGGCACGATGGCGGTCGGCGACCCGGCGTGCGACCTGATCGTGGTGTGGTCGGTGCTGTCGGCGGCCGGGCGGCGAAGGTTTCGCGCGGCATTGGACGTCGACGACGCCACCTGGGCGCGGGGGCGGGCGTGGGGGATGACGGCGGTGCTGCCGACGCGGGCTGAGCTGACCGGCCCGGACCCGGCCGGGGCTCGGCGGCGGCTGGACGAGCTGGTGGCGGATCACCAGGCCTCGGATCGGTAGGGGAAATCGGCCGCCGTGCCAGGGTGGGCTGATGGCGGTGCTGCCGACGCGGGCCGAGCTTACGGGCCCGGACTCGGCCCGGGTCCTGATTCGGGCTCGGCGGCGCCTGGATGAGCTGGTCGCCGACCACAAGTCGTCGTGTCAGCAGGGAAAACCACCGGCCGCCATGCCATGGTGGGCCCATGGGCACCACCGTCGTCAACCTGAAGGGCCACCGCGACGACCCGGACTACGCCGACGTCGTCTACGTCGGGCGGGCGATGCACCGCGGCGGCTGGCACCTCGCCGGCTCGAAGCTCGCCAGCCCGTTCCGGCCCGGCAAAGACGGCACCCGCGAGGAAGTCCTCGCCCGGTACCGCGAGCACCTTCTCGCCCGGCCGGACCTGCTCGCGTTCCTGCCGGAGCTGCGCGGCAAGCGGCTCGGCTGCTGGTGTGCCCCTCTGCTGTGCCACGCCCAGGTGATCGCCGACGTCGCGGATCACGGGCCGTAACGAAACGCACCCCCTCTGCGAGTAACCTGGCGACACGAGGGGGTGATCGACGGTGCCCGCGCGACGACATGCCGGCTTCGACCAAGCCGAACTGCCGAAGGCTCACCGGATCAGGTGGTGGTTCGCGGCGGTGACGGCCGGGCTCGTCGCCGTCAGCTTCGCCGTCGTGCCCTACCTGCCGTTCTTCCAGAGCTGGACGTTCGTCCGCGACCCGAAGGTCGCGAGCATCATCACCTGGACCGTGCTGCAGACGTCCGTCGTGGTCGTCTCCGCCGTCCTCACCCTGTACTTCGTCGGCAAGGCCCGGCTCGAAGCCGCCGCCTTCCGCGCCAACCAGATCGACATCCGGCTCTTCGTCGACGAACGCGCGCCGGACAGCCACGACCGCGAGATCGATTCCGCCGTCGAGCTGACCGCCACCTTCAAGCGGTTCCTCAACGACTCTCGCCTCTACACACCGACGCCGGTCCCGGGCGTCGGCAGCTCGTACGACTTCATCCAGATCGTCGAGCACGCCGGCGACGCCGCCGACGGCTGGTGGAAGGCCGCCACCAAGCTGATCCGGCTCGCGCAGCCGCCCGCCGCGTTCACCGTCACCGGCACGGTCCGGCCGGGCAACACCGCGGGCCGCTACCAGCTGATCCTCGAGCTCGTGCGCGTCCCGCGGTTCGCGGCGAGCCCGCTGGTGATCGAGGACGAGAACTGGCCGCGGGTGCTGCACCGGGCCGCGAACGCCGTCGCCGCGCTGGTCATCCCGCGCAGCGCCTACGTGCGCACGAACATCCACTGGGCCGCCTGGCGCGACGCGAAGATCCCCTACGAGCTCTTCGATGCCTACCAGCGCGCCAACCACTTCGTCACCTACCGCCGCTACGACGAAGCCCTCGCCGAGTACTACCGCGCGGTCAGCCTCGACCCGTCGAACGTCTACATCAGACTCGAGATCGCGGCCCTGCAGGAGCAGCTCGACCTGCACCTCGACGCGCTCGCCACCTACGACGACGTGATCACCGTCTGCAGCCGGGGAAAGCCGGCGCTCGCCCGCTGGTGGATCGGCCCCGACTTCGCGCGGCAGCCGCGTCACGCCGGCCGCGGCCGGGACGTCGCGCTGCTGATCGCCCGGTACCGGCACGCGCTGGTGCTCGGCCACGGCGACTCCGTGGCCGGCTCGTGGTGGGTGCGGCGCACGACCGCGAGCGCGCCCGACGACGCGCGGGCGTTGCGCCGCGCCGAACTGCGGGCGGCGCTGGAACTGCGGTTCCGCCGGTACGTCGAGCTCGACGTCCGGACCCGGCCGTACCCGATCCCGCGGGAGAAGCGGCTCGAGCTGCACCGCCGGGTGCTGCGGGTGCCGGCGCGCGAACTGGTCGTCCAGGAGGCGACGCCGGAGCAGCTGGCCGAGTACAACCAGCGGGCCGCGGAGATGCGGTCGTACCTGGGCGCGCTTTCGCAGTACGAGATCGAGCGGCTCCTCGAGGACTACCGCCGGTTCGGCCGGCGCTGGACCCGCAGCTGGCAGCAGCTGACGAACCGCGCGCTCGAGCTGTCCCTGATCTGGACGGTGGTGCGGCGCGCGATGGCCGACGTGGAGCCGATGTCCGGCGCCGTCCCCGAACCCCGCCCGGCCTACCCCCACAGCCGCGTGAAGCTGGCCGACGTCTGCCCGGACCGGCGCTGGCCGCCGGACCCGCAGAGGCTCGACGTCACGGTCGAGGCCGCGGGCGGGCGCAAGTCGTGGGAAGAGTGCTACAACGCGGCGAGCGTCTACGCCGTCGCCATGCTCGAAGTTGGTCCCCGCGGGGAACGGGATCTGCGCGACCGGGCCCGCAACCCGCGTCTCACCGGCGAAGCGCGGGACGAAGTGGCGCGCCGCGCGATCCGCGAGCTCTACCACGCCGCGACGATCAGCCACAGCGGACGGCTGCCCGAGCGTCGCTCGTGGGTGATGGGGGAGGACCCCGACCTCGCCGCGCTGCGCGGGCACGAGCTGTTCCGCGTCTTCGAGATGGTCACCTTCTCCCCGGACCGGGCCGCCCCGCTGCGGCCGCAGCGCGCCCACGTCTGGGAGCAGGTCAGCTACGTGCGGCACCTCGTCGGCGAGATCGCGGCGTGCCGCGCGCACTTCTGGCGGGTCCGCACCCTCGATCCCGGGCCGCGGCCGGACGGCCGGACGCTCGACCGCTGGCGCTCGGCCGACCGCGACGCCTGGCGGAAGCTTTCCCGGCTGGCCACCGGGAAACAGGACTGGTACACCCGCTACCAGGCGATCTGCGCGTTCCGCGAGTGGTCGGCCGACTCGGGGTACCCGGGTTCGATCAGCGGGTTCCCGCTCTACAGCGAGGACCGGCTGCACGCCCAGCTGCGCGGCGCGGCCGGCTCGCGGGGCAAGACCGGCCTCGACGCCAACGTCGTCGTCCGCGAGTACGTGCGGCTCTGCGACCAGCGGCTCGACCAGCTGGTGACCGACATCGCGGAGTTCGAGGGCGCGCTGGTGACGGAGGAGGAGTTCACCGCCCGCGCGGAGCTGTGGGCCGCGCTCTGCTCGTGGTTCGACGACGACATCGCCGACGGCTCCTCGGCCGGCGAACGCCGTGAACGGTTCCGGAAGCTCGCCCGCGCCTAGGCCGGCCGCGTGTAGCGGTGCTTGACGCCGACCGGGAAGTACTCGGGATCCCCGGCGGGCCGCAGGACGACGTCGGGCAGCTGCCGCTCCGGCGGGACGTAGTGCGCGAACTCGCTGTTGAGCCGGCACAGCTGCGCGCGCACGGACTCCGCGATCCGCGCGGCGTCGGCGGTGGCGCCCGGCGCCGTCTCGACGGTGATGCGCAGCCGCCGGTCGCGGTCGGCGTCCTCGACCGCCTCGATGACGAACTTCCCGGTCACCACGTCGCTGATGCCGGGCTGCTCCAGGCCGACGGTGACGTTCTCCGGGTAGACGTTCGCGCCGAAGAACGAGACGGTGAACAGCGACCGGCCGAACACGTACACGAACGGCAGCTCCGGCCCGGGCGGCGGCGTGAAGCCGTGGCGGGCGCAGTAGGCGAGCAGCTCGTCGTGCGGCAGGACCCCGCCGTCGTCGGCGATGTGGTAGCGGATCAGCGGGATGCCGCCGTCGCCGGTGAAGACGAGCGTGCCCTCGTGCACCTCGAAGAAGCGGCTGGCCGGGTCGTACTGCACGAGCGTCGGGAGCCGCGCGTCGCCGAAGACCTCGCGGGCGAGGTCCGGGTGGTCGGCGAAGAACCGGCGGATGCCCGCCGACACCGGCGTTTCGGTGCCGAGCACCCCGGCGTCGGCGGTGCCGTAGAGCGAAGCGATGTCGCGGACCGGGTCGGCGATCCCGGCCCGCCGCGCGACGAGGTCCCGCCACTGCTCGCTGAAGACCTCACCGGCGAGCACGAGCTTGACCGAGTACGCGGGCCAGTCGAGGCCTTCGGCGAGCCCGGTGTCGACGACGTCCTTCACGAACGGCGGATAGCCCAGCAGCACAACCTGCTCGAAGTGCGGCGCGAGCTCGGGCAGCACCCGCAGGATCTCGGCCTTGTTGTTGCCCGGCGCCACCACGGTGATCGGGCAGCCCTTGGCCGCGAGGTGACGCACGCACGCCGTGGTGAAGAGCCCGCCGACCCAGGTGCCGAGCGGGAAGCAGACGACGGCGAGGGTGCCGCGCTCGCCGGCGTCGAAGGCGTCCACGAGCACCTGTTCGAACCGCCGGGCGACGTGCAGCTCGTCCTCGAGCGAGCGAGGCCAGATCGTCGGGTGCCCGCTCGAGCCGGAGGAGACGGCGATCATGTCGAGCCCGGCGAACGTGCCGTCGCGGCACAGTTCGGGCAGCGGGTACTTCCGGTGGTAGCCGGCCTTGTCGACCAGCGGCAGCGTGCGGAAGTCCGCCATCGTGGCGACGTCCGCAGGCGTGATGCCGTGCTCCCGCAGGAACTTCCGGTACGCGGGCACGGTTTCGGCGGTGCGGTGGAAGAGGTCGAGGACATGGCTTTCCGGCGGGGGCCCGGGCGGGGCGAAGAAGGTGTCGAACGCCTGCCGCACGCGGGTCTGCCGAGCGTGGTCCATGATCGCAGCATAACGGCCGCCGCGTGTCATGATGGGCGGCGTGAGCACCACCGCGGAGCAGCAGCCCGCCGGCGCGCCGTTGACCCTCTACCTGGTCAAACGGCTCGAGCTGGTGGTCAGGGCGCTGCTCGACGACGCGCTGCGGCCGCTCGGCCTGACCACGCTGCAGTACACGGCGCTGACGGTCCTCGAAGCCAGCGGCGCGCTGTCGTCGGCGCAGCTGGCGCGCCGGTCGTTCCTGCGGCCGCAGACCATGCACGAAATGGTGCTAGCGCTGGAAAAGCGCGGACTGATCGCGCGCACCCCCAAGCCGGGCAACAAGCGGGTGCTGCTGGCAGGCCTCACCGAAGCCGGCCGCGGCCTGCTCGCCGACTGCGCGCCGGCGGTCGCGGAGGTGGAGGACGCGTTGCTGGCGGACCTGAGCCCCGGCCAGCGCGCGACGTTCCGCGAAGGCCTCCAGCACGGCATCACGGCGTTGGGTGCGTTGATGCACCACGCTCAGGAACCCTGATCAACCTGGTCGTGGCGACTGGGGTACCGGGCTCCGCCGACTGGAGTCTTTACTCAGGCTTGCTGATGGTCCGGACGAGTGGAAGACGCTGTGGAGCCGTAGCGTGGGTGTGACCGGGGGCGTTGGAGGGTAAGTCCCAGGTCTGCTCCCGCCTCTGGAGGTTCCCTGACGTGACCCGGGCAAGCGACGCGACCACCACCGCGCGTCGGCTGCTGATGCTGGCCGGGGCCGTGGCGGGGTTGTGGTTGCTGTCGTGGCTGGTGTCCGGTCACGCGCAAGCGGCGACGGGGGCTTCGCCGCCGGCCGGTGTTGCGGTGGTGACGGCTGCGGGTGATGTGGGGAAGCCGGTGGTCGAGACTGCTGCTTCGGCGGTTGGGCCGGTGGGGCGGGTTGTGAAGTCCGCGGCGCCTGTGGTTGAGCCGGTGAAGGCCGCGTCTGGCGTGGTGAAGCCGGTGGTGCCGGTCGTCGAGACTGCCGCCTCGGCGGTCGAGCCGGTGGCGCGCGTGGCCACCGCGCCTGTAGCGGAGCCGGTTGCGCAGGTTATGAAGACTGCTGCGCCCGTGGTTGAGCCGGTGACGCGAGTGGTCAAGTCCGTTGAGCCTGTGGTTGAGCCCGTGGCGCGAGTGGTCAAGACCGTTGAGCCAGTGGTTGAGCCCGTGGCGCGAGTGGTCAAGTCCGTTGAGCCTGTGGTTGAGCCCGTGGCGCGAGTGGTCAAGACCGTTGAGCCAGTGGTTGAGCCGGTCGCGCGGGTGGTCGATGCCGCTGCTCCCATGGTTGAGCCGGTGGCCCGGGTGGTCAAGGCCGCCGCTCCTGTGGTCGAGCCGGTTGCGCAGGTGGTCAAGGCCGCAGCACCGGTGGTCGAGCCGGTGGCGCACCTCGTCGAGCCCATCTCCGCTCCCGTGGTCCAGGCCGTCGCACCCGTGGCGCGCACCGTCGGATCGGTGCTGCAGCCGATCACCGACATCGCGAAGCCCGTCGTCAAGCCGGTCACGGACCTCGTCGCCCCGGTGACCGCCCCGATCGTCAAGCCCGTCACCGACCTCGTCGCCCCGGTGACCGAAGTCGTGGCTCCCGCCGGCAACGATGGCGCCCACCCCGGCACAACCGCCCCGCCCGCCGGGCGCCCCACCCCCGATCAACCGCTCGCACCCACCCGCGAGGCGAATCCTCAGCACGCACCCCAAGCGGCAGCCCCGGATTCACCCCAGTCCGCGGAATCCGCCCGCCAGACCACGGCCATCAAAGCCCGCGCGACCGGACCCAACGCGGCCGAAGCTGAAGCCGGAACCCGAGCCCAGCCGCTCCACAAACCGCAGCCGCTCCAGAAAAAGAAGAACCACCCTCCCCAGACCCCGCCGGCCCCGCGAAGCCCCACTCCCGCCGATGCCACCGTCGGCGGCGGCTCCCCGACCCCGCCCGCCTTCCTGACCGCCGACTTCGCTCCCCACTCCGGCAGGGGCTTCGCGCAGTCGCACGGTGACTTCCACCCGCTCTGGCGAGCGTGCGAACCGGGCACCGGCCCCGGTTAGGTCCCGTCCCGAACCTCCTCTCCGTCGTGTGCTCGCGGCGTGCTCCGCGCTGCCCGCGACCCAACTCAGAACCCACGCGTGGAAGCAGGGACGAAAGATGGAAGCGAACGTGTTCGACCTCGGGAAGGTGCGAAGAGACGCGGTGGTCACCGTCCGCCTGGACGCGATGGCCAACGTCAGGCTGCTGACGGCGGTCAACTACCAGGCATACCGGCGCCGGCAGTACTACCGGATGCACGGCGGGGTGGCCACCACACCGATGTTCAAAATCCACATTCCGGCCAACGCGCACTGGTTCCTGGTGCTCGACGTCGACGGGCTGGAGAACCTGCCCCTGCGCCCGCGGGTGACCGTCGAGCCGGAACCGGCCGTCATGGCCCGTGGACGCACCGGCCCCCGATGAACGTCAGTTCGGCCCTCGCGGCCCCGATCTCGTTTTCGGGGCCGTCGAAGGGATCGCGGTCCATCACCACCAGATCGGCGCGCCGGTCCGGCCGGATCGAGCCGGTGTCGTCGAAGTGGTTCACGTACGCCGAACCCGCCGTGTAGGCCGTGATCGCCGCGCCGAGGCCGATCCGCTGCGCCGGGAAGAACGGGGGCACGGCTTCCCCGTACGGCGTGCGGGTGACCGCGACGTGGATGCCCTGCAGCGGGTCGGGGCTGCTCACCGGCCAGTCGCTCCCGGCGGCCAGGGTGGCCCCGGACCGCAGCAGGGCGCCGAACGGGTACTGCCACGCCGCCCGGCCGGCGCCGAGGAAGGGGATGGTCAGCTCGTCCATCTGCGGTTCGTGCACGGCCCACAGCGGCTGGATCGTCGCGGTCGCGCCGAGCCGCCGAAACCGCGGGACGTCGTCGGGGTGCACCACCTGCACGTGCGCGAGGTGGTGCCGGCGACCGGTCGCCGAGCGCGTGGAAGTGCACCTGGAAGCCGTGCGCGTCCAGGAGCGTGACGTGCTCGCGCAACGCCACCGGGTCGACGAAGCTCAGTCCACTGTGGTCACCGCACCGGTACGGGCTCAGCAGGGCCGCGGTCCGGTTCTCGGCGATGCCGTCCAGCATGATCTTGACGCTGCGGGCAGGGAACCCCTTGCGGCGCAACGATTCCCGGCGGTCCAGCAGGTCTGGGAGCTGGTCGGCACCGCGGCCGCGGTCCCACCAGAGCATTCCGCCGTACTCGCCGAGCAGCGGGTCCTGCCACGCGGTGACGCCGTAGGAGTGCAGCAGCCGTTGCGCGCTCGGGGGCAGCAGGCGGGTGACGAGGTCCATCGCGCCTTCCTGCAGCACGCCGGTCGCGACACCGTCGGCGCTCGATGCGCCCGTCGGGCGGGTCCGGGGTGTCGCCGGTGATCCCGGCGCGGGTGAGCGCCGCGCCGTTGAGCCACGCGCCGTGGTGGTCGCGGTTGATGAGCACGACCGGCCGGTCCGCGACGACGTCGTCGAGCAGCCGCTGCCGGTCAGCCACTCGAGCCGCGGCTGGGAAGCGGCGTCCAGGCACTGCGCGACCGTCGTGGCGCCGGTGAGGTCGCAGCGGCCGAGCTCGATCCCGGCGCCGACGGCGTGGACGTGCGCGTCCTGGAACCCGGGCAGCAGCAGCCGGCCGCGCAGGTCGACCACTTCGGTGCGCAGGCCGATCAGGGGTGTCGGGTCGCCGCCGACGGCGGTGATCCGCCCGCCGGTGACGGCGACCGTTCCCGCCCGGCCGCCGGGCGTGAAGACCGGCCCGCCGGTGAAGACGAGGTCGGTGTACATGCGCCCGATCTTGCCGCATCGGCGGGGGAGAGCCGGGGTGCTCGGCAAGACGAGCGGAGCGACCCCGCCGATGGCTCGAAAAGGCCACCGGACCTGCGGACCCGGTGGTCCGGTGGCCCTTCCCGGACCGACCATCGGCGGATTTACAACGTTGTACCAACGATGTAAAAGTGGGCTGCGCTGTTCGCCGCCGTGGAAGGGGACACCGATGTCCGTCCGAGAACGCGATCACCTGACCCGCCGTGACCTGCTCCGGCTCGCCGGAGGGACGACCGCCGCCGTCGCCGCGGCGCTCTGGCTGCCCGGCGGCGCGGCCGCCGCCGGCACCTTCGGCCCGATCCGGCCGCCCGCGACGCCGCTGATCGTCCGCTCGCCGTACCTGTCCACCTGGCAGCCCGCCGACAACCTCCCCGGCACCTGGTCGAGCTTCTGGACCGGGCACATCACCGCCCTCTGCGGTCTCGCCCGTATCGACGGCGCCGCCTACGTCTTCGCCGGGCAGCCCGCCCTGCCGAGCGGACCCGCGCTCACGCCGATGACGCAGGTGAGCCTGCAGGTCACCGGCACCCGCTCGACCTACGTCCTGACCGGCGGCGGGGTGAACCTGACCGTCACGTTCTTCTCGCCGGTCGACCCGGCGAACCTGCAGCGCCAGAGCGTCCCGTTCGGCTACGTGACGCTCCAGGCCGCCAGCGCCGACGGCCGCGCCCACGCCGTCGACCTGCACTTCGACACCTCGGCGGAATGGGTGCACGGGAACACCTCGACCCCCGTCACCTGGACGCGGCAGCAGGCGAGCGGCTACACGCTGCTGAGCTGCACGCCCGCGAGCCCGGGTGTGCTGCAGGAGAACGGCGACCAGGCCAGCTGGGGCTCGCTGGTGCTGGCCGCGCCGGCGTCCGGGGTCAGCTGGCAGATCGGGCAGGACACCGTCGTGCGCGCCGCGTCCGCCGGCCAAGGAACCCTGGCCAACACCAGCGACACCGCCCAGCCCCGCGCGATCAGCGACCGCTGGCCGGTGCTCGCCTTCAACAAGGACCTCGGCACGATCGCCGCCGGTGGCACGTCGGCGCCGTTCACGCTGGCGATCGGGCACGTCCGGACGCCCGCCGTGCGCTACCTCGGCGCCGAGCTGCGGCCCTGGTGGACGCACTACTGGGGCAGCTGGCAGGACATGGCGGTCTGGTTCGCCGACGACTACGCGAGCGCGTTGAGCGCCGCGACCGCGATCGACCGGCGGCTGCACGACGACGCCGTCGCCGCGGCCGGCGGCGGGACCACCGGCGAGCACTACGCGGGGATCTGCGCGCTGGCGCTGCGGCAGGCGTTCGGCGGCACCGAGCTGGTCGACCGCGGCGGCGCGCCGTGGGGCTTCCTCAAGGAGATCTCCTCCAACGGCAACATGTCCACTGTGGACGTCACCTATCCGGCGTTCCCGGCCTACCTCTACCTTTCCCCGGCCTACCTGCGGCTGGTCCTGGAGCCGTTGCTCGACTACGCCGAACGCGGCGGCTGGCCGATGCAGTACGCCGAACACGACCTCGGCACGCACTACCCGGACGCGACCGGGCACAACGACGGCAACGAGGAGAGCATGCCGGTCGAGGAGTCGGCCAACCTGCTGATCATGGCCGCCGCGCTGGTGCAGCGGCTCGGTTCGGCCGACGCCGCCGCCTTCGCGAACACCCACTACCGGATCCTGCGGCAGTGGGCCGAGTACCTCGTCGGCCACCCTCGACCCGGGCTTCCAGAACCAGACCGACGACTTCACCGGGTTCATCGCCCACAGCGCCAACCTCGCGCTCAAGGGCATCATCGGCGTCGGCGCGATGGGGATCATCGCCGCCGCGACCGGCAACACCGCCGACGCCCAGCGGTACCGGTCGGTCTCCCGCGGTTACGTCAGCCAGTGGGTGACGCTGGCGCAGGACCCGTCGAACCAGCACCTCAAGCTGGCCTACGACCAGCCCGGCACCTGGAGCCTGAAGTACAACGGCTTCGCCGACCGCGTGCTCGGCCTCGACCTGGTCCCGCTCGGCGTCGCGACGCAGGAGGCGGCCTGGTACCAGGGCCGCGCGAGCGCCCACGGGGTGCTGCTCGACCCGCGCAACAACTACACGAAGGCCGACTGGGAGCTGTGGACCGCCGCGTGGCTCACCGACCAGCCGAACATCCGGACCACGCTGGTCGAGGGCGTCTACAGCTACGCAAACACCACGCCGCAGCGCGTCCCGTTCAGCGACTGGTACGTCGTGGCCGACGCCACCCAGCGCGGTTTCCAGGCCCGCCCGGTGGCGGGCGGTTACCTGGCGCTGCTGACCCGCCCGGCGGCGTCGACGACCGTGTGGCGGAAGCTGCAGAACCAGCGCTCGGGCAAGGTGCTGGCCGTGTCGAACATGTCGCTGGCCGACACGGCCGAGGTGACGCAGTGGAGCGACAACGGCACGGCCGACCACCTCTGGGCGGTCGTCGAGAACGGGGACGGGACCGTCCGGATCGTCAACCGCAACAGCGGCAAGGTCCTGGCGGTCCACGACCAGAGCCTCGACAACGGCGCCCACGTCCAGCAGTTCCAGGACAACGGCACCCCCGACCACAACTGGCGGATCGTCGACGCGGGCGGCGGCTGGTCCAAGCTCGTCAACGTCCGTAGCGGCAAGGTGATGGCCGTCGACCAGCAGTCGACGGCCGACGGCGCGCAGGTGACCCAGTGGGACGACAACGGGTCACCGGACCACCTGTGGCGGTTCGTCTGACGCCGTTTGCGAGACTGGCGCCGTGTGCGCCGAACCCCTTCGCCGGTTCCTCGAGGACCGGGATCCGCCGACTCCGTGCCTCGTCGTCGACACCGACGCCGTCGCGGTGCGGGCGCGCGAGTTCCGTTCGGCGTTCCCGGGCGCGCTGATCCGGTACGCCGTCAAGGCCAACCCGGCGCCGCCGGTGCTCGACGCGCTGGTGGCCGCCGGGGTCGGCTTCGACGTCGCCGGGCCCGCCGAGCTGGCGCTGTGCCTCGAGCGCGGCGCCGACCCGGCGGACCTCGCCTACGGCAACCCGATCAAGAAACCCCGTGACATCGCCTTCGCCTTCGAACGCGGGGTCCGCGAGTTCACCTCCGACGCGCCCGACGACGTCGACCACCTGGCCCGGCACGCCCCGGGCTCGGCCGTCTCGATCCGGGTCGTGTTCGAGGCGCCGGACTCGGTGACGCCGTTCGGCCGGAAGTTCGGCTGTGAGCCCGCCGAGGCCCTGGACCTGGTGCTGCGCGCGGCCGCGCTGGGGTTGCGGCCGGGGATCGCCTTCCACGTCGGGTCGCAGCAGCCGGACGTCACCGCGTGGGAGATCGGGATCACGACGGCGGCGAAGCTGTTCGCCGAGGCCGCGGCCCAAGGCGTCGTGCTGACGCGGCTCAACCTCGGGGGCGGGTTCGCGACCACCCACCGCACCGCCGTCCCGCCGCTGGCCGCGTACGCGGCGACGATCGCCTCGGCGCTCGACACGCACTTCCCGGCCGGACGGCCGGAGCTGCTGCTCGAGCCGGGACGCGTGCTGGTCGCGGACGCGGGCCTGCTGCGCACCGAGGTCGTGCTCGTCGCACACCGGGGCGAGCGGCGGTGGGTGTACCTCGACATCGGCCGGTACAACGGGCTCGCCGAGGCCGAGAACGAGGCGATCGCCTACCGGTTCGAGCCGGTCGACGCCGGCGGCCCGAGCGGGCCCGTGGTGCTCGCCGGGCCGACCTGTGACGGCGATGACGTCCTCTACCAGCGGACGCCGTACGAGCTGCCGCTGGCCCTGCGGACCGGCGACCGGCTCGACCTGCCCGGCACCGGGGCCTACACCGCCAGCTACGCGTCGGTGGCGTTCAACGGCATCGAGCCGCTACGCACGTACTGCGTCGGGCGGTGGGGTGATGCCTGAGATCGGCCGGTTCACCGGGCGGCACGTCCTGGCCGAGCTGCACGGCATCGACCCGGGCCTGCTCGACGACGCTTCTCGGCTGGGCGAGCTGCTCCGCGCGGCCGTGACGGAGGCGGGCGCGACGGTCGTCGACGTCGTGGCGAAGCGGTTCGCGCCGCAGGGCGCCACCGTGATCGCGCTGCTGGCCGAGTCGCACGCGTCCGTGCACACCTACCCCGAGCACGGATCGCTCTTCGCCGACGTGTTCACCTGCGGTGACCGGGCCGACCCCGAGCACGCGCTGCGGCTGCTGGCGAAGGCGCTCGACGCCGGCTCGGTCCACCTGTCCGTCGTCCACCGGGGAGAACGCTGATGCCCTCGATCCACGAGCCGGTCGGCGCCGGCCTCACCCGCGTCTGGGCGGTCGGCGACGTCGTGTTCGACGCGCGCACGCCGTACCAGGAGGTGCTGATCGGCAAGACCGCGCAGGGGGTCTCGCTCTTCTGCGACGGCGAGCGCCAGAGCACCGAGGCGAGCCAGCTGGTGTACCACGAGGCGCTGATGGTGCCCGCGCTGCTGCTGGCCGACCAGGTGCGGCGGGTGCTGGTGATCGGCTCGAGCGAGGGGGTCGCCAGTCAGCTCGCGGTCGACGCCGGCGCCACGCACGTCGACCACGTCGACATCGACGAGCAGGCCGTCCGGGCCTGCGCCGAGCACCTGCCCTACGGCTACACCGCCGAGGAGCTGGCGCTCGCGACGCGGGGCGAGGGCCCGGTCCGGGTGTCCTATGCGGACGGTTGGGCGTTCCTGGCCGCGGCGCCCGCAGGCCACTACGACGTGGTCGTGATCGACCTGCCGGACGAGAACACCGACCCCGAAGCGCAGCACAACCGCCTGTACGGCACGGACTTCCTCCACCAGTGCCTGCGGGTGCTGGCCCCGGGCGGGGTGGTGACCTGCCAGGCCGGCTGCCCGACGCTGTGGCGCAACGAGACGCTGCGCGCGTCGTGGCGGCGGTTCCGCGAGGTGTTCGGGACGGTGCTGTACTTCGGGTCCGACGAGCACGAGTGGGCGTTCCTGTCCGGGCGTGCGGACCACGTCGCCGAGCCGGGCGCGCTGGTGGCCCGGCGGTTCGCGGAGCGGGGGAGCGGCGCGGCGACGCTGGACGCCGAGGCGCTGCTGGCCGGCTCGACCCCGCCGCTTTCGCTCCGGCGCGATACTGGTCCAGACCAGTTTTGAGACGCCGATTTTCACAATATCCCATTGGTGAAAGATGAATGAGCGGGAAATGGATTTCCCGCACGCCGGGTCGCCGTGTTACTCCGTTCAGTGGCCGTCGAAAAGGTTGCGATCGCGCTACGATCCGTTCCGCGCTCGATCATCGTGATCAAAAGGCACCGTGGCCCATTTGGAGGAGCGTCATGCTTGGTATGTTGGTCGTAGCCGGAATGATTCTGTCCGCCGTCGCCGCACCCGTCGAATCCGTGGCGGATTCGGCTCCCGACCAAAGGATCACGCTCGACATCAAGACCATCAACGGGTCCGGCTGCCCGGCCGGCACGGCGACCGCCTCGGCCGACGTCGCGTCGGACAACACGGCGTTCACGGTGCACTACTCGAACTTCACCGCCAAGGCCGGCGGCGGCTCCTCCGCGCTCGACGCCCGGAAGAACTGCCAGATCAACGTGCTCGTCCATGTGCCCCAAGGATTCACGTACGCGATCGCTTCGGCCGAGTACCGCGGCTTCGCGCACATCGAGAGCGGGGCGAGCGCGCTCGAGCAGGCCAACTACTACTTCGCCGGGACGTCGCCGACCGCCCGGGTGCGCCACACCTTCCCCGGGCCGTTCCACGGCGTGTGGCGTGCCACCGACGTCACCGACGTCGCCGAGCTCGTGTTCGCGCCCTGCGGTGAGGACCGCAACCTGAACATCAATGCGGAACTGCGGGCCGACGCGGGCACCTCCTCGGGCGCGAGTTACATCGAAATGGATTCCGAACACGCGAGCGTGGACACGATTTACCACTTCGCGTGGAAGACCTGCTGAATTCCGCGGAATCGGCCCGGATGGCCCGCTCATCGGAGGTGATTCCCGGTGAGCGGGCCCGGCCGGGTCAGACGTGGGTCACCAGAAGTGTCACTCCCGCCTCGCCGCCGCAGTCGACGAAGACCGGGCCGACGCCGTTCCCGATGTGCTGCGCCACGGTCGCCTTGGCGACGAAGTGGTCCGGCCCGGCGTCGACGATCCGGATGTTCTCCAGTGCCGGGTGCTCCGGGAAGCCGCCGAGCACCGACTTGAGCCCGGTGCCGCCGCCGCAGCTGCCGGTGATGGTCACTTCCTGGCCGCGCTGCGTTGTCGGGTTCGGGCTCACCTGCACGGTGGCCCGGGCGCCCTTCGGCGGCTCCGGCTGGTTCGTGGTGGTCATGGTCCCCTCCGCGGTTCCCGGCGCCGCCGACGCGCCGCCGGCGATCCCGATGCTCACCGCCGTGACGAGCCCGGCCGCCGCGGCCAGTCCGGTCACCGTGCGGGCGGCTTTGGTGCGCATGGTGTTCTCCTCCCTCGATCCGGAGTCGGCCGGATCTGCTTCGTCAGTCGCCGCGGGGTGACCCCGGGGTTCTCGACGGGGAGGAATGAGACGTGGATCACATCAAGGTGGTCAGGCGACGCGGGAGGGGGAGCGTCGTCCGGCTGTCTACAAAGGACGGCTAGTCGAGAGCGCCGGAAGCCGGCAGCTCGGCCGGTTCGCCCTTCGTGGCGGGCGTGAGCGTGCATCGTCGCTCGAACCGCTCCATCAGGACGGTTGCGATCAGGAGGGCCACTGGGGTGCTCACCGCGATCCACATGGAAGAAGAGCTACCCAGGCCCGCGGGAAGTGAATCGCCCGGGTGAGCTCGACTGGGGCCTCAAACACATAGTGGTGCCGCGCGCACACCCCGCGGCCTGGGCGGGGCCGCTCAGGTCACCGGTTGGTCTCGATCCTCCGCGGACAGCCGCGTGATCAACTCCAGCAGGCCGGCGCGGAAGGTGCTGTCCTCGCCGAGCCCACCGAGCAGCGCGGGTTCGGCGCGCACCGCCCGGTCGTGGACGGTCCGGCCGCGCGGGGTGAGCCGGGTCAGGTGCCGGCGCGCGTCCGCCGGGTCAGCCGTCCGGGTGACAAAACCCGCCTTCGCGAGCCGGTCGAGCGTGCGGCTCATCGTCTGGTCGGTGACCTGGCAGCGCTGGGCCAGCGTCCGCTGGGGGAGCGGGCCGTCGCGCAGGACGTGCAGCGCGATCAGCCCCGCGTGGGTGAGCCCCATTTCGGCGAGCACGGCCGCCCAGCGCTGCTCCACGAGCCGCGCGGCGACCGCGAGCAGCCGGCCGGTCGGCCAGGTGCTCAGGTCGGGTTCGGGGGTTGTGCTCACCGTCACTCCGGGTCGTCGTGCAGAATGTTCAGCCTGCTGAACAATTGGGCGTGTCCGCCCACGAAAGGACCTTAGCGACCATGAACGAGAAGCCGCGCCGCCTCCGCTGGCTGATCCCCGCGCTCCTGGTGATCGCCTGGCTCGGGCTGGGCGGCTTCGGCGGCCCCTTCGCCGGGAAGCTGAGCGAAGTCGCGAAGAACGACAACGCCGCCTTCCTGCCGCGCTCGGCCGAAGCCACCGAAGTCTCCGACGAGCAGAAGGCGTTCAGCTCCCGCCAGGTGCTGCCCGCGACCGTCGTCGCCGAGCGCCCGACCGGCCTGACCGCCGACGACCGCCGGTTCCTCGAGGCCAAGGCGCGGGAGCTCGGCAGCGTGCCCGGCGTCGTGGGCCCGCTCGGGAAACCCGAAAACGCGCCGCGCGACGACCAGGCCGTGCAGCTCGCGGTGCCGATCCTCGCCGACGGCAACCCCGCCGACGTCGTCAAGGAGGTCCGCGAGCGGCTCACCGGCGCCCCGGCCGGGCTCACCGTGCTCGTCACCGGGCCGGCCGGGCAGATCGCCGACCTGGTCAAGGCGTTCGGCGGCATCGACGGCATCCTGCTGCTCGTCGCCGGCGGCGTGGTCGCGCTGATCCTCATCGTCGTCTACCGCAGCCCGCTGCTGCCGTTCCTGGTGCTGCTGTCGGCGGTGTTCGCGCTCGGGCTCGCGAGCCTCGTCGTCTACCTGCTGGCCAAGAACGACGTCCTCGCGCTCAACGGCCAGAGCCAGGGCATCCTCTCGATCCTCGTGTTCGGCGCGGCGACCGACTACGCGCTGCTGACCGTCGCGCGCTTCCGCGAGCAGCTGCGCGACACCCCGAGCCGGTTCGACGCGCTCAAGCTCGCCTGGCGCGCGACGCTCGAACCGATCGCCGCGTCGGCCGGCACCGTGATCCTCGGGGTGCTGTGCCTGCTGTTCAGCGACCTCAACTCCAACAAGGGCCTCGGCCCGGTCGCGGCCATCGGCATCGGCTCCGCGCTGCTCGCGTCGATCACGTTCCTGCCCGCCGTGCTGGCCCTGTGCGGGCGCGGCGCGTTCTGGCCGTTCAAGCCGGCGCTCGGCTCGCCGCACCCCGAGACGTCCGGGATCTGGGGCCGGGTGGCCCGGCTGGTCGGCCGGCGGCCGCGCGCGGTCTGGGTGGTGACGGCGCTCGTGCTCGGCATCGGCGTCGCGTTCCTGCCGCAGCTCAAGGCGTCCGGCACCGCGCAGTCGGACGTCTTCCTCACCCAGGTCGAGTCCGGGACGGGCCAGGAGGTCCTCGGCCGGCACTTCCCGGGCGGGCTCGGCGCGCCCGCGATCACGATCGCCGACGCGGACGCGCTGCCCGCCGTGCTCGCCGCGGCGAAGCCGGCCGGCGTGGCGCAGTCGCTGCCGTTGCCGGGCCCCGACGGGAAGCCGAAGGTGGTCGACGGCCGTGTGCAGATCCTGTCCGTGCTCGACGATCCGGCGGACTCGGAAGCGGCGGTCGCGACCGTCGGGAAGCTGCGGGACGCCGTGCACGCGGTGCCCGGCGCGAACGCGAAGGTCGGCGGCCCGACGGCGATCCAGCTGGACACGCAGCAGACGTCGGTGCACGACCGCGAGCTGATCATCCCGATCGTGCTGCTGGTGATCTTCGCCGTGCTCGCCCTGCTCCTGCGGTCGTTGCTGGCGCCGCTGCTGCTCATCGCGACGGTGGTGCTGTCGTTCGCCGCGACGATGGGCGTGTCGGCACTGGTGTTCAACCACGTCCTCGGCTTCCCGGGCGCGGACCCGGTCGTGCCGCTGTTCGGGTTCGTGTTCCTGGTGGCGCTGGGGATCGACTACAACATCTTCCTGATGACGCGGGTGCGCGAAGAGGCACTGACGAGGGGAACACGCGACGGCACGCTGCGCGGGCTGTCGTTGACGGGCGGGGTGATCACGTCGGCCGGTGTGGTGCTGGCGGCGACGTTCTCCGCGCTCGCGGTGATCCCGATCCTGTTCCTCGCCCAGATCGCGTTCATCGTGGCGTTCGGCGTCCTGCTGGACACGTTCCTGGTGCGGTCGCTGCTGGTGCCCGCGCTGACCGTGGACGTCGGCCGGCGGATCTGGTGGCCTTCGACGCTGGCCAGGAAGGACGCCTAGGAGTCGACGCGGGCCCGGGCCGCCGGGGACTCGCCGGTCAGGTACGCCGCCGTTCCGGTCAGCACGAACAGCCGGTCGAGCGACGGCTGCCGGTTGTCCAGGTGCAGGCGGGCCCCGGCCGTGGTGACGACGCGGTGGACGCGGATCAGGACCGACAGCCCGGACGAGTCGCAGAACGTGATCCCGGCGCAGTCGAGGTGCACGTCGCGCACGCCCGCGTACTCGGCCAGGCGGTCCGTCACCAGCTTCAGCAGCAGCGCCGCCGTGGTGAACTCCAGCTCGCCCGCCACCACGACGTGGGCCGTGGTGGCGTCCGGGACGTCCCAGGTGCAGTTCAACGCGCTCGTCATGCCGACAGCCCCGATCCGGCGGCCGCGTCCGCCAGGTGCGTGCGCGCGTCGCGGAGGAAGCCGGTGGCCCGGGGGAAGTCGCGCAGCTCTGTCTCCAGCAGATCCAGCGCGGGCACCAGCGAAGCGGCCGGGACACCGCGCGCGGTGAGGATGCCGGCGGTCCAGGTCAGGAAGCCGATGAACAGCTCGGCGTCGCCGACGTACAACGCCGTCGCCAGGAACTCGACGATGTGCGCGACGTCCTCGGCCGTGTGCCGGCGCTGCTGGTCGGTGTAGGCCCGCATGGCCGGGATCCGCTCCTCCAGCCCGGCCAGCACTGCCTTCACGAGCCGGCTGGAGCTGCGCGTGACCAGCGTGTACTCCTGGTCGGCCAGGTGCGGCAGGTCGTCGAGCGGCTGGTGCGCGCCGTGCGGGCGGGGGAGCGGCTCGGTCAGCCGGTCGGCGGCCGTCCGAGCGTCCGGGGCCCAGGCTTCGGCGCCCAGCAGCCGCGCGTACCGGCCGTCGTGCCCGAAGGCGGCGCCGCCCGCGATGACCGGGGTGGCCGCCGCCTGGCACGCGGTGATCGTGGCGTGCGCGGTCGGCAGCCGGGTGGCGATCGAGCTGGACAGCGCGACCGCGTCCGGCCCGGTGCGGTGCAGGTGCGCCACCAGGTGCGGGGCGGGCACCTGGGCGCCGAGGTAGTCGACGTGGAACCCGCGCAGCCGTAGCACCTCGGCGAGCAGCCGGGCGGGCATCGCGTGCCACTCACCGTCGACACACGCGACCGTGACACGGCCGAGGTGCGGCTCGGGCCGCCGCAGCACGTACCCGAACGTCGCGATGACGCGGTCGTTGATCGCGGTCGCCGCGTGCTCCTGCGCGACGGTGAGCCGGTTGGCCGCCCACTCCTGACCGACGCGCCGCTGCACCGCGCCGATCACGTCGAGCAGCACGCTCTCCGGGTCCGTCCCGTCGCGGAGCGCCTGGACGACGACGTCGCCCGCGGCGTACTCGTCCCCCGCCGTGACGGCGTCCCAGAGCCGTTCGGCCAGCCCGGCCACACCGGCCGGGCGGGTCGCGGTGCTCATGCGGTGTACCTCCCGCGACTGTGGCCGCCGACCGCGGCCAGGTGCTGCCCGCGTGGCGCGGTGATCGCCAGGACGGCCATGTCGTCGTGGGCGCCGCGCCCGATCCACTGCGACGCGACCATCTGCACCCGCTCGACCACGGCGTCGGCGGGCATGTTCGCGCACTCGGCGACGATCTCCTGGAGCCGCTCCTCGCCGAACATGGCCTCGCCCAGCGGGCCGCCCTTCGCCTCGATGATTCCGTCGGTGTAGAGCAGGCAGGTCTCGCCGGGCTCGAGCGTGATGTCCGCGCTCACCGACTCGATCTCCGGCAGCACGCCGATCAGGCTGCCGCGGCTTTCGGCCTCCTCGACCCGGCCGTCGGCCCGCGCGATCAGCGGCGGCGGGTGTCCCGCGCAGGTGACGCGCAGCCGGACGGTGGCGCCCTCGCGGCGGGCCGAGGCCAGCACCAGTGTCACGTACCGGGCGTCCTGGTTGTCCCCGAGCGTCCGGTTCAGCAGGTCGAGCAGGCGGTGGTGGTCACCCGCCATCGGCAGCAGCGCCCGCAGCGTGGTGCGGATCTTCCCGGTGAGCACGGCGGCGTCGAGACCCTTGCCGCAGACGTCGCCGAGCACGGCCAGCGCCTCTTCGCCGTCGGTGGTGACGACCGGGTGCACGTCGTAGAAGTCGCCGCCGATCCGTTCGCCGTCGCGGGCCGGGCGGTACCGGCCGGCGAACTCGACCCCGCCGAGCTGTTCGAGGGTCGGCGGGAGCAGTTCGCGCATCAGCGTGTCGGTGATCGATGCCTGCTGCGCGAACACCCGCGCCGCCGACATCGCGGCGCCGGCCCGCGCCGCGAACAGGCGTGCGAAGAGCTCTTCCTGGTCGGTGAACGACGCCCGGTCGCCGCGGCGCAGCAGCACCAGAGCGCCCGCCGGGACGCCGTGGCCGGGCAGCGGCGTGACGACGATCGAGCCGACCGGCCCGAAGTCCCCGGGTAGCACCCAGCCCGGCGCGGCGTCCGGGTCGAGCCAGCGCGAAGGCACCGGCGGGAAGCCCTGCAGGGCCTCGCCGAGCCCGGGCAGCTCGTCCGGGTCGATCTCCAGCCGGGACCGCGCCGGCTCACCGCCGCGCACGCAGGTGACGGCGGGGAAGCTCCCGCCGGTGGTCGGGGCGAGCACGAGGGCGGCGTCGGCGAGGTGCTCCGCGGCCAGCCGCGAGGCGACCTCCATGCAGCGTTCGAGGTTGAGCGAGCCCAGCAGGGCCGCGGACGCGTCGCTGAGGAACGCCGTCCGCCGCTGTTCCTGGGCCAGCGACTCCCGGGCCGCCAGGACGTCGGTCTCTTCGATGAGCCACCACGTCGTCGCGTCGCCGTGCGGGATCGGATGGGCCGCGAAGGCCCGTTCGCCGACTTCGCCGCGGACGACCTCGTCGGCCGACGCCTCGTGCGCGTCGGCCAGCCAGTCCGCGACCGTGCCGGACAGCGGGGAGCCGGGCCGGGCGCCGGGGAAGAGCTCGCGCGCGGTTTCGTTGAGGATCCGGACCACGCCGGCGCCGTCGGCGACGACCGCGGCCGTGGGCGCGGCTTCCCAGCCCCGGTCGACGACCACGGGGGCGGCGGGCGCCGTGCGCACGCGCTCAGCCATGGACCGGCCCGGGCTCGGTGGGCAGCTCGGCCCACAGCGTCTTGCCGGTGGGCCGGCGCAGCTGGCCCCACGCCGCCGCGCAGCGCTCCACCAGCAGGAGTCCGCGCCCGCCGTGGTCGGACGGCGCCCGGCGGCGCGCGGGTTCACCGGCGCCGTCGTCGACCTCGATCCGCAGCTTGGCGGCGCCGGGGAGCAGCCGGACGTGGTAGGGCGCGCGGCCGTGGCGCAGCGCGTTGGACGTCAGCTCGTCGACGACCATGACGGCGGTGCCGACCACGTGGGCCGGCAGGTCGCACAGGACGGCGCGGACCCAGGACCGGACCTTGGCCAGTTCGGTGAGGTCGGCGGAGATGCCGAGCTCGTGCCGGATAGCTCGCAGTTTCACGTCCGCCTCCTTCGCCGTGCCGGGCCCCGGGGGAAAGGCCTCCCCTTCTTCATGCCCGGAACCGGCCCCGCTGACACGGGTTTCGGAAGTCGTCATGATTCGGCGCCCCAGGAAGCGAGCACCGCGTCGAGCGTGGGGTGCACCGGCATGACGTCGCCGAGGCCAAGCAGGTCGATGGGCCGGACCACGGCCGGCACGGTCGTCACCACGGCGAACCGGCCGCCGGCCGCGCGCAGCCCGCGTGACAGCCGCAGCAGCGCCTGCAGGCAGCTCGAGTCGCAGAACTCCACCTCGGTCATGTCGGCGACGACCCGGCCGGCGCCGGGTTCCGGCGGGAACACTTCCGCGAGCTTCGGCGAGACGGCGAAGTCGAACTCGCCGCGCAGGGTGTACACGCTCAGGTCCGGGGCCTCGTGGATGTCCAGCGACCAGCCGTCACCGGAGAACCGCTGCCGGGGCCGCGTGGCGTCGGTGGTCATGGAAAACTCCTGGGTGAGGGGATCAGGGACGCGGGCTGGCGGCTCAACCTGCTCCAGTGCGCAATCTACCAGCGCGGCCCGGCCGAGGCAGCGCGGTGGTCCCTCACCGTCCTTTAAGGACCTCGGCCGGAACGGGCTCGGAAGCGGGTTTCGGCGGCTCCGGGGCCGGGGGCACGATGGCGACGTCGACCGTGCGGGTCAGCCGTTCGTAGGGTGCCCGGTGCTCGCTGTCGAGCAGCACCGCCAGCGGCGTCCAGACGCCGACCACGAACACCGACACGGCCAGCGCGACCGGCAGGAGCAGCTGTTCGGGGTGCTCGCCGAGGTCCCAGTGGTCCAGGTCGAGCACCAGCCAGCCGAGCCACAGCGGGGAGAGCAGGATGCCGTTGCGGACCAGCAGCGCGATCGGCCCGGCCCGGCGGCGGCCGCGGCGCACGACCCGCAGCAGCATCGCGCGCTTGCCGGGGGTCGATCCGGTGACCGCCGGCAGCACCACGAACCAGACGAGGGCCAGGATGGCGACCGGCGTGTCGCGGTGCGTCAGGTCCTCGCCGAACAGCGTGAGCAGGCCGAACAGGAACCCGAGCAGCGCGGCGAACCCCAGCAGGTCGGTGGCCAGCGCGAACAGCCGCCGGGTGAAGGTGACCTTCTCGGCGTAGCGGCGACGCTCGTGCTCCGGCGCCGGCGGCGGCAGCAGCCGGCCGAGCGGACCGGCGAGCAGCCAGCCCACGACGACACCGGCGGTGTTGAGGATGAGGTCGTCCACGCTGAACAGCCGGTACGGGCACGGGTAGACGAACCACAGGCCGGTCAGCTGGGTCAGCTCGAAGAACAGCGACACGCCGAAACCGACCAAAGTGGCCGGCACCAGCCGCATCCGCTGCGCGTAGCGGACGAAGAACCCGAGCGGCGCGAGCATGACGACGTTCAGCGCCGTGGTCCAGACCGCCGGGTTGTGCAGCAGGGCGCCGGGGCTCCAGTGGCCGCGGGCCCGCTGCGACACCACTTCGACGAAGTAGAAAGGCCGCAACTGCGGAGAACTCGCGTAGGTGTGCCCCGCGCAGTAGGCCGGATCGGCGGGCAGCGGCAGCACCGTCTGCGTCGCGATCGCCAGCAGGTAGAAGAGGAACACGTAGAAGACGGCCGTCGTCCACCCGCCGGCCCGGCCGCGGCGGCGGTAGCTGACGAACGCCGCCGGCAGCATCACGGCCAGCACGAGGAACGGGAAGAGGATGAGGGCGGTCCGGACGGGGACGAGATAGGTGGCGACCACGGAGCCGGTGGTACCCAGCCGGAGGGGGAGCGAAGCGTGCTTTCCCCCGGACGGCTGGGCCTCACCGGCGGAAGGTCACTGCGGGGGCGCGTCCTGCTGGCCGCCACCCTGCTTGTGCAGGAAGTCCTTCACCTTGTCCGAGCCCTGGTCGATCTTGTCGGCGTGGTCGCCGAAGCGCTGCTTGGCGGCCTCGGCGGCCTTGTCGACACCCTGGTCGGCCTGGTCCGGGTGCTTCCCGAGGGCTTCCTTCGCCTTGTCGAACAGATTCATCGGTAAGCCTCCATCGGTACTGTGCCGTTCGTTACCGATCCGACCACAGCCACGGCCGAACGGCCCTCGCGGCAACGGTCACCTTCGCGCTCGGGGGTCGGCCTGCTTTTGGCCAGATCGGTAAATCCGATCTTCGGACATCCCGAGGAGACCACCGGCGCAACGGGCCCGCAACCGAACGGCCGTACGCACTCACCTGTCGTGGGTATTCCCGCCCCTTTCCCGGGTGAAAGCCCGGCATTCGGGTTTGAACGGCGCCAACCCGGGTAAGGCGCGGCCGCTCGCGTCTTGAACCGCGCGCCGGGCCGGCTCGTATATCCGGTGAGGACCGCCGGACCCGCCGCAGGGGAGGCGGTCACCGCCGTGAACCACGACGTGAGGCCCGCATGCTCGGAAACACCGGTCTGCCGCTGCCGCGGCTCGCCCGCCGCCGCTCCCCGGACCCGGGGTCCGCCCTGCCCGACTTCGGGCTGCCCTGGCCCGGCCGGCGCCGGCACGCCTTCGCCGGCCTGGTCCTGACGGTGCTGGCCACGCTGCTCGTGCTGTTCGGCCTGCTCGCCCCGGACGACCTCACGTCCTTCTCCGCGGAGGCGCTCGTGCGCGTGCCGGTGGAAGGGCTCATCGTCGCCGCGTTCGTGCTGGTCCTGCCGCCGCGGGCGCGGAACGTCGTCGCCGTGGCCGTCGGGCTCGTCCTGGGGCTGCTGACCCTGATGAAGGCCCTCGACACCGGCTTCTACGCGACGCTCGAGAAGCCGTTCGACCCGGTCTACGACTGGAGCTTCTTCCAGGCCGGCGTCGAGTTCCTCGCCGGGCAGATCGGCGAGGTGGGCACGATCGCCGCGCTCGTCGGCGCCGGGTTGCTCGCGGTCGCCGTCATGGTGTTCATGGTCCTCGCGATGCTGCGCCTGACCCGGATCGCCGCGGGCCGCCGGACCGGGGCGACACGCGTGGTCGCCGTGCTCGGCGTGATCTGGATCGTCAGCTCGGTGTTCGGCGTCGAGATCGCGCCGGGGCAGCCGCTCGCCGCCCAGAGCGCCGCCGCGCTGGCCTACGGCGACCTGCGCCAGGTGGGCGCGGACCTGCGGGACCAGCGGCCCTTTGGCGAGATCGCCGCGGAGGACGCGTTCCGCACCACCCCCGGCGACCAGCTGCTGACCGGGCTGCGCGGCAAGAACGTCGTGCTCACCTTCGTGGAGAGCTACGGCCGGATCGCCCTCGACGACCCGGGTTTCGCCCCGAAGATCGGCGCGACGCTCGACGCGGGCACCGCGCAGCTGCGGGCCGCCGGCATCGGCGCGAAGAGCGCGTTCCTGTCGTCCGCGACGTTCGGCGGCGGGAGCTGGCTGGCGCACTCGAGCGTGCAGTCGGGGATGTGGATCGACAACCAGCAGCGGTACAACGACCTGCTCGGCAGTGACCGGCTGACCCTCGGCGGCGCGTTCCAGCGCGCGGGCTGGCGGACCGTCTGGGACGTGCCCGCGCACACGAAGGACTGGCCCGAGGGCCAGAAGTTCTACCACCCCGACGCCTACTACGACGCCCGCAGCATCGGCTACCACGGGCCGGGCTACGCCTACGCCACGATGCCCGACCAGTTCACGATGTCGATGCTGCAGCGCAACGAGCTCGCGAAGGCCGGGAAGCAGCCGGTGATGGCGGAGGTCGACCTCGTCTCCAGCCACGCGCCGTGGTCGCCGCGGCCCTGGCTCGTCGACTGGAACCAGGTCGGCGACGGCTCGGTCTTCGCTCCGCAGCCGGCGGCCGGCGAGGCGCCGGAGTCGGTCTGGAAGGACCCCGCGAAGATCCGCGACGCCTACCGCGACGCCACCGACTACTCGTTGAAGACGCTGATCTCGTTCGTGCAGAACTACGGCGACGACAACCTGGTGCTCGTGTTCCTCGGCGACCACCAGCCGCCGGTGGTCACCCCGCAGGGCGCGGTGCACGACGTGCCGATCACGATCGTCGCCAAGGACCCGAAGGTGCTGGACCGGATCTCCGGCTGGGGCTGGACCGACGGCCTGCACCCGGCCGCGCAGGCGCCGGTGTGGAAGATGGACTCCTTCCGCGACCGCTTCCTCACCGCCTTCGCCCACTGACCGTCCACTTCGGACGCTTCGGACGCTGGGCGCCCAGGACGTGGGGGGGGGGGGGGGGGGGGGGGGGGGGGGGGTAGCGGAGGAGGGCCATGAGCGGCCCGCAACGCAGCAGAGGAGGAGGAGAGCGAG
>NZ_JBVJON010000004.1:668674-702279 GCF_055583145.1 Amycolatopsis sp. NPDC104819 | reverse complement strand
CCCCCCCCCCCCCCCCCCCCCCCCCCCCCCCCCCCCCCCCCCCCCCCCCCCCCCCCCCCCCCCCCCCCCCCCCCCCCCCCCCCCCCCCCCCCCCGAGCCGGGGTCAGGGCTTCCCGCGACGGCGGAGCTCGACCCCCTCGGCGAGCAGGATGTTGCGGGTCTGGTTGTACGACATGCCGTAAGTGGTGGCGAGCTGCCGGATCGACCGCCCGTCCGCATACGCGTTGACCAGACCGGGCGGAGTGGGCGGCAACGGAATCCGGGGCGGCCTCAGCGTGACACCGGCGTCGATGAGCGTCGTGCGGATCCGGCGGTAGCTGTACGGATGGCGTCCGACGAGGCTTTCGATGGTTTCGCCGGCGACGTAGTCGGCCACGAGCTGCCGTACGACGTCCGAGGGGATCGGATCCGGCGAAGGCGCGGCTCTGTGCTCGTCGCTCACCAGATCATCGCCGCCCCGGAACAGCTGATCACACGGTCCGCTTCCAGCGAACGACATCGATGTCGGCGGATAAACCGCCAACCGGGTGGTGGCATCGTGGTCATGGCGTGCTTCGCCCCCTGGCTCGGTGCGCGGCTTGCCTTCCTTGCCCCTGTGCGAGTGCGGTGCCCGGAAACCATGACGCGGATTCGACCATTTGTGTCCGCGGTTACACCAGCGACGCGATGGGGAATCCGGGTGTCTTGTCGACCACTGTGGACAGTCACGGCACCGATGATCAACGTGGGCAAGGGAATTCGGGATTCCCATGTCGCGACCCGTTGACGTCAGGAACTCACGAAGTACCGAGATGGGTTGTCCGCTAACGCTCCCGGCGCAGCCGCGGCGGCAGCATCGCCACCGTGTCCCGTTCCCCGTCCCGGGCTGCGGGGACCAGCGGCTCCGACGCGTCGAGCTCCGCGATCACCTCGTCGACCTCCGCCGCCCGGCGCGCCCGGGCCCGCCCTCGGTAGAGCTCCGCCGCTTGGACCCACAACGCCCGCGCGTCCGTCCGGTTCCCGTGCTCGCGCAGGATGGCCGCCAGCGTAGACAACGCCCTGGCCTGGCCGGTGGCGTGCCCGGCCCGGTCCGCCAGCTCGACCGCACGGTGGGCGTACCAGAGCGCGGCCCGCGCTTTGCCCTGCTCGTGCCTCAGCCGGGCCAGCACCGTGTTCAGCTTCATCACCGACGGCAGGTTCAGGCTTCCCGGCGCCAGCTCCGACGCGCGACGGCACTGTTCGTCCGCCTCGGGCAAGCGACCCAGGTCCGTCAGCAGCGCCGCCTGCGCCGTGTGGATCTGCAGCCGCGCCGTCACGTCGTCCGAATCCCGCAGGTAGGACAGGGCCTCGGCGTAGAGCTTCAAGGCCTCCTGGTCGAACCCGCCTGCCGTGACCAGCGCGTTCGCCAGGCGGTGCGCCGCGGCCGCGCACAGCGATGGCTCACCCAGCTCGTAGGCCAGCTCCAGCGCCAGCCGGCACCGCACCGCGGCCTCCGGGGCGCGACCGGCCCGCAGGTGCCAGCGAGCCAGGTTCACCATCGAGACGATCTGCCCCAACGGGAACCCGTCGCCTTCCGCCAGCGCCAAGGCTCGCTGGAGATAGCTCTCCGCTTCCTGCTCCTCGCCCATGTGCATCAGCACGACCCCGAGATCGTTCAAATGCGAGCCCAGCACCTGCCGCAACTGCGGAGCGGCATCACTCGCCCCGGGCAAAACCTCCTCGACACTGCGGATCGCAGTCGTCAAACAGCTGATCACATCGGCGAAGTACCCCTTCTCGATGAACAGCTCGGTGAACAGCGCCGGGAGGTAGGTGATCTCCGGCAGCCCCGCCGCCGCGGCCACCGCGACGATCTCGACCAGCAGGTTCTTCTCGCGCACCACCCACTGCCGGGCCGGGGCCGCGCCGGCGAACCCGGCTCCGGGCCACGCCAGGCTGGTGGCGGGCAGCTGCGGCGGCGGTTTGTGCGGGAAGACCACGCGGTGCGCGTCGCGGGCCATCAACAAGTAGAACTCGAACATCCGGCGTCGCACCGCTGTGACGTCTTCCAGCTGCGCCGCCAGCGAAGCGGCGTACGCGTGCAGGAGGTCGTGGACACGGTAGCGGTCCAGGTCGCTGGGGTGCTCCAACAGGTGCGCCGCCGCCAGGACGTCCAGTGACCGCCGCACCGCCGGGAGCGGGCGGCCGTCCGCCGCCGCCACCGCTTCCGCCGTCACCTCCGCGCCCGGGTGGACGCCGATCACCGCGAGCGCGCGCCGCTCGCCCGGCCCCAAAGCCTGGTAGGACACCGTGAACGCGGCGCGCAGGCTCCGCTCCTCGTGCCCCAGGTCCAGCAACATGTCCGCGTCGCGCAGCTGCCCGGCCAACGTCGGGAGCAGGGTGCCCGTGCGGGCCAGCGCCCGGTCGGCCACCAGCGTCAGCGCCAGCGAGTTGCCGCGGCAGACGCGCACCAGCTCGGCCACGCCGAGGCGGTCCTCCCGGGCGCGGCGGCCGATCCGGCGCTCCAGCAACGCCGTCGCGGCCGGCGGGTCCAGCGGCGCCACCGTCACCACCGGCGGGGACACCGTCGCGGCCAGGGACGGCAGCCGCCAGCGTGACACCACCAGCACCGTGCACGCGGCCAGCACCCCCAGCAGCGGCGCGACCTGCTCGCGGCTGCGGACGTTGTCGAGCAGCACCAGCAGCGGCCGCTGCCGCAGCAGCGCCGACAGCTTCGCCGCCCGCGCCACCGGGTTCACCACCTGGTCGACCGGGAAGTCCAGCAGGGACAACAAGGTGTCGACGACCTCACCGCTGTCCGCGGACGCCGCCTGGCTGTCACCGCGCAGGTCCAGCAGCGCGACGCCGTGCCGGAAGCGGCGCCGCGCCCGGTGCGCCCACCGCACCACCGCCGTCGACTTGCCCACGCCCGGCGCCCCGGTCACCACGACGACCCCCGGGCGCGGCGCCCCGCTGGAGTCGGAGGTGAACGCGTCGAGCTCGGCGAGCAGCCCGGCCCGGCCTTCGAGCTCGTCGCAGTCCGGCGGGACGTGCCACACCGCCGGACGTTCCGGTTCTTCTTCCGCGCGCACCCGCACCACCTGACGCGGGAAGCCGCCGTCGCCGTCGAGCACCTCCTCGTGCACGGCCCGCAGTTCGTCGGCGGCTCGGTGCTCTCCCGCTTCGAGGTACCGCCGGCGCGTCGCCAGGTAGAACTCGGTCACCTCACCCGGCCGGTCCGACGCGGCGAGGGCCCGTAGCCGCAGCTTCGCCAGGCTCAGCTCCAGCGGGTGGGCCTGGTCGAGCTCCAGCAGCCGGCCGAGCGCGACGTCGGCCTGGCCGTCGGCGAGCAGTTCGCCGACCAGGAAGGCGTTCGCGGGCAACCACTGGCTGCGCAACCACCGCGCGCGCCACTCGCCGGCACGCTGGGTGCGCAGGTCGAACAGCGGCTCGTCGCGCCACAGCCGCATCGCCGCCTGCGCCTCGACCTGGGCGCGGTGGTGGTCACCCCGGTCACGCAGCTCCCGCGCGCGGCCGAGCACGGTGCCGAACACGACGTGGTCGACCAGCGCCGGGTCGATTTCCACCACACAGCCGTTCTTGCCGACGCCGACGTGCGCCGGCACGCGGTTCGCCTGCAGCGCCTGGCGCAGGTGCGCGGCGTTCTGATGCAGGGTCGCCAAGGCGCCGCGCGGCACGTTTTCGTGGTCGGCCCACACCCATTCCACCACCGCGTCGACGGGAAACCGGTGGTTCGGATGGGTCAGCAACGCGGCGAGCACCTGCCGCGACCGCGGCTGGGCCCACTTCACCTCCGTTTTCCCGTGCAGCAGCATGGCCGTTTGCCCGAGAATTCCGAACCCGATTTCCACCCCGACCCCCTTCGCCGTGGTGAAGGGCGCTCACCACCTGCTCCTCCGCGCCCATTTTCCCATTGTCGCGGCGGAAACACCACGTCAGCGCATTGGTTGACGATCTTCGTTGATCATTTGTCAACCGGCGGAACCACAGGCCGAAAGCATTTTCTCAACGGCGTGACCCACCCTCGTGACAACAACTGGACAACCCACGAGGAGTAAACGATGACCCCCGATGACAGCTGGCACTTCACGTGCGGACACCGCCGCGGCACGGTCGTCACCGAGGTTTCGCACCACGGGAGCGGCCGCGCCGACGCGGTGATCGCGCCACCTCGGACCTGCTTCGCCGACGGCCGGGCGGAGCTGGCCGCGGCGTTCGACCGGCACCCCGGACTGGCCATGGCGGCGGTCGTGATCGGCCCGGCGGAGCTGCTGCTCGGTGACCACACCGGCGACACCACGCTCCTCGGCCACGACGAAGCCGGGCCCGCGACCGTGGCCGCGTTCGTGTGGGTCGCCACGGGCCGGCGGTTGCGGGAGCTGGCCTCGCTCAGCCGGCTTCCGGCGCACGAGCGCCCGGTCCGCGCCCGCTTCGACCACGGCAACGCGGTGCTCGCGGGCGAGCTGGTCGTCAGCGTGGGCGGCCCCGACCGGCGCGACGAGCACTTCCGCCTCGGCCGGCGCCGGTCGTGAGCCGCCGCGGGTCAGCCCGCGACGACGTCGCCGCCCTGGACGACGTGGCGGAAGTGCTTCGGCTCGGCCAGCACCCCGATGTCGGCCAGCGGATCGCCGTCCACCACCAGCAGATCCGCGTGCGCGCCCACGGCCAGCGTGCCGATCTCGCCCGTCAGGTTGAGCAGGTCCGCCGCCGTCGACGTCGCCGAGCGGAGGACCTCCAGCGGGGACTGGACCTCGGCGCGCAGGCGGAACTCGTGGTTCTGGTGGCGGTGCATGCCGCCCAGGAGGTCGGTGCCGTACACCAGCTTCACGCCGGCGCGGGCCGCGCGTTCCAGGGCCGCCAAGCCCGCGCCGAGGACGTCGTCGACCTTGCGCCAGCTGGGCTCCGGGAGGCCGTGCTCGCGGCCTTCCTCCTTCAGCGCCCAGTACGTCACCAGGGTCGGCACCAGGAACGCGTCCCGCGAGAGGAACAGCGAAACGCTCTTGTCGTCCAGCAGGTTGCCGTGCTCGATCGACCGGACGCCCAGCTCCAGCGCCCGGTTGATTGCCCGGGCGGTGTACGCATGTGCTGCCACATAACGGTTCGCGGCCGTCGCCTCCTCGACGATCGCGCGCAGCTCGTCGGCCGAGTACTGCGTCGAGTCGATGCGGTCGGTCGGGGACGCGACCCCGCCGGACGCCATCACCTTGATGTGGTGGGCGCCCTTGCGCAGCTCGTCGCGGGCCGCGGCGCGAACGGCGTCGACACCGTCGGCCACGCGGCCGAGGCCCGCGCAGCACGGGTGGTCGTCCCGCGCGTGGGCGCCGCGGGTGCGGCTGTCGCCGTGGCCGCCGGTCTGGCTCAGCGCGCGCCCGCAGAACAGCAGCCGTGGCCCGCGGAACAGCCCTTCCGCCTGCGCGTCGGCGAGCCCGAAGTCCGCGCCCGAGGCGTCGCGGACCGTGGTGAACCCGCGGTCGAGCATCCGGCTCATCGTGCGGGCCGCGTGAGCGGCCACATAGGACGGTGACGACGACGGCAGCGACCCCAGGTCCGCCGTCGACGCCGTCACGTGCACGTGTGCGTCGACCAGGCCCGGCAGCACGACCGCGCCGCGCGCGTCCAGCGTCGGCACGTCGGCGGGAGCGAGGCCCGGCCCGGCCTCCACGATGCGGCCGTCCGAAGCGCGCAGGTCGCCTTCGGTGTATTCGCCGGACAGCGGGTCGAGCAGCCGGGCGTTGCGCAGCAGCAGGGATCCGGTCACTGGTTCTCCTTCTCCAGGTCGAGCAGGGCGGACACGGCCAGCGGCGCGAGCGACTCGGCCACCACCACCGCATCGTCGTCGTAACTGCCTTCCGCGTCGAGGATGTTGAGCACCCCGAGCGTCCGGCCGTCGGCGACCACCGGCACGTTGATGACCGAGCCGCAGCCGAGCCCCTCGATCAGGTCGTGGTCGGCGAAGATCTCCCGCACCGCCGCGCGGTCCGGCCCGAAGTAGGGCTGCTGCGCGCTGATGCACTTCTCGAGCCAGCCCGCGGCGACCTCGACGGTCTTCTCACCGCCCACCGGGTACTCCGCCGGGTGGCTGCTGTGCACCCGCCGCAGCGCGCGGCGTTCCGGGACCCAGGCGAGCACCGTGAACAGGCGCACCCCGATGGCGTCGCGCACCCGATCCTCCACAGTGGACAGACTCACTTCGTCATCTCCTTCGCGGTCGCCACCGGGGCGCCGTGTTCGGTCAGTTCTTCCAGGGACCGGCCCGCGGTGGACAGGCCGAACACGAGCACGCAGAGCACCCCGGCCGCCAGGACCGCCGTCGTCAGGCCGAAAACGCCGGCGAAGCCGAGGCTCGCCGAGGACAGGCCGATGATCGTCGGCGCGAGGATGCTGCCGACCCGGCCGAACGCGCTGGACAGGCCGGTGCCGCTGGCCCGGATCCAGGTCGGGAACACCTCGGGCGTGTAGGAGTACACACCCGCGTAGGTGCCGTTGAGGAAGAACGACAGCACCGCCCCGGCAAGCGTGATCGACCACGGCGCGCTCGTCTGGCTCAGCCAGAACGCGCTCACCGCCGAACCGGCGAGGTACAGCGCGATCGTGTGCTTGCGGTCGAGCCGCTCCGACAGCCACGCGGCGGAGAAGTACCCGGGCACCTGGGCCAGGTAGATGATGATCGAGAACTCGAAGCTCTTCGTCACCGTGATCCCGTGTTCGACGAGCAGCGTCGGGATCCACGAGAAGAAGCCGTAGTAGGAGAACGTGATCACGAACCAGACGGTCCAGATCACCGCCGTCCGGCGCGCCATCGCGGGGCTCCACAGGAACTTCAGCGCGCTGAAGAGGTTGACCTTCGGCGTCTCGGTCGTGGGCCGGGCGTCGGCGGGCGGCACCGGCGGGAGTGCCGCGCCGGTGGCCTTTTCGACGTCCCGCTCCATCTTGGCGACGACGTTTTCGGCCTCGGTGGTCCGGCCTTGGGCGAGCAGGAACCGCGGTGACTCGGGCAGCGAGCGCCGCCACCACAGCAGCATCACGATCGGCAGCGCGGTGACGAGCTGCGCGACCCGCCAGCCTTCGTCGAACGACGGCACCACGAACCGCCCGATCAGCGCGGCCGCGACAAAACCGAAGGAGAAGAACCCGGCGAGCGCGCCGACGAACCAGCCGCGCCGCTTGGCCGGGACGAACTCCGAGAGGAACGGCGCGATGATCGCGCTTTCGGCGCCGGCGCCCGCCCCGGCCAGCACCCGGGCGCCGAGGAAGATCTCGTAGTCGGGCGAGAACGACGCGATGACGGAGAACAGCGCGTAGCAGGCCAGCGCGTACATCATGACCTTCTTGCGGCCGATGCGGTCGCCGAGCAGGCCGGCGGCGACGGCGCCGAAGAGGAAGCCGAACGGCGTCGCCGAGCCGATCAGGCCGAGCTGGCCGTTGTCGAGGCCCCACGCCGCCTTCGCGCTGGGCAGCAGGAAGGCGACCACCGCGGAGTCCATGCCGTCGAAGGTGTACCCGAGGCCGCCGATGAGCAGCAGTTTGTAGTGCGGCCGGCTCAGCGGGAGCCGATCCAGTCGAGCCAGCAGCGTCATGGGGAACGCCTTCCGTGTCCAGCGTCGAGGGCGGGGAGTGCGGACAACGTATACTGCGTTTTCGCAGTTTTGCAACGTTCATTGCAGGACGACATCCCTGCGTTACGGTCTACGCGATCGAAAGAGGGGCCGAGGTGACGGAGACCGACGACGGTTTCGAGGGCTGGCTGCGGGACCGGCTGCCCGAGCGCGGGCTGCGGCCGAAGTCGGCCGCGGTGCTGGAAGTGCTGGTCTCCCAGCCGAGGCGGGCCTCCTTCGGCTCGACGGCCGAGCTGGCGCAGCTCGCCGGCGTCAACGTCGCGACGGTGACCCGCACGGCCCAGGCGCTGGGCTTCGCCGGCTGGCCGGCGCTGCAGCAGGAGCTGCGGGCCCGGTACATGTCGTCACTGAGTGCGCCGCAGGTCGCCGAGGAGCACCGCGGGGTCGACTCGCCGGGTTCGGCGTCGCTGCGCCGGGACCTCGACAGCCTGGCCCTGCTGAACCGGCGGTTCGACGAAGGCGTGCTGCGCGAGGTCGCCCGCGCGATCGCCGCGGCATGCCGCACGCTGGTGATCGCGGACGGCAGCTACGCGGCCGTCGGGATCGCGTTGGCGCACAACGCCCGGCTCGCGGGCTACGACGTCCACGCCGTCACGGGCGGCGACGCGGAGCTCGCGAACCAGACCGCGAAGCTCACCGCCGACGACGTCCTGGTGGCGATCAGCTTCTGGCGCCTTTACGAGAGCACGGTCCTGGCCGCGAACGAGGCCAAGAGCCGCGGCGCGCGGGTCTTCGCCATCACGGACGCGGCCAGCCCGGCGCTGGCGAGCGCCGCGGAGCACGTGCTGATGGTGCCGGCGGAGGGCGTGACGTTCTTCCCGTCCCTGACCGCGGGCATGGCGTTGGCCCAGGCGATCGTCGCCCAGCTGGCGGCGGTCGACCCGGCGCGCACGAGCGAGTCCATCGAGGCGGCCGAGGCGATGTGGTCGCGGTTCGACCTGCTGCACCGGCGGCCGTCCGCCAAGTCCGTGTGACCTGAGTCACCTCGCGACGGTTTTCCGCGCTCCCCCAGGTCTTGATCCGGTCCACACCGCATCGACCACCCCGGAGAGCCCGATGTCTGCCACCGCCGTTGTCACCGGAGCCGGCCGCGGCTTCGGCCGCGCGATCGCCGCCGCCCTCGTCGCCACCGGACACACCGTCGTCGGCATCGCGCGCACCGGAAGCGACCTCGAAGCCGTGCGCGACGAGCTCGGCGCGAAGTTCGTCCCGGTCACCGCCGACGTCACCGAGGAGAACCTCGCCGAAGACGTGCTCCGCGAGCACCGGCCCGGCCTGCTCGTCCTCAACGCCGGCGCCGTGCCGCACCTGGCGCCGGTGCACGAGCAGACCTGGGAGACCTTCAGCCGGAACTGGCACGTCGACACGCGGCACGTCTTCGCCTGGACGCGCGCCGCGCTGCGGCAGCCCCTCGCGCCCGGCGGCGTGGTCGTCTCGATGTCCAGCGGGGCGGCCATCGGCGGCTCACCGCTCAGCGGCGGGTACGCGAGCGCGAAGGCCGCGATCCGGTACCTGTGCGCGTACGCAACGGAGGAGTCGGACCGCGCGGACCTCGGCCTCCGGTTCGCCACGCTGCTGCCCCAGCTGACCCCGGCGACCGGCCTCGGCACGGCCGGCGTCGACGGGTACGCCGCGCGCACCGGCGTCGACCGCGACACCTTCGTCGCGAAGATGCCTTCGATCCTGACCCCGGAGCAGGTCGCCAAGGCCGTTCTCGAGGTGGTCGACGGCGACGCCGCGGAGTACCAGGTCAGCGGCGCCGGACTGCGTACGCTCTGAAAGCCATGCCCGACTTCGCCGCGGAGACCGAGCCGTTCCGGCCGGAGCTGCTCGCGCACTGCTACCGCCTGCTCGGCTCGATCCACGACGCCGAGGACCTCGTGCAGGAGACGTACCTGCGCGCGTGGCGCGGGTTCGCCGGGTTCGAGGGGCGGTCGTCGGTGCGGCGCTGGCTGTACAAGATCGCCACGACGGCCTGCCTGACGGCGCTGGAAACCCGCGCCCGGCGGCCGCTGCCGTCGGGGCTGGGCGCGCCGTCCGACGACCACCGGGTGGCGGTGGCGGCCGCGGAGCCGTCGGTCCCGTGGCTCCAGCCGGCCCCGGACGGGCGCTTCGACCCGGCGGCGGTCGTGACCGGCCGCGCCGGGATCCGGCTGGCGTTCATCGCGGCGCTGCAGCTGCTGCCGGCCCGGCAGCGGGCGGTGCTGACGTTGCGCGACGTGCTGGCGTTCCGCACCGCGGAGGTCGCGGAGATGCTCGACACGACGTCCGCGGCGGTCGACAGCACGCTGCGCCGCGCCCGCGACCGGCTGGCCCAGGCGAACCCGATGGAAGCGGATCTGGCCGAACCGGCCGGGCAGAGCGCGGTGCTCGACCGGTACGTCGACGCGTTCGCCCGAGCCGACCCGGATGCGCTGGTACGGCTGCTGCGCGCCGACGTCGAGCTGGAGATGCCCCCGATCCCGACGTGGTTCACCGGCCGCGACGCGGTTGTCGGCTTCCTCCGTCACCGGGTGCTGCGCCCGGGGAGGTGGCGGCTGACGCCGACACGCGCGAACGGCCAGCCCGCACTGCTGGAGTACGCGGCCGCGGGTGACGGGCGGTACGAGGCCCACGGCGTCCAGGTGCTGACGCTGCGCGGCGACCGGATCGCCCGGATCACGGCGTTCAACGACGCGACGCTGGTGGCGGCGTTCGCCCTGGGACCTACTGCCGGCTCATCCGCTTCGTGAACCGCGCCGCGACGTCGCGCAGCTTGGTGTTCGTGTGCTGCGACTCCACGATCAGCCGCTGCATCGCGGCGTCCTCGCTCACCCGGTGGATCAGCATCAGCATGCCCTTGGCCTGCTCGATCACCGCGCGGCTCTCCATCGCGTTGCTGAGCTCGTCGGCGAGGCCGCGGGCTTCGCGGTAACGGCGGGTCAGGCGCAGGACCGTCTCCACGCAGAGGGTGAACAGGCGCAGCACTTTGGTGTCGAACTCGTGGTAACCGTGGGCCCCGAAGCCGAACAGCGTGACGGCGCCGACGAGCGTGTCGTCCACGCGCAGCGGCACCGCGAGGTAGCTGCCGACCCCGAGCTCCTTCGCGGCGGCGACGAACTCGGGCCACCGTGCCCCGGTCTCGCCGACCGCGACCCGCACGACCTCGCCGGTCAGCGCGGCGAGCAGGCCGGGCCCGTCCCCCGCGGCGTACTGCGCGTCGTCGATGCGCCGCGCGCGTTCGTCGGTGAAGGCCGCGGTCTGCGTCGAACCGTCGCGGACCACCAGGATGCTGGCCAGGTCCGCGTCGGGCACCACCCGGACCGCTTCGCCGCAGACGGCGTCGAGCAGGCCCGGAGTGCCGGACGCCGATTCGAGGACCCCGACAAGGTCGGCGAGCACGGCGTTCAGCTCGTCGACCCGCTCCGCCATGCCGTCACCGGTGCTCGGCACAGCCCACCTCTCCCCATGCGTCAAGCGGCGAGCACGGGAAGGGGCTCGCCAGCAGCGTCAACCGAGACCACCGCTGGCGTTTCAACGGGTCCGCGAAGACTCTACCGGCCGTACCCCCGGGATGAACGCAGGCCGCCGCTCGGGGTCGCCCGAACGCAATGAATGACTCATTCATGACGCCAGACGCAATGAATGAGTCATTCACTGCACGCTGCCGCAGCCCAGCGAACCCCAGCCACCGAAACGCCGCAGGTCAGACCTTCTGCCGCGCCCGGAACTCCGCCACCTTCGCCCGGTTCCCGCACGACCGCATGTCACACCACCGCCGGGCCTGCTTCCGGGAGTTGTCGACATACAACCGAGTGCAGTCCGGAGCCGCACACTCCTTGATCGTCAACGGGCCGCCGAGCAGGTCCACCGCCGCGCGCGCCACCGTCGTCAGCACCGCCTCCAGATCGCCGCTCCGGCGCACCGAACCGTCCTCCGCCAGGCTCGTCCGAACCACCGGACCCGCCGCCGCCTCGTTCAGCACCCGGCGGTCGGCCGCCCGGAAGCCGGTTCCGCCGATCGACGCCAACGCCAGCTGGTACACCGCCTCGCGCAGACGCACGGCCGCCGCCAGCCCCTCCTCCGACACCGTCACCGGGCGGCTGACCAGGTCCGCGCCCGCCACCCAGCGGGCCAGGTCGGCCGGGGTCGCGAGCAGTTCCTGGACGTCGCTGCGGCGGTGGCCGACCGTGCCGACCAGGTCCAGGGCGAGGTTGCCGGTGCCGAACTTGAGCTCCACCCCGTGAGCGTAACCCCCTGGACAGGTTACCGCCAAGGCTGTTAGCTTCTCGGTAACTACACAGACCGGTTACCGGGGGAGTCCGATGAAGGCAGAACAGGCCGTCCGCCCGCTGTTCGTGGTGCTGTGGAGCAGCGCCTTCATCGCCGCCGTGTTCGGGACGGGCGCGGTGCCGCCACTGCTGCTGACCTTCTGGCGGTTCGCCCTCGCGGGGGTGCTGCTCGCCGGGATCGCCCTCGTCACGCGCTCGCCGTGGCCGCGCGGGAAGCAGCTGCTGCACGTCGCCGTCACCGGGCTGCTCATGCAGGCCGTGCAGTTCGGCGCGTTCTACGTCGCGATCGCGCACGGCCTGCCCGGCGGGGTCGTCGCCCTCGTCCAAGGCCTCAACCCGGTGGTCATCGCCCTGCTGGCGGGCGGGGTGCTCGGCGAGCGCATCACCCGCGCGCAGTGGCTCGGCTTCGCGATCGGCGGCGCCGGGGTCGCGCTGGCCGTGGCCGACCAGCTGCACGTCTCCGCGTTCGGCATCGTCCTGTGCTTCGTCGGCCTCCTCGGCCTCAGTTTCGGGACGGTGTACCAGAAACGCTTCGCCACGGGCACCGACGTCCGCAGCAGCACGGCGGTGCAGTTCCTGGTCAGCGCGCCGGTCGTCGGGCTCGGGTCGCTGCTGCTCGAGACGCAGCACGTCGGCAACTGGACGGCGTTCGGCCTCTCGCTGACCTGGATCGTGCTCGTCAACTCGGTCGGCACGTTCCTGCTGCTCAACCTCATGCTGCGCAAGCAGGCCGCCAGCCGCGTCGGCACGCTGTTCTTCCTGACCCCGGCCGTCACGGCGCTGCTGGCCTGGCTGATCAACGGCCAGACCCTGGACGCGGTCACCATCACCGGCCTGGTCCTCGGCGGGGCGGGGGTTCTGCTGGCCGCCCGCCCCGCCCGGGTCAGCGAGCCACGGCCTGCCAGCGCTGGTTCGGCCCGTTCGTCGGCCGGTACAGCCCCACCCGCGCCCCGTCCTCCCGTGCCTCACCGGTGACGTCGAGCAGCTGCCCGTCCGCCGCGTTGACGAACGTCCAGGTGCCGTCACCGGTCGTCGACAGCGCTCCGGTCGTGCCCGGCGGCGCCAGCGTCACCGCCCCGCCGGACGCGGCGAGCACCTGGCCCGTCGCCGCCGACGTGATCGTGAACCGGTCGCGGTTGCCGTAGCGGCCCGTGCGGTCGGTGAGCGTCCAGCGTTGCGCGGCCGCCGAAGCGTCCGTCGTGCGCTGGAGCAGCACCCCGCGGGGCAAGCCGGTGCGGGTGACGTCCGGTCGCGCCACGTTGCGGGTGCCGGCGTCACCGAAGCGTCGGGCCGGATCGCGCCGAAGCCGGACACGTCCAGCGTGACGTCCTGCTCGGTCGTCCCCGAGTTGGTGTGGTCGACCGTCGCTAGATTCTCGCCGCGCATCGCGGCCGTCGACGCGGGATCGTTCACCGCCACCAGCCGGTCGCCCGGCCGGATGTAGTGGGTGAAGTTCCGCATGGTGTCGAACTTCGTGTTCGTCCTGATCGGACAGTCCACTGACGAGCAGCCGAACGACACCTGGATCTCACCCCAGTTCATCCCGGCCGCCGTCTCCCCGCCGGGCTTCATGTTGTCGTAGTCCTCGATCGGCTGCCGGCCCACCCACGCGCCGGGCTCGAGCAGCCGGAGGTCGTCGGTGATCTGCGCGGCCATCCCGAGTCCCGGGTCCATGCTGGTGAAGTCCTGCCGGTCCAGCCAGCTCCCGCCGACCTCGCTCATCCACAGCGGTTTGCCCACGCCTTTGGCGATGTCCCGTGGGATCGGCCGGTTGCCGGTGCCGTAGGTGTGCACGTTGAGCCGTCCGGCCGCCGCGCGCGCCGCCGCAGACCAGCCCGCCCAGTCGGCTGCGAAGAGGTCCGGGTTGGTTTCGTCGGGCGCGGAGACCGTGGTCCCAGGCAGCGCCGCGGCCGGCGTGCGCGCCTTCCTGGCGCCCGCCGGTCGGGTTGCCGTCGGCGCCCAGCGTGGTCTTCCGGTAGTCCGTGTTGGACTCGTTCAGCGGGTCGACCGACGAGAACCTGATGCCGTGCGCGCGTTCGAGCGTCCGCACGACGAGACGTAGCCCGAGACCGTCTGGAAGTACGGCGGCGAGTTGCTGAACGCCTCCCACTTCGTGACGCGGTCCTTGATGCGATCGACCCACCAGTCCTGGTCGGCTCGGGTGGTGCCGGCCGGCGCCCGCCACCAGCCCGGGACGGCGCCGCCCGGACGCAGGTACGGCGGGACGTCGGGCGCGTTGCCCCCGCCGATGGTGAAGCGCGCGATGTTCACGGCTGCTGCCGGTACGTCGGGTCGGGTTTCACGGTCACGGCGGTGGCCGCGGACGCCGGTGCCGCGATGACCCCCGCCGCGGCTAGCGGTACACAAAGGACGGTCAGGAACGCCGCAGGTTCATCGTCGAACTGCCTTTCGTTCCGGTGGAGCGACTTTCAGGCCTCCGTGTGCCCCAGCAGCGGCCGCGGGACGAACCGGGCCGCCGGGTCGAGCATCGTGTCCAGTTCGAGCACCACGAGCCGGTTGGCGCCCGCCCGGACGACCGGGCGTGGCACGTACAGCGTCCGCTGCGGCCCGCGCCGCCAGTACCGGCCGAGCGGGAACGCGTTGAACCATGCCATTCCCTTGCCCCATTCCCCGGTGTCGAGGAAGAGGTCGGCCGGCACCTCGACGTCCACCGAAGCATGCAGCAGCACCGGCCCGGCCACCGGTCCCTCCACAGTGGATCGTAAAACCGGCTCGGGCAGCGCCGCCAGGTCGAGCGGGAGCACGTCCCAGCCGGTCAGGGGCTCACCGTGCAGGACGGCGCCGCCGATGACACCCTTCGGCTCGCCGATGCGCGGGCCGTAGTCGACCCGGCCCTGGTCCTCGACCAGCACGAGCAGCTCGCCGTTTGCCCGGGGCAGGGCGATCGCGCGGTCGTGGTGCTCCCGCAGCAGCGTGCCCACGGGCTCACCGTCGAAGAACACCGTCGCGCGGTCGCGGACCTCGCCGAAGGTCAGCACGCCGGGCCGGTCCCCCGTCACGGACGTGCGCAGCAACGCCAGCCGCGGTGTCGGTGCCAGGTCGTCGAACGCCGGAATCTCCTCGTGGAACTCCCAGGTGCCCCAGCGATCGGGGGCGTCGAGCAGCCGGACGGGGTCGCCCAACGCGGCACGGAGTGTCGGGGCGGGCCGCGCCGGGGGCGGCACCGAATCCGGAACCTTGTGGTAGCGGGCGATGACGTCGCGGAAGGCGTGGTACTTCGCGGTCGGATCCCCCGCTTCGTCGAGCGGCGCGTCGTAGTCGTAGGAGGTCACCAAGGGCTGGTAGACACCCTTGTCGTTGGCGCCGCTGGTGAGCCCGAAGTTGGTGCCGCCGTGGAACATGTAGAGGTTGACCGACGCGCCCGCGGCGAGCAGCGTGTCGAGCTCGGCCGCCGCGGCCGCGGCCGGGGTGGTGTGGTGGTGGGCGCCCCAGTGGTCGAACCAGCCGTTCCAGAACTCGCTGCACATCAGCGGCCCGGTCGGCTGGTGGGCGCGCAGGGTCGCGAGCCGCGTCTCGGCGTTCGACCCGAAGGACGCGGTGCGGTGCAGGCCGTCCAGGCTGCCGGCTTCGAGCATGTCCGGCTGGTCCACAGTGGTCAGTGGCACGGTGATCCCGCGGGACCGCGTGTGCTCGGCCAGCGCGCGCAGGTACCGCTTGTCGTCGCCGAACGCGCCGTACTCGTTTTCGATCTGCACGAGCAGCACCGGCCCGCCGTGGTCGATCTGCTGGGGTGCGACCACTTCGTAGACGTGGCTCAGGTACTCGCGCACGGCGGCCAGGTACCGCGGCTCGAACCGCCGCACCCCGACGGCGGGGTCGCGGAACAGCCACGCCGGCAGGCCGCCGTTGTCCCACTCCGCGCAGATGTACGGGCCGGGCCGGACGATCGCGTACATCCCGGCGTCGGCGACGAGCCGCAGGAACCGGCCGAGGTCGAGGCCGCCGGAGAGGTCGAACACGTCCGGCGACGGCGCGTGCGCGTTCCACGGCACGTACGTCTCGATGGTGTTCAGCCCCATCCGCCGGGCCTTGTCGATCCGGTCGGCCCACAGGTCCGGGTGCACCCGGAAGTAGTGCAGGGCGCCGGAAAGGATCCGGAACGGGCGGCCGTCGAGCAGGAAGTCGTTCTCCCCCAGCACGAACTCAGGCATGCGGACCCGCCAACCGGAGCGCGGTCCAGGACGCGGGCGGCAGTGTCACGGTGATCGTGGTCCCTCCGGGATCGGAAGTGGCGGTGGCCGGCAGCGGCGCCGGCTGCGCGTCGGTGAGGGTTTCGGCGGTGACGGCGTCGAAGCGTTCACCGCGCAGCCGGATCTCGACGCCGGTGCTCGACGCCGTCGCGCGGTTGGTCAGGAACACCGCGCCACGCCCGTCGCCGAGCGTCGCGGCGGCGTCGACGAGGTCGACTTCCCCGTGCCGAGCGGTGTGCAGGCGGTCGCCGGTCACCGACAGCCGCAGGCTCGACCCCCGAGCCAGCTCCGCGACGAGCTTGAACGGGTGGAACGTGGTCTGCCGCCAGGCCGGCCCGCCGGGTTCGGTGCGGATCGGCGCGATGACGTTCACCAGCTGCGCCTGGTTCGCCATCGTGACGCGGTCGACGTTGCGCACCAGCGAGCTCAGCAGCGAGCCGACGACCACCGCGTCGGTCACCGTGTAGTCGTCCTCGATGATCCGTGGGTGCTCCCGCCAGCCGCCCGCGGCGAGCCGGGCCTGGTCGACCTCGTTCCAGCGGCGCAGGTCCCAGACGTTCCACTCGTCGACGCTGATCCCGACGTCGAGCCCCAGCTCGTCGATGATCTCCGCCACCGTCCGGATGTACCGGTCCAGCGCGGCCCCGCTGGCCAGGTAGCTCGCGGTGTCGCCGTCGAGCTCCTGGTAGTAGGCGTGCAGCGAGATGTGGTCGACCAGGCCCGCGGTGTGGCGCAGCACCGTGCGCTCCCACTCGCCGAACGTCGGCATGTCCGCGTGGGAGCTGCCCGCGACGACCAGCTCGACACTCGGGTCGATCATCCGCATGAGCCGCGCGGTCTCGGCGGCCAGGCGGCCGTACTCGCCGGCCGTCTTGTGGCCGATCTGCCACGGGCCGTCCATCTCGTTGCCGAGGCACCACAGCCTGAAGCCGAACGGCTCGCCGGCGCCGTTCGCGCGCCGCCGTTCGCTCAACTCGGTGCCGCCCGGATGGTTGCAGTACTCGAGAACGTCGGCAGCCTCCTGAATACCGCGGGTGCCGAGGTTGACCGCGTACATCACCTCGGCTCCCGCGGCTTCGGCCCACGCGGCGAACTCGTGCAGGCCGAAGCGGTTGGACTCGACGCTGTGCCAGGCCGGGTCGAGCCGGGCCGGGCGGTCCGGGCCCACGCCGTCCTCCCAGCGGTACGCGGAGACGAAGTTGCCGCCGGGGTACCGCAGGACGGTCGGCCCGAGCTCCCGGACCAGCGCCAGGACGTCGCCGCGGAAGCCGCGTTCGTCCGAAGTGGAGTGACCGGGCTCGAACAGTCCCGTGTAGACACTCCGGCCCAGGTGCTCGACGAACGAGCCGAACAGGCGGCGCGGGACGGGGCCGGCGACCTCGCCCGCGTCGCCTTCGATCACGACGCTCATCCGGCGCTGACCGTGAAGCCCTGCTGGTTGCCGTAGTCGACGAGCGCCTTCTGCCACTCGGCGAGCCCGGCGTCGAGCCCGGTGCCGTTCAGGTAGGCCTTGCCGACGGTGTCGCTGAAGACGCTGTTGGCGTAGGTCTGGTACGGCAGGTACGTCCAGCCCTTGGCGACGTCCTTCGACGCCTGCGTCAGCACCTGGTTGATCTTCTGGCCGCCGAAGTACGGCACGGCCTCGTCGACGAACGCCGGCGACGTCAGGTCCGCCGTGGTGGCCGGGAACCCGCCGCTGGCGATGAACGGCTTGACGCCGTTGCCGTGGTTGAGCCACCGCACGAACGCCGCCGCCAGCGCCGGGTTGGCGCTCTGCTTGAGCACGGACTGGGTGCTGCCGCCGTTCTCCGCCGTCACCGGCTGCCCGTCGTAGGTCGGCATCGGCGCGACCGCCCACTTCCCGGTGCCGCCGGGGACCGAGGACTTGAAGTTGCCGGGCATCCAGGCGCCGGTGACCAGGGAGGCGATGGTGCCGTCACCGAGCGCGCGGAACCAGTCGTCGGACCACTCCTTGACGGGGGCGAGCAGCTTGCCCTGGATCAGCTGGTCCCACAGCGCGGTCCACTTCTTCGCGCCCGCGTCGGCCAGGTTGATCTTGACGTTGCGGCCGTCGGCGCTGAACGGGCGCCCGCCCGCCTGCCAGATCATGCTGAGCGCGAACCCGGGGTCACCGGTGTCGGAGGTGATGTACTTCGCCGGGTCGGCCGCGTGCAGCTTCTTGGCCGCGGCGACGTACTCGTCCCACGTCTTCGGCACGGTGATGCCATTCTTGTCGAAGACTTCCTTGTTGTAGAACAAGGCCATCGGCCCGGAGTCCTGCGGCAGGCCGAAGGTGCCGTTGTTCACGCGAACACTCGACCACGTCGAAGCGCTGTAGTCCTTTTCGAACGCACCGAAGCCGAACTGGTCGAGGTTGGCCAGCGAGTCGGTCAGCGCGAACTGCGGGAGCGCGTAGTACTCGATCTGCGCGACGTCCGGGCCGCCGGTGCCGGCCTTGATCGCGTTCTGCAGCTTGGTGTACTCCTCCTTGTTCGTCCCCGCGTTCACGTAGTTGACCTTGACGTTCGGATATTCCTTCTCGAACGCGGCGACCTGGTCCTTCGCCGACGGTGTCCAGCTCCAGTACGTGATCGTCCCGCCCGCCTTCAGCGCGGCGTCGACGGAGTCCTGGGTGCCGGTCGCGGCGGCGGGCCCGGACGAGCTCCCGGAAGAGCAGCCGGCGGCCAGTGCGGCGGCGAGCGCCACGGCGAGGACCGCCTTGGCGCGACTGCGGATGCGTGACATCGAGTGTCCCTTCACGACGGTGTGACGGCTATTGCTTGACGCTGCCCGCGCTCAGCCCCGATTGCCAGAACCGTTGCATGAGCAGGAAAGCGAGGACGAGGGGAACGATTGTGAGCAGCGATCCGGTGAGCACCAGGTGGAAGATCGGCTGCGCGCCGGCGCCATTCGCCTGCGCGCTCCACTGGTTGAGCCCGACGGTCAGCGGGTACCACTGGGGCTCGCTGAGCATGATCAGCGGCAGGAAGTAGTTGTTCCAGGTCTGCACCATCGTGAACAGCGCGACCGTCACGATCCCGGGGACCAGCTGCCGCAGGGTCACGGTGAGGAAGATCCGCAGCTCGCCCGCGCCGTCGATCCGCGCCGCCTCCAGCAGCTCGTCCGGGATGGCGTCGGCGGCGTAGACCCAGATCAGGTAGAGCCCGAACGGGCTGATCAGCGACGGGATGATGACGGCCAGCGGGGTGTTCGTCAGGCCGAGCTTGCTGAACATCAGGAATGTCGGCACGGCGAGCGCGGTGCCGGGCACGGCGACGGCGCCGAGCACCACGGCGAAGACACCCCGGCGGCCGGGGAAGCGGTACTTGGCCAGGCCGTAACCCGCCGCGGTGGCCAGGACCGTCGCGCCGCCGGCGCCGGCCACGACGTAGAGCAGCGTGTTGCCCAGCCAGCGGAAGAAGATGCCGTCGTTGTAGGTGAACGTCTGGGCGATGTTGTCGAACAGGGCGAACGGGCCGCCGAAGGACAGGCCGGACGTCGAGAACAGCGCCGTCTGCGTCTTCGAGGCGTTGATCAGCAACCACACCAGCGGCACCAGCGTGTAGAGCAGGTACAACGCCATGACGGTGGTGAGGACGCGCGAGCGGCGGGGCCGCGTCACCGAGAACGCGGCCACGTCACATCCCCTTCCGGGTGCCGCGCAGCTGCACGACGTAGGCGATGACCGCGGTGATCACGCCCATCACGATCGCGACCGTGGCGGAGTAGTTGTACTGCTGCCCGCCGAAGGAGAGGTTGTAGGCGTACATGTTCGGTGTGTAGAAGGTGCCGATCACGTTCGGCGCCAGCGTCCGCATGATGTTGGGCTCGTTGAACAGTTGGAAGCTGCCGATGATCGAGAAGATCGTCGCGATCACGATCGCGCCCCGGATCGCCGGGAGCTTGACGTGGAAGATGGTGCGGAACGCGCCGGCGCCGTCGATCGCGGCGGCCTCGAACAGCTCCTTCGGGATCACCTTCAGCGCCGAGTAGAAGATCAGCATGTTGTACCCGGCGAACTCCCACGTGACGACATTGCCGATGGACGCGAGCATCCAGTTCTCCGACAGCGGTTTCACGACGTCCCGGCCGAGCAGGTGGTTGAGGTCCGCCGCGAGCCCGAAGTGGTCGCCGTACAGGAAGCCCCACATCAGGGCGGCGACGACGGCGGGCACCGCGTACGGCAGGAAGATCACGATCCGGAAGAACCCGGCGGCGTGCAGCCGGGCGCTGTCGATCGCCAGCGCCGCGACCAGCGCGAGCAGCAGCATGACCGGCACCTGCACGGCGAGGAACACCAGCACCCGCCGGAAGGACTCCCAGAACTTCGGGTCGCCGAGCACCTGCACGTAGTTGTCCGCGCCGACGAACACCGTGCCGCCGAAGAAGGCCTGGTCGCGGAAGAGGCTGAGCACGAACGCGTACCCGACGGGTGCGAGGAACGTCAGCAGGAACACCAGCATGAACGGGGCGACGAAGAGCCAGCCGCGCCACTGCCGCTTCGGGCGCCGGGCGGCTTTCGCGCGGGGCGGCGCCGGGATCGGCGGAGCCGCTGTGGACGTCATCGTCCCTCCGGTGGTTCACGCGGATGTTTACGTCAACATGGACGACCGGAGGGTAACGTGTTGACGTAAACATGTCCAGGACACCCGAGGAGTACCCCGTGCCGGCTGCAGCCCCGCGTCGTGGACCGTCGATGGCGGACGTGGCCCGCGAGGCCGGCGTGTCGGGCCAGACGGTGTCCCGCGTCGCGAACGGGAAGACGAACGTCGACGACGCCACCCGCGAGCGGGTCCTCGCGGCGATGCGCCGGGTCGGCTACCGGCCGAACAGCGCGGCGCGCGCGTTGCGCAACGGCAAGTTCCGCAGCATCGGCGTGATCATCTCGGCGCTGCCGACGTTCGGCAACAGCCGCACGCTCGACGCCATCGCGGCGGCGGTCGTCCCGGAGGGGTTCTCGATCATCCTGATGCCGGTGACCCGCCCGACGCAGGGTGAGGTCACCGGCGCGTTCAGCACGTTGAACGAGCAGGCCGTCGACGGCGTGATCATCCTGATCGAGCAGCACCAGCTCGACCGGAGTGAAATCGAGCTGCCGCACGGGCTTCCGGTGGTCGTCATCGACTCCAGCGCGCGCTACGACTACCCCGTCGTCGACACCGACCAGGCCGACGGCGCCGCCACGGCGACCCGGCACCTGCTCGACCTCGGCCACCGGACGGTCTGGCACGTCGCGGGCCCGCCGCAGTCCTACTCCGCCGAGCGGCGCCGGAAGTCGTGGCAGACCACTTTGGAGCGCGCGGGCCGTGTGGTGCCGGACGTGCTGACCGGCGACTGGTCGCCGTCATCGGGATACCAGGCCGGCTTGACCCTGGCGGCCGACCCGGCGGTGACGGCGGTGTTCGTGGCGAACGACCAGATGGCGCTGGGGTTGCTGCGCGCGCTGCACGAGGCGGGCCGGTCGGTGCCGGGCGAGGTGAGCGTCGTCGGGTTCGACGACATGGAGGAGTCGGCGCATTTCTGGCCGCCGCTCACGACGATCCGCCAGTCGTTCGAGGCGGTGGGCCGGCACGCGGTTTCGGCGCTGCTGGCCGAGATCGAGACGGGTGCGGAGGCCGGTGAGCCGGTGAGCGTCCCGACCGAGCTGGTGGTCCGCTCCAGCACGGCGCCGCCCCCGGCCGAGAACCTCGTTTGACCGCGCGGGACCGGGGGAATTACTGGCCACCGAGCCGGATCCCCCGGTATCGCGAATGTCGCAGTGGTGTGGACCATTCGGCCCTACCGCAGCAGAAACGAGGCCATCGTGCTCGCCATCCTCGCCGCCGTGCTCTTCGGACTGGCCCTGATCATGGAGCTCGCCGGGTTCGGGCTCGGCCCGGTCATCACCACCGGGACGCTGACCACCGCCGGCCTGCTGTGCGTCGCCCTGCACCTGGCCGGGGTGGCCACCGACCGCTCGCGGTTCTCGCGCAGCCGCCGCCGTCGCTGACGCTCAGCCCGCCGCGGGCTCCAGCGCGCGCCGCAGCACCTGGGTGAACACCTCGGGCGACTGGGCGCCGGCGACACCGAACCGGTTGTCGAACACGAAGAACGGCACCCCGGTGGCACCGAGCGCCCGCGCCTGCTCCCCGTCCGCCGTCACCTCGGCTTCGTAGGCGTCCGACTCGAGCACCGCACGCGCTTCCTCGGCGTCGAGGCCCGCTTCGGCCGCCAGCTCCACGAGCGAGTCGCGGTCGAACAGCGAGCGCCGCTCGGTGAAGTGCGCGCGGTAGAACCGGTCGACGACGGCGTCGGCGAGCCCGCGGTCGGCGGCCAGGTGCACCAGCCGGTGGCCGTCGACGGTGTTGCCCATGTGGACACCGTCGAGGTGGTACTCGAGGCCGTCGGCGGCGGCGCGCTGTTCCATCTGCGCCTCCATCTCGTCGGCTTCTTCGAGCGTCCGCCCGTACTTCTCGGAAAGGATCTCCCGCGTCGGCCGGGACTCCCCGCGCGGGAACGACGGGTCGAGCTGGAACGAGTGGTGCACGACCTCGACGTCGACACCGAGCTCGGCCACCGCCCGCTCGAAGCGGTGTTTGCCGAGATAGCACCAGGGACAGACGAGATCGGACCAGATGTCTACGCGCACCCCACCACCGTAACCCCGGTGGTGGCACGCACTTCAAGGTAACCGGCCCGGACTAGGGTGGGCCGGTGACCGTCTCGACCGACGACATCGTCCGGCACGCGGCGCGGCTGCTGTTCGCCGGGACCCGCCTCGACCTCGGCCGGATGGCCGCCGACCTGGGGATCTCGCGCACGACCTTCTTCCGCCGAGTCGGCAACCGCGACGACCTGATGGGCGCCGGGCTGCGGCTGCTGTCCGACCGGACCTGGCAGCGCGCCCTCGACCACTGGCGGGCCGAACACGGCGACGCGGCGCGGACGCCCAAAGGCCGGCTGCGGTCCCTGTGGGTCATGGAGGAGTACCGCCGCGAAGTCGCCGGCAACGAAGGCATGCGGAAGCTGATCGAGGCGGAGTCGACGGTCGCGCTGCGCGTGCTCACCGACCCGCGCGGCGCGGTCCAGCCGGCGCTGGTCGACGCGCACGTCGACCTCTTCCGCGCGGACGCCGAGGCGGCCGGGCTGACCCCGCTGGTCGGCCTGCCGGACCTGGCGTTCGCCGTCGTCCGGCTCGGCGAGTCGTTCCTCTACTCCGACGTCCTGGCCGCGCGGACCGTCGACCTCGCCGTCGCGACCACCCTGCTCGACACGCTGGTCCAGGGCGCCCTGGAGCCCGCAGTCGTTCACTGAGCAAGCGCCCAGTCGGCCAACTCCTCACCCGTTCGGCCGTTGTGGAACATTTCGCCTAAGTGTTTCATAGGGCGACGGGAAAGCGGTTGCCCCGCGTCCCGCTTGCGGCACGCTCTTCGTTGCCGCGCAACGGTTCCATCGGTCTGCCCCGTCCTGTCCGGGCGCGCTTTCGCCTGCCCGGGGAAAGAGAGCGAACCATGTCCGTACTCACCAGCCCGCCGACGCCGTCTGGCCCGGGTGAGAGCGTTTCCCGCCGCCGGGGGTGGCGCGCCAAGGCCGCCGGCGTGGTCTTGACCGCCCTCGCGCTCACGACCGGGATCGCTTCACCGGCCCCGGCCGCGGCGAACCCCTACGAACGGGGCCCGGCCCCGACCACCTCCAGCATCGAAGCCAGCCGGGGCTCCTTCGCGACGAGCACCACCACCGTGTCGCGCCTGGCCGTCTCCGGCTTCGGTGGCGGCACGATCTACTACCCGACCTCGACCACCGCCGGCACGTTCGGCGCGCTTTCCATCGCCCCCGGCTTCACGGCCACGCAGTCCAGCATCGCCTGGCTGGGCCCGCGGCTGGCGTCGCAGGGCTTCGTGGTGTTCACCATCGACACGCTGACCACCAGCGACCAGCCCGACAGCCGGGGCCGGCAGCTGCTGGCCTCGCTCGACTACCTGACGCAGCAGAGCTCGGTGCGGTCGCGGATCGACAGCAGCCGGCTCGGCGTCGTCGGGCACTCGATGGGCGGCGGCGGCACGCTGGAGGCGGCGCGCTCACGGCCGTCCCTGCAGGCCGCGATCCCGCTGACCGGCTGGAACCTGACGAAGAACTGGTCGTCGCTGCGCGTGCCGACGCTCGTCGTGGGCGCGCAGTCCGACACCGTGGCGCCGGTGGCGTCGCACTCGATCCCGTTCTACACGAGCCTGCCGTCCTCTTTGGACCGGGCGTACCTGGAACTGCGCGGCGCCAGCCACTTCGCGCCGAACTCGGCGAACACGACGATCGCCAAGTACACGCTGTCGTGGCTCAAGCGGTTCATCGACAACGACACGCGGTACGACCAGTTCCTGTGCCCGATCCCGAGCACGAGCCTGTCCATTTCGGACTACTGGGGCAACTGCCCGCACAACGGCTGAGCCCGCCCCGGGAGGCGCCCCCGCGCGCCTCCCGGGGTCACAGCGTGACGGCCACATGACGCGAAAGCACCACGGACAGGCCGCCGGTGATCAGGACGGCGACGATCAAGTTCATGGCCGCCTTCGCCAGTTCGAGGTAGACGTCCGTCCCCGGCTGCGAAACAGCCAGAAACAACCCGACAAGAGCACCGAGAACGACGACCGACAAAATCAGGACGAAAGTGATCAATCGCATTCGCCCATCGTCCTCGCCGTGGCCGCCGATAGCGCATCCTTCGCATCTCGACTGAGCGGCGAAACCCACGCTCGGCTCGAGGCGAGCAGCCCCAGTCCCGAACCCGTTCGTGTTCACCTGGTGGAACACCCGAGGCCACCCCACCCACCGCGGGCAGAATCGAGACCGTGTCCCGACCTCTGCGGAAGCTCGGCTTCCTGACCATCGGCCTCTTCGACGCGGCCGACCCGCGGCGGGGGCACGAGTCGACCCTGGAAATCATCGAGCTCGGGGAACAGCTCGGCTTCGACAGCGCCTGGGTGCGGCACCGGCACCTGCAGTACGGCATCTCGTCGCCCGTTGCCGTGCTCGCGGCCGCGTCGCAGCGGACCAGCAAGATCGACCTGGGGACCGCCGTCATCCCGCTCGGCTGGGAAAACCCGCTGCGGCTCGCCGAGGACCTCGCGACCGTCGACCTGCTCTCCGGCGGGCGGCTCAACCCGGGGATCAGCGTCGGCCCGCCGATGCGCTACGACGAGGTCAAGCGCGCGCTCTACCCGGACACCGCCGGCGCCGAGGACTTCGGCTACGACCGCGTCCGGCGGCTGCTGGACTTCGTGCGCGGTGAGCCGGCGACCGGCTTCAGCGGCACCCAGGGCTTCGAAGTCTTCTCCGACCGGGTGCAGCCGCAGTCGCCCGGCCTCGGCCGGCGCCTCTGGTACGGCGGGGCGAGCCTGCGCTCGGCCGAGTGGGCCGGCAAGCACAGCATGAACTTCCTGACCAGCAGCGTGGTCAAGGCCGAAGGCGAGAGCACGGACTTCGCCGAGATCCAGCGCTCGCACATCCAGGCGTTCCGCGCCGCCCACCCGGACGGCGAGGCGGCGCGGGTCTCCCAGGGCCTGGTCGTCGTGCCGACCGACAGCGCGACCCCGGAGCAGCGCGCGAAATACCAGGCTTATGCGGAGAAACGGCTCCCGCGGACAAAAGAACCACAGGGCCCGGCGCGGATGCTGTTCTCCCCCGACTTCGTCGGCACGTCGGCGGAAATCGCCGAACGACTGCACGAACACGCCGGATTCCGCGAAGTCGATGAGGTGGCTTTCGCCCTGCCGTTCACCTTCGACCACGAAGATTACGTGCAGATCCTCACCGACATCGCGGAACGGCTCGGCCCCGAACTGGGCCGCACTTCCTGACTTACTTGTTGGTGCCCGGGGTCAGCACCTTGTCGATCACGAAGACGGTGGCGTTCTTGGTGGGGATGTTGCCGCAGAGGATCTTCGCGCCGTTGACGGTCATGTTCTCGCCCGAGCCCTCGATCTTCAGCGGCCCACCGGCGGTGTTGAGCGACTCCAGCGTGCCGGCGCCCTCGAGACCCTTGGCGTCGTAACGCTTGCCGACGACGTGGTACTGCAGGATCGGCGACAGCTCGGCCGGCTTGCCCGCCAGCTCCGCGAACTTCGCGTCACCCAGCGCGGCGAACGCCGGGTCGGCCGGCGCGAACACCGTGATCGACGGCGCGCTGTTGAGCGTGTCGACCAGGTTGGTGGCCTTCACCGCGGCGACCAGCTTGGTCAGCAGCGGGTTCGTCGACGCGGCCGAAGCGACCGGCTGCGGGCCCATCGAGTCCAGCGAACCCGGGGCCGAACCCTGCGGCAGCTGCGAACAGGCCGGGCCGAAGACGTCGGCGTTGGTCGTCATGCCATCGCCACCGGCGGCGGCGCTGGAGGACGGGGCGGCCATCGAGGACGACGGAGCCGGGGCACTGGAGGAACCCGAAGACGCGGTGTCGCTGCTGCCGCAGGCGGTGAGGGTCAGCGCGGCGGCCGCGGCCAGACCGATTCCGGCAATGCGAAGGTTACGCACGAAAATCACTCCAATAAGCGGATTTGACAGTTCACCGAACTGTTTCTTGTCAGGCATTCGACACTGCGGGGAAAACGGATTGGCACCCGATCGGGTGATACGGGTCACCCGCGCCGGGAAAGCGCTTGCGGCGCTTTCCCGGCGCGTCAGGCGAGCGAAATCGTGCTGACCAGCGGCGTGGTCGGGCCGCCGGAACCACCCGCGGGCTCGACCGTGAGGCCGATCCGGTCGACCCCCGCCGGCAGCTCGGCCAGCATCGGCCGCATCCGGTCCGGGGTCTCCGGCTGCATCAGCCCGGCCGACCGCGCGCCGTCCTTGCCGAGGAACCACACCTGGTAGGCGTGGCCCGCGTCGAGAACCGGCAGACCGGACGCGAGCAGCACGGCCTGGTTTCGGCTGCGCGAAACGACGAGCGTCGTGGACCCCTTGCCGACGCCCTGGATCGCCGAAGCGTCCGAAGCGGCCAGCACCGAGTCGACCGGCTGCGGCGGGGCGGTGGCCACACTGGTGACCCCGACCGCGACCGCCACGACGGCCGCCGCGGCGGCGCCGACGAGCGCGATCCGCAGCTGCCAGGTCTTCGCGCGGCCGAGCTTCCGCGCCACCGGCAGCTTCGGCGCCTGGGGTGGCAGCTGGCGGGTGACCGCCACCTCGGCGAGCACCGCCGCCCGCAGCGACGACGGCGGGTCGACCGCCGCGGCCGCGCCCAGCCGGGCGCCGGTCGCCCGCAGCTCGGCCACCTCCTGCCGGCACGCGGCGCACTCCCCGAGGTGCCGTTCGAACCCGGCACGCTCCACATCGGACACGGCGTCCAGCGCGTAGGCGCCGGTCAGCGTGTGCAGCTCGGCGGTCATCGATCCACCCCCAAGCAGTCACGCAGCCGGATCAGGCCGTCTCGGATCCTCGTCTTCACGGTGCCGGGCGCCACTTTCAGCACCTCGGCGACCTCCGGGTAGGTGTAGCCGTTGTAGTAGGCGAGCACGATCGACTCGCGCTGCAGCTCGGTCAGCTGGGACAGGCACTGGCGCACCCGCTCCTGGTCGAGCGTGGCCAGGGTGGACTCGGTGACCTCGTCGAACGGCCGCTGGACGTCCATCCGGCCGGCCCGCTCCTCGCGGTCGAGCCCGGCCTGGTGCGAGCGCACGCGGTCGACGGCCCGGCGGTGCGCGATCGTCAGCACCCACGACAGCGCGCTGCCGCGTTCCGGGACGTACCTCGTGGCCTTGCGCCACACCTCCACCAGAACCTCCTGAGCCACTTCCTCGGCCTGGGCGTGGTTGCGCAGCACGCGCGTCACCAGCCCCAGCACCGGACCGGCGATGAGGTCGTACAGCGACGCGAACGCCGCTTCGTCCCCGGCCGCCACGCGCCGTAGCAGCTCTTCGGCGGTCGGGACGGACGACGGGCTGTCGTCCGTCTGCAGCCGTAGCCGCCCTCGCTCACCCATGCCCGGCAACCTCCACCTCACCCACCGGCCCTCCGGCCGGTACGAGGGGTTCGCGGCCGGTCGGCGGCGCGGACTGGTCCGGGAGGCCACGAGGAGGCGTGTCCCACCCGGACGGGGCAACTCCGGCGCCCGGACCCGTCCGCCGGGCCCGCAGCTCCGAACGTTTCGCTCGGCCCCCACCCGCCGTGACCGAAGGCAGTCACCGTGCGTGACTCGGTTGCCCTTTTTTCCCAGGGCCGGTGACTTCCGACACTTCTTGATCACCCTGAAGCGTGAAAGTTTTTCGGAACGCTGGGCGTTGAACTCACCATGGGTTATCTCTGGAACCCGACGAAGTTAACCGACGAGTAGCAAAGGTTGTCCCCATGGCCGACCCGCACAGCGTGACCAGCGCCAGCATCGACTTCGCCCTGCGGACCTTCGGGGCGGCGCCGCGGCCGGTGCCGGCGGAGCTGGAGTACGACACCCGTGACCCGTACGCGGTCGCCGTCGTGCTGCACGCCGGCCCGAGTGCCGTCCGGTGGCTGTTCGGCCGCGACCTGCTCGCCGACGGCCTGCTCGCCCGCTGCGGCGACGGCGACGTCCGCGTCGGCCCGGGCGGCGACCCCGCGCTGGTCGTGGTGGAGCTGAACTCGCCCGACGGCGCCGCGGTGCTCGAAGCGCCGGCGAAGGAGATCGCGGCCTTCCTCGACCGCACCTACGAGAGCATCCCGGGCGGCAGCGAGAGCGACTGGTTCGACTTCGACGAAGAACTCGCGAAGCTCTCCTACCAGGACTGAGTACCGTCCGGCGGGTGAGCTTCTTCCTGACGAAGGTCCTCGCCGCGCTCGAGGACGGCGGCGACCGGCCGCTGTTCCACTTCGGCGGCGTCACGACCTACCACCAGGCCCGCGACCGGCTGCGACGCCTGCACGGCGGCCTGGTCAACGCCGAAAAAGTCGCCGTCGACCTGCGCAACCGGCCCGAGACGGTCCTGGTGCAGCTCGCGGCGCTGATCCGCGGCGCGACCGTCGTGCTCGTCCCGGCTTCGGCGCCGGCCCGCGACCGGCTCGCCGCCGCGGCGGGCGCCACCGTCGTCACCGACCGCCCGCACGACTGGCCCGGCGCCGACGCGAAAACCCTCGATGACCTCGACGGCGAACCCGAACCCCTGGACCTGCCCGGGAAAGTCGGCCTCCTCTTCCCCACCGGTGGCACCACCGGCACCCCGAAGCTCATCCGCCACAGCGGCATTTACGACGGCATGGCGCACATCTTCGCGCCGGATCCCGGCGGTCCCGGGCGCACGCTCCTCGTCGCGCCGATGACGCACATGACCGGCAACGCCACCGTGCTCGGCGCCATCCTGCGGCGCGACACCGTGGTCCTCCACGACGGGTTCGACGCGGGCGCGGTCCTCGACGCGATTCAGGAGCACCGCATCGACACGCTCTCGCTGACGCCGCCGCGGCTCGCCGCCGTCCTCGACCACCCGGCACGGGGATCGACCGACCTCAGCAGCGTTCGTTCGCTCTCGCTGGGCGCCGCGCCGCTGCCGCCGCACCGGCTCGCCCAGGCCCTCGACGTCTTCGGCCCGGTCGTCGGCCAGGGCTACGGCCTCACCGAAGCCCCGATGATCGCCAGTATCTCCGCCGCCGAGCTCGTCGCGCGCCCCGAGCTCCTCGGCTCGGTCGGCCGGATCGTCCCCGGGATGGAAGCCCGCATCGACAGCGGTGAGGTCCTGGTCCGCGGACTGTCCATGATGGATGGTTACCTCGGCGCCGAGCCGATCGGCGACGGCTGGCTGCGCACCGGCGACCTCGGCCGCTTCGACGCCGACGGCTACCTCTACCTGCTCGACCGCGCGGACGACGTCGTCGTGGTCGGCGAGCACGGCTCGAAGGTGCCCACCACCGTCGTCGAGCACGCGCTGGCGGCGCACCCGGCCGTGACGAGCGCGGCCGTCTTCGGCCGGGGCGATCGGCTCCACGCCGTCGTCGTCGCCGGAAAGGTCACCGAAGACGAGCTGAAAGCGCACGCCCGGGCCGAGTTCGGCCAGGAGCACTACGTCCCGGCGAGCGTCTCCTTCGCCGACGCGCTGCCGCTCACCGAGGTCGGCAAGGTCGACAAGCGCGCCCTCGCTCAGCTCGTGACGGCGCCGTAGGACGACGACCGGACCAGCTTCGCGTACTTGCCCAGCACGCCTTCCGGGAACTTGTTCGGCAGCGGCTCCCAGCCTTCGCGGCGGCGGGCCAGCTCGGCCGCGTCGACCAGCAGGTCGATGCTGCGGCCCTTGATGTCGACGGCGATCCGGTCGCCGGTGCGGACGAACGCGATCGGCCCGGCGTCGACGGCTTCGGGCGCGACGTGGCCGATGCACAGGCCGGTGGTGCCGCCGGAGAACCGGCCGTCGGTCAGCAGGAGGACGTCCTTCCCGAGCCCGGCGCCCTTGATCGCCGCGGTGATCGCCAGCATCTCGCGCATGCCCGGGCCGCCCTTGGGGCCTTCGTAGCGGATGACGACGACGTCACCCGCCTCGATCCGGCCTTCGGTCAGCGCGGCCATCGCCTCCTGCTCGCGCTCGAACACGCGCGCCGGGCCTTCGAAGTTGGACGTGTCGAAGCCCGCGGACTTCACGACGGCGCCTTCGGGTGCGAGCGAGCCGCGCAGGATGGTGATCCCGCCGGTCGGGTGGAGCGGGTTGTCCAGCTTGCGCAGGACCTCACCGTCAATCGGGTCCGGGTCCAGCTCGGCGAGGTTCTCGGCCACGGTGCGGCCGGTGACGGTGAGCGCGTCGCCGTGGATCAGGCCTTCGTCGAGCAGCGCCTTCATCAGCACCGGGATGCCGCCGTGGCGGTCGATGTCGTTCATGACGTACTTGCCGAACGGCTTCAGGTCGCCCAGGTGCGGCACGCGGTCGCCGACGCGGTTGAAGTCGTCCAGCGTCAGCTCGACCTTCGCCTCGTGCGCGATGGCCAGCAGGTGCAACACGGCGTTCGTCGAGCCGCCGAGCGCCATCACGACGGTGATCGCGTTCTCGAACGCTTCGCGCGTGAGGATGTCCCGCGCGGTGATGCCCTTTTCGAGCAGTCCGACCACGGCTTCCCCGGACAGGTGCGCGTAGTGGTCACGGCGGCGGTCCGCGGACGGCGGCGCGGCCGACCCCGGCATGCTCATCCCCATCGCCTCGGCCGCCGAGGCCATCGTGTTCGCCGTGTACATGCCGCCGCAGGCGCCCTCGCCAGGGCAGATGGCGCGTTCGATGCGGTCGAGGTCGGCGGTCCCGAGCCGCCCGGCCCGGCACGCGCCGACCGCCTCGAAGGCGTCGATCAGCGTGACGTCCTTCTCGGAGCCGTCGGTGAGCTTCACCCAGCCGGGGGCGATCGTGCCCGCGTAGAGGAACACCGACGCCAGGTCGAGGCGGGCCGCGGCCATCAGCATCCCCGGCAGGGACTTGTCGCAGCCGGCCAGCAGGATCGAGCCGTCGAGCCGCTCGGCCTGCATGACCGTCTCGACGGAGTCGGCGATGACCTCCCTCGACACGAGCGAGAAGTGCATGCCGTCGTGGCCCATGGAGATGCCGTCGGACACCGAGATCGTGCCGAACTGCAGCGGGTAGCCGCCGGCCGCGTGCACGCCCTCCTTGGAGGCCTGGGCCAGCCGGTCCAGCGACAGGTTGCACGGCGTGATCTCGTTCCACGAGCTGGCGACGCCGATGATCGGCTTGCGCCAGTCGCCGTCCCCCATCCCGACGGCGCGGAGCATGCCGCGGGCGGGCGCGGCCTCGATCCCGTCGGTCACCGTGCGGCTGCGGGGTTTCGGGTCGATGGTCATCTCAGCGGGCCTCCGATACGACGTTCGGACGCACTGCATGCTACCCGCGTCCGCGCGGTCCGCTGGCCGGAACGATTCGCTTCCCGGACTCCGGCGGACCGGCGAAAACTCGGGCAGATGATCGCCACAGTGGTGTGGGGCACGGGCAACGTCGGCCGTGCGGCAATCCGGGCCGTCGAGGCCCACCCGGCGCTGAAGCTGACCGCAGTCCTGGTGCACAACCCCGACAAGGTCGGCAAGGACGCGGGTGAGCTCGCCGGCGTCGGCTCGCTCGGGGTCACCGCCACCGACGACGTCGAATCCGTGCTCGCGGCGAGCCCCGGCGCGATCGTGTACGCCGCTTCGGGCGATATCCGGTTCGACGACGCGCTCGCCGACATCGTGCGCGCGGTCCGGGCGGGCGCGGTGGTCGTCACGCCGGCGCTCTACCCGCTCTACGACCAGCGCAACGCCCCGCCGGAGCTGCGGGACCCGGTGCTGGCCGCGATCAAGGACGGCGGCGGCTCGCTGTTCGTCTCCGGCGTCGACCCCGGCTGGGGCAACGACGTGCTGCCGCTGCTGATCAGCGGCCTGGGCACCGACGTCGACGTCATCCGCTGCCAGGAGATCTTCGACTACTCGACCTACGAGCAGCCCGACTCCGTCCGGTACCTGGTCGGCATGGGCCAGCCGATGGACTACGACCCGCCGATGCTGATGACCGGCGTGCCGTCGATGGTCTGGGGCGGGCAGGTCCGGCTGATCGCGCGCGGCCTCGGCGTCGAGGTCGACGAACTGCGCGAGACGCTGCAACGGCGTCCGCTCGAGGAAACGGTCTCCACGCGGACGATGGGCGAGTTCGAGAAGGGCACCCAGGGCGCGGTGCGGTTCGAGGTCCAGGGCATCGTCGACGGCGAGCCGCGGATCGTCATCGAGCACGTCACGCGCATCCACCCGGCGTGCGCCCCGGACTGGCCGACCCCGCCCAGCGGCGACGGCGCCCACCGCGTGATCATCGAAGGCCGGCCGCGCATCGAGGTCAGCATCGAAGCTTCCGACGAAGGCGAAAACCGGTCCGCGGGCGGCAACGCCACCGCGGTCGGCCGCCTCGTCGGCGCGATCGACTGGCTCACCGCCGCGGAACCCGGTCTCTACGACGCACTCGACGTCCCGCTGCGCCCGGCAGCCGGCAAGCTCGGAAGGAGGCGCTCGTGAACATCGACATCCCCGAGGGCAAGGACCCGATCGGGTACGTGTGGGGCGAGATGGTGCCCGGCATCGGGATCGCCGCCGCGCAGTTCTCCCTCGCGGTCTACGAGCACACCACGTTGGGGCTGCGGGAGTTCGAGGCCGCGCGGCTGCGGATCGCGCAGATCAACGGCTGCGTCTTCTGCCTCGACTGGCGCACCGAACGCGACGGCGTGAAGGTCGAAGAGGAGTTCGCCGACGCCGTTTCCGACTGGCGCACCACGGAGCTCTTCGACGAGCGCACGCGCCTGGCGGCCGAGTACGCCGAGCGGTACGCGACCGACCACCACAACCTGGACGACGAGTTCTGGAAGCGGATGTCGTCGGCCTACAGCCAGCAGCAGATCGTGGAGCTGAGCATGTGCCTCGGCTCGTGGCTCGCTTTCGGACGGCTGAACCACGTCCTCGGCCTCGACGTCGTCTGCGTGCTGCCGTCCCACCGGTCGTGGGGGGGGGGGGGGGGGGGGGGGGGGGGGGGGAAGGAGGGGGGGGGGGGGGGAGAGGGGGGGGGGGGTGCTTATGGTTTGTTTCTTTCCCCACA
>NZ_JBVJON010000004.1:576851-668664 GCF_055583145.1 Amycolatopsis sp. NPDC104819 | reverse complement strand
GGGGCGGATCGGGTCTTTGTTCTGTTGTTTGTTTTTGGGGGGGCGAACTCGCTTCTTGGTCCTGGGTTTTTTCTGTGGTTTTTTTCCCCCCTTTTGGGGGGTGTTGGTGGTGGTCCCCCCCCCCCAAACCCCCCACGACGTCGCTAGAAGTCCGTGGCGATGATCTTCTCGATGTTCCGCTCGGCCAGCGCCGTGATGGTGACGAACGGGTTGACGCTCGTGTTGCCCGGGATCAGGGACCCGTCGATCGCGTACAGGCCCTGGTACCCGGCGAGCCGGCCGTAGTTGTCGGTCGCCTTGCCGAGCACCGCGCCGCCGAGCGGGTGGTACGTCAGGTGGTCACCCCAGATCTTGTAGACGCCGAAGAGGTCGGTCCGGTAGATCGTCCCCTCCTTCGAGTTGATCTTGTCGAAGATGGACTTCGCCATGTCGATCGACGGCTGCTTCCACGCCGTCTGCCAGTTCAGGTCCACCTGCTGCGTCGCCGGGTTCCACGAGAACTGCGCGCGGTTCGGGTTCTTCGTGATGGACAGGTAGAACGACGCCCACGTCTCGATCCCGGTCGGCAGCGGCGCGACCTCCGCGAACGCGCCGCCCGCGGCCCAGTTGTCGATGCCCCCGCAGGGAATCGACGACTGGAGGCTGCCGGTCGGGTCCCAGATGTGGTTGGCGCGCCCGCACATCACATTGCCGTTGTCACCCCAGTTCTTGCCGACCTCGCTGTTGAGGTTGGGCAGCGCGCCGGTCGCCTTCAGCTTCACCAGCAGCTTGCTGGTGCCGACACTGCCGGCGGCGAAGAACACCTTGTCCGCCGTCACGACCTTGGTCGCCGTGACCGCGCCGGTGGTGTTCAGCTGCTCGATCGTCACCGTGTACCCGCCGCCGGACGCGGGTGTCACGGAAGCCACGCGGTGCAGCGGCGAGATGGTGACGCGCCCGGTCGCCTGGATCTGCGGCAGGTAGGTCTTCTGCAGCGACTTCTTGCCGTAGTTGTTGCCGTACAGGATTTCCCCGGCCAGCGCGGACCGCGGCACGGTGTTGGCCTGCTCCTGCTTCATGTAGTTCCAGTCGTAGACGTCCGGGACGAACACGAACGGGAACCCGGACCGCTGCGCCTGTTTCCGGCCGACCCGCGCGTACTGGTAACACTCGGCGGTGTCGAACCAGGCCGGGTCGATGAGCCCGACCCCGAGCCCGGCGTTGGCGCGCGGGTAGTAGGTGTTGTACATCTCGTCGGCGTTGACGGTCGGGAGGATCGCGCCGAAGTTCTCCCGCTTCGGCGTGACGGCCATGCCGCCGTTGACGAGCGAGCCGCCGCCGACGCCCCGGCCTTGGTACACGGTGATGCCGCTGAACTCCTCGGCGTCGAGGATGCCGGTGTACTTCGGGATGTCCTTGTCGATGGGGAACCCGAGGAAGTTGGACAGCGGTTGCTTCGTCCTGGTGCGCAACCAGAACGAGCGCTGGTCCGGCGTGGTCGTGTTGGCGAAGATCTTGCCGTCGGCGCCCGGGGTGTCCCAGGCCATGCCCATCTCGACCAGCTGGACGTCGATGCCGGCCTGGGCGAGCCGCAGCGCGGTGACCTGGCCGCCGTACCCCGAGCCGATCACGAGGGCGGGCACGCGCGCCGCGTCGGCGATGGCGGGGGACGGAGAGGCGGCCGCACGACCCCCCACTGCCGCGGCCGCCAATATAGAACCGGTTCCAGCGATGAAGAGACGACGGGAAACTGCGCCAGAAGCTGTTCTCCACACGGGTTCGTCACGCATGTGATAGTCCTCACCGTTGAGGTATATTAGAACAGGTTATAACTCAGTGGTGCAGACAAGTCGACATATACCCGCAAGTAACATCCGTGGGTTGTGCGGGGATTCCGCTGAATGGGCCATGATGGACGACTGTGGAGTCGACCCGAGTGGACCGCTGGCTGTGGGCGGTCCGGCAGACGAAGACGCGACCGGACGCCGCGGCGGCGTGCCGGGGCGGGCATGTGCGCGTGAACAACAAGCCGGCGAAGCCCGCGACGACGGTGGTGCCGGGTGACGAGGTGCGCGTGCGCGTCGGCGGAACGACCAGAATCCTTGACGTGGTACGGGTGATCCAGAAACGCGTCGGCGCGGCGGACGCGGCGACGTGCTTCGTCGACCGGACCCCGAAGCCGTCCCCGGAGGCGGTGGTCCCGGTCGCCCGGCGCGACCGCGGCGCAGGCCGACCGACCAAAAGGGAGCGTCGAGTGCTGGACGCGTTCCGGTCACCGGAGCACTGAGTCCCCCGCTTTTCCGTGCATTCCGGATGGACACCGGCGCCGGCCCCGGCCGAGTTGACCTCCGAATCGACGTTGCGGGCGGGCCCGTACCGGAAATAGCCGGGAATCCGCCCGGACCGGGTGGGTCCGGGCCGAAAGTGGGTAGCCCCCTCGCGGATGTCCGGTGCGGGGAGGAAGTCATGATCACCCAGCAAACCCGCCTGCTGGCCGCGGCGCGGCCTCTGGTGGTGCGCTACTGCCGCGCCCGCCTCGGCGCGAACGCGGCCGACGACGTCGCGCAGGACGTGTGCGTCGCGCTGCTCAAGGCCCTGCCCGGCCGGCCGCCGGACCGGCCGTTCCCGAACTTCGTCTGCGGCATCGCCCGCCACCAGGTCGCGGCCGCCCGCAAGGCCGCCGCACGCCAGCGGGACGAGCCGGTGGCCGAGCTGCCCGACGAGGTCGCCCCGGCCCTGGACCCGGAGAACCATGCGCTCCGGCGCGAGCTGGGCGAACGGATGGCCAAGCTGCTGCAGGTGCTGCCGGACAAACAACGGGAGATCGTCGTCCTCCGGGTGGTGGTCGGCCTGTCCGCGGAGGAGACGGCGGCGGCGGTCGGGTCGACCCCGGGCGCGGTGCGCGTCGCCCAGCACCGTGCGCTCGGCCAGCTGCGAAAGGTCGTTTCGGGCTAGCCTGGCGAAGTGAGCGACAACTTCGAGGGGCGCGACGTCGGGTCCGGGATCTCGGTCATCCGCGAAAGCAGCGACGTCGTCGGCTCCGGACCGCGCCTGCACCGCCACCCGTACACCGAAACGTTCGTGATCATCCGAGGCAGCGCCCGTTTCACGATCGGCGACACCCACCGCGACGGCACCGCGGGCGACGTCCTGGTCGTCCCGGCCGGGACGCCGCACAAGTTCGCCGTGCTCGGCCCCGGTGTCTACGAGGCCGTGCACATCCACGAAAGCGACCACTTCATCACCGAATGGCTGGAGTGACCCTCAGGACGCTGGGAGCCGCGCCGAGCAGGCCAGCGCCTCGACGGGGCGTAGGCGCTAGCTCAGCACCGCGACGATACGAGTGCCCGGCGCGAAAGCTCCGGCCTCGACGTGTTCGAAGAGCCCGTAAAGCATCTTGCCCTCGTACACCCAATCGAGCGGGACACCGTGCCGGTCGTCGAAGTCGGCGATGAACCGGTCGAGCACGGGGCTGCGCTTGGCATAACCACCGAAATGGCAGTCGAGGTCGAGCGTCCAGTTCGTGGTGGCCTTCCCGTACGCGTCCTGCTGAAGCCGTCGGACTTCGTCGGCCAAGAACCCTCCGCCCTTGAGGACGGCGAACCCGATCGCGCGCCGGGGACCGGTCAGGCCACCGGCGATACCGGCGAGCGTGCCGCCCGTTCCGGTGGCACAGCAGATGACGTCGAAATCCGTCGTGATCTCACCGACCAGTTCGGCGGTCCCCCGCACGGCGAGACCGTTGCTGCCCCCTTCGGGAAGGACGTAGCAGGGACCGAACCGGCGGACCAGCTCCGCGAGCACGGCCGGCTCCGTCTTGCGCCGATAAGCCGCACGGTCCAGGTAGGTCAGTGTCATCCCTCGCTCGGCCGCGTAGGCGAGGGATGCGTTGAGCGGCTCGTGCTCCTCACCGCGGATGACGCCGACCGTCTCGAACCCCAGGTGGTGGCCCGCGGCGGCCGTCGCCCGGAGGTGGTTCGAGAACGCGCCGCCGAAGGTCAAGAGCCTGGTGAAGCCCTCGTCCCGGGCTGCTTCGAGGTTGTGGCGGAGCTTGCGCCACTTGTTGCCCGGGATCTCCGGGCTGATCAGGTCGTCCCGCTTGAGCTGCAGGTGGACACCGTGGCGTTCGATCCGCTCGTCACGAAGCTCCGCAAGCGGCGAAGGCAGGTTCGCGAGACCGGACAGCTCGGCTTCGCTGGATCCCACACGGTCAGCTTAACGCCGTGCGGCCCGCTCAGAGCTCGCCGTCGCCGATCATGCCGCGGAGTTTGGTCAGGGCGCGGTACTGGGTGATGCGGACGTTGCCCGCCGAGATGCCCAGTGCGTCCGCCACCTCGTTGGCCGACAGGCCGGCCACGATGCGCAGCGACAGGATCTCGCGGTGCAGCGGCGGCAGCAGCGCCACCAGGCGGCCGAGGCGGACGCCGAGGTCCTGCTCCAGGACGTGCGCCTCCGGCTCGTTGCCGCCCAGCGGCCGGTCCGGCAGCTCCGACACCGGCTTCGACCGGTCACGCGCGACCGAGCGGAACGCGTCCGCGACCTTGTTCGCCGCGATCGCGCGCACGAGGTACAGGAACGAGCCGCCGCGGTCCTGGTAGTTCGGCAGCACCTTCAGCACCGCCAGGCACACCTCCTGCGCGACGTCGTCGGCGGAGAGGTACGACAGGTCCCGGCCGCCGATCCGGGCGCGGCAGTAGCGCACGACCGTCGGCTTGATGAGCCGCAGCAGCGCCTGGACGGCGTCCGGGTCGCCGGTGCGCGCCGCCGCGACGACCGGGTCGAGCTGCTCCTTGGTCAGCTTGCCGTCCGGGCGCGGCAGTTCCTCCAGTACGACATAGCCCTCGACCGGGGCCGGCGTCTCCAAGGTCGTGGTGTCCACGGTTCCCTCCTCGCTCCGTCCACCGGACCCGCCGTCCACAATGGACCACAATGGTCCTTGGACGATCCGCGATCCGACATACGGAGTAATCGAGGCGCTGACCAGCAACGTTGCAAGAGCGTACTTCTTGTCCAGCAATTGTCCGTTAACCGTTCGGGCTACCCGCCGGTCACCCGCCGTGCACGGGTCAAATAGTGGACAGTTCCGCGCCACTCGCCGGAAACCGGTAGCGAAATCCCGCCGCGCGCCGATCCACCGCGCGTGACGGCAGCCGATCACCAGGGACCGAACTCATGATCACCCATTGAGCACCACGGCGGACCGGTTCGACGTGTTCCTCCGCGCCACCGGAGAGGCGGCCGACCGGGTCGAAAAGGAACTCCGGGCGGGCGGGCTGCGCGTGTTCCGCGACGGCCGTATCGACGAATTCGACATGATCACCCGGGAACGCGTCGAGGCGTTGGCCGGGGCGCGGGTGCTCCTTACCCATTGCGCGAATTCCGGGCCGGACTTCGTCGAGCGGGTCCGCCGCAAAGCGGCCACCCGTGGCCCGGGTTCGATCGGCCGTTTTGCGGAGCTGCGGGAAGTCCACACCGCGCTGGGTTCGCGGCCGGTGGTCGTGGTCGGCGGCCTGCCCGGCATCGGCAAGACGACGCTGGCCGAGCAGTACGCAGGCCTCTTCCCCGGCCCGGTGCTCCGGACGGGCCCGCTCGGCCACCTCGCCCCGGACGACTTCCTGCCGGGCTTCCACCTGGCCCTGGCCCGGGCGGCGGGCGGCCTGGGAGTGGAGGTGTCCGGCCTGGACCTCGACCGCCTGCGCGCGGCACTCGCCGACCGAGCCGTGGAGCAGGTCCTGGTGCTGGTCGACGATCTTCCCGCCGCGCTCCCCCCGGCGGTCCTCGATCGGCTCCTGGTGCCGGCGGGTTCGGTGCGCACGCTGGTCACGAGCCGGTTCCCGCCTTCGCTGTGGGCCGCGGAGACGGTGGACCTGCCAGGCCTCACGCCGGAGGAGGGGTTACGGCTGTTCGCGTCGATCCGCCAGAGTGCCGATGAGGCGGAGCACCGGGCGGTGCGCGGTTGCGACGGCCATCCGATGACGATCCGAGCGGCGGCCGACGCGGGGCACGGCGTGCTGGATTCGGCGCCGGAGGCGATCCGGGTGGTGGTCCGGGGGTTGGGCAGGTTGGCGCGCGACTTGCTTCGGCTGGGCGGGGTGCTCGCGCCGGCGCCGGTACCGCCGGAGGTTGCTCGGGCGGCGCTGGGGTCGCCGGGCGCGGCGGAGTTCGACGCGGCGGTGGAGGAGCTGGTGGGGCACGGGTTTGCGGCGTGGACCGCCGGAGAGCTGGGGCCTGCGAGCCAAGGAGCGAGGGTCGCGAGCCAGCTGCCGCTGGCAGCTGCGGAGTTCGCGATCGAAGGCCCGAGCGGACAGGTTGCGAGCGAACTGCCGGCTGCTGAGGAGTCCGCTAGGCCGACCGGCCGCGAACCGTGGCTCAGCGCCGAGGAACCCGCGAGCCAAAGAGCGCAAGTCGCCAGCGAACCGGCGCTGGCAGCCGGGGAGTCCGACATCCACGACCCCGCCACCCCGACCGGCCACGAACCGTGGCTCACCGCCGAAGAACCCGCGAGCCAAAGAGCGCAAGTCGCCAGCGAACCGGTGCTGGCCGCTGGGGAACCCGCCACCCCGACCCGCCGCGGCCTTCCACCTGCCGACGGGGAGCTGCGGCTGCAAGCCCTCGCCGTCGAGGTTGCCCAGGGTGAGTTCGGCTCCTTCCTCGGCGAAGCCCCCCAAGCCATCCTCGACGCCGGGCTTCTCGCCCACTCCCGCGTGGTCGCCGAGCACGCACCCACTCACCGAGTCCGCCTGCTCCGCCCCGTAGCCGCGGCCTTCGAAGCCCACGGCGACCCCGCCACCGCGGGCGAAATCCACGCCGCGATCCTCGCCACCGGCGAAGCCACCGCGGCCGACCTCACCGCCGCCGCCCGCGTCGAAATCGCCTGTGGCCTCCACGCGGAAGCCCTCGAGCACGCACGGGAAGCCCTCGCCCTCGACGGGCCCGGACGACACGCCGCGGCGATGGTCTCCGCGCAAGCCCTCGACTGCCAAGGCGACTACGCCGAAGCCGACCAAACGTTCTGGCACACCGCGCACGCCGCAGGAACCCCGGCAGCACGCGCCCAGAGACTCCGCGGCCACCCCCAAGAAGCCCTCAGACTCCTCGAAGCCGCAGCTCCCACAGCCGAACGAGACCTCGAGCGCGCCAAGTGCCTCCTCCGAGCCGGAGACCTCCAAAGCGCACACGACGTCGCCGCCGAAGTCGAAACGCGGCTCCCCCAACGGCACCCCCAGCGCACCGAAGCCCAACTGCTCCAGGCCGACGCAACCCTGGCACTGGACCTGTCCAACGGTCGGAGCCCCGCCGAACTCCTCAAGACCTACACCGACCGACACGGCCCCGAGCACCCCCTGACCCTGACCGCCCGCGCCCGAGCCCACCCAGACCTCGAAGCCCTGGCCGCGACCGAGCAGATCACCCTGCGCGCCCTCGGTGACGACCACCCGCTGAACCACCGGATCCGCCACGCCATGGCCCTGGCCCACGCCCGGCTGCGGGACTTCGACCGCCAGGCCGACCTCCTCGAGGACGTCGTCCGCGCGCAGATCCGGCTGCTCGGCCGGATCCACCCCGAAACCGTCGAGAGCCGCCTCGACCTCGGGCTCGCGCTCGCCCTCAGTGGCCGGGGCCCCCGCGAACGCGCCACCGCCCTCGTCGACGACGCCGCCCGGGATGCCGTCGGGGCTCTTCGGGCCAAAGCGCGGGCCGCGCAACGGGTCGTGCGGTTGCCGCTGGCGGTGGTCGACTCGGTGCTGACCCTCGAAGGTCAGCTCAGCCGGCCTGCCACCTGATCCCGTACGCGAACCCCGGCGCCAGGTGCCGGAAGCGGACGTGGACCTCGCCCGAACCGTCCGTCTCCAGGGCCGTCCCGCGGGGTGACCGGTCGCGCGTGTCGACCTGGAACGCCTTCTCCAGCCGGACGATCCGGTCCGGCACCCGGTCGCCGAAGCGGACGTGCAGGTCGAACAGATCGCACGGATGGCGCGGCACGCACACGTAGTGCGGTTCCGTCATCGGCGCGCGGAATCGCAGTCCGATCTCGTGCCTTTCACCACGGCGCAACGGTTCCGGCAGGCGCAACGACAACCCGACGCGGTCACTCGACTCCATCACGCGACCGGCCAGCACACCGCCGTGGAACACATCGACCTCGAGTTCCGAAGCGCGCGCCGATTCGACGGATTCGCCGGGCGCGGTCAGCGTCAACGCCAGGTCAAGTTCGGCGATTTCGTCGGCGTCGGCGACCACCCGGCGGAATTCGAACGCCTCCGCCACCGGCTGATCCAGCGCCAGTGAGACGCGCAGTTCTTCGGTGTGCCAACTCCGGCTCGGATAGCGCGGCCGGGCTTCCGGCGCGCCCGCCGCGACCGCCATTGCCGCGACCTGCTCGATTCCCTCGTCGATCCGCCGCCGCACCGTGCGGTCGTCGCGGTCGATCGTGATCGCCGCCCAGTGCACCCGTTCCTGGTAGAACGGCTTGCGCGCCCGCTCGTCCAGCGCGAACGCGGCGAGCAGGGCGATCTTCAGGTCGTCCGGCAACGACTCGACGAGCGGCCGCAAACGACCCGACAGCTTACGCCGCATCTCCACCGTGTCGTCATCTTCCAGAATGCCGCACACGGTGCGCAATGCGGGCCCGACGCGATCCGCGAGCGGTGTGGTGAAAATTCCCCTCCCTTTGCGCAGGACCTTCAGCTCTCCGACCACGTCCGCCGGGCTGAAGTCCACCGTTCCTCCCCTCGCCGTTCCACGCACGGGGATCAATATTCGTCAGCCTCGCCGCCCCTGTCCAGTCGATCATGACACGGCAAACGGATCGTTATCCCGCGGTTTCCCGTCCCACCTCGGCGGGAAACGGGAAACGCCTTGCCGCGCGGTTACCAGCGGCCGCATTCTGAGTGGGCCGCATCGATTACGCGGCGAAAAACCCACAAGACCACGGGGTGTTCCCGGGTGGCCCCGCGCTGCCCTCGTGCACCCCTGTCGAAGGAGTCGAAATGAAGGTCATCTGTTCGTTTTCGCAGCTCCTGCGGCTGGCTTTCTGGCTGACGGCGGTGGCCCTGGTGGCCGGCGTCGCGCTGGGGCAGCACGGGGACACCGCACCGCCCGTGCCGGACACGCCCGTGGTCGTCGCGCACACCGAGCCCGCGAAGGAGGTGCGGTAGCGATGCAGACCCACGCGATCGGGCTGGTCCTGGCCCTGCTGGCCGGTTTCCTCGGCTGACCGCCGGGCCGTGGTGACGCTCGCCCGGGGGCCGTCACCACGGCCGGGTGATCGTCGGCGGCGCTCGCTGATCTCGGGGTCGCCGCGGCACTTCCTGATCGGCGCGGCGCCGTCCGCCGCAAACGCAGCACGAGCGCCTGGGCAGCTAGCCGGCCACCAGGCGGGCCAGCACGGACGGCACCGCCCGGTCGAGCTCCCCCGCCGCCGTCTCCGCGCCGGCCAGGTGCCGGAGCAGGGCCTGCTGGAACAGGCCGTCGAGCAGCGCGTACGCCACCGGCGGCGGCACGTCCACCGCCGCTGACGCCAGGTCCGCGTACCGCGAGACGACGTGCCAGATCATCTCCTCGCGGCGCCGGTCGATCTCGAGCACGTCGGCGCGGAACGACTCTTCGAACAGGCTCTGGTTGCGCAGGTCGTACCAGAGCCGGTGCATCTTGGCGTCCGCGTGCAGCGTCGCGGCCATCGCCGCCGCGAAGTCCCGCTCCAGCTCCTCCGCCGTCCGCGCGCGGGCGACGATCTCGTCGTACCGGGTGACGCACACTTCCTCGAACTGCCGCACGCAGTGGGTCAGCAGGTCGACCTTGTCGGCGAAGTAGTAGTGCAGCACGCCGTGCGAGAAGTCCGCGTTCTGCGCGATCTCACGCAGGCTGGTGCTCGCGTACCCGAGCTCGGCGAGCGTCTGCAGAGCCGACTCGGCCAGCTGCGCGCGCCGCTGCTCGAACTTGTCCACCTGGCGGCGGGAGATCCGGTCCCGGGTCCGCTCCTTGGCCTCCGTCACCTGCACCGCCCGTCACGTCGTGGTTGCCGAATTTCATTCTATCGAGCACTTGACCGACCACGGCCGGAGCTTCTCGGGGTTCCGGATCGCCCAGATCCGCTTGATCCGCTCGCCGGCGAACTCGAACGCCATCACCGTGACGACGGCGCCGTCGCGCTCCATCACCAGGCCCGGCCGGCCGTTGACCGTCCGCTCCCGGAGGACAGTCGACGCCAGGATCCGCGCGCCGATCTCCACCGAGCGGCGCGCGATCAGCTCGGCGCCGGTGACCGGGCGCAGCACGGCGCTCACCAGGCCGCCGCCGTCGGCCGTCACGGTCGCCTGCGGGTCCAGCAGCCGCACGAGCCCCTCGATGTCCTTCGCCTCCCACGCCAGCTTGAAGTCCCGCACGATCGCCGCGCTCCGGGCCGGGGACGGCTCCGGCTCCCGAGCGGCGCGGACCCGGCGACGCGCCGAAGACGCCAGCTGCCGGCACGCGGCCGGGCTCCGGCCGAGGACGCCGGAGACCTCGCCGAACGGATACCCGAACACGTCGTGCAGGACGAACGCCACCCGTTCGGCCGGCGTCATCGCCTCCAGTACGACGAGGAACGCCATGGTGACCGACTCGTCGAGCGTGACGCGGTCGGCGGGGTCCGCCGGGCCGGCGTCCGGCAGCGGCTCGGGCAGCCACTCACCGACGTAGCGCTCCCGCCGGACGCGCGCCGAGCCGAGCACGTCCAGGCAGATGCGGCCGGCCACGGTCGTCAGCCACGCGCCGGGCGAACGGATCGCCGCGCGCTGCGGCTCGGACAGCGCGAACCAGCGCCCGTAGGCCTCCTGGACGACGTCTTCGGCGTCACTCAGCGATCCCAGGAGCCGGTAGGCGACGCCGATCAGCTGCGGCCGCTCGCTCAGCGCGGATGAGGTGCTCATGCGGTTCTGACGAACGGAAGCGGCCGACTGTGACAGCGGCTCTGCCGGTTGGCGCCGATCCGGCCACGGTCACGGCCGAACGGCCCTCCTGGCAACGGTCGCCTGACGCTCGAGGGGTCGGTCTACCTCTGGCCGGACCGGCTTAGGCGCGGCTCCGCACACAACGGCCCCGCAGCACCACCGCGACCGGGTCGGCGAGCTGGTCCAGGTCGGCCCGCGGGTCCCGGTCGTACACCACCGCGTCGGCCGGGGCGCCGGGCTCCAGACCGCGCAGGCCCAGGTATTCACGCGCGCTCCACGACGCCGCGGCCAGCGCCGCTTCCGGGCGCATCCCGGCGGCCGCCATGGCACGGATCTCCGCGTGGATCCCGCCGTGGGGCAGGGAGTCCGTGCCCGCCAGCACCCGCACGCCGGCTTCCGCCGCGGCCGCCGTCAGCGCGCCGTGCGCCCCCGCGCCGCGCAGGAACCACGTGCGTTTCGGGCTGTCCGGCGCCTTCTGCGCGTTCGGCAGGCCCGCGACCAGCGTCGACAACGTCGGGGTCAGCGCCGTGCCCTGGGCGGCCATGCGCGCCAGCAGGTCCGGGTCGAGGCACATGCCGTGCTCCAGCGAGTCGACGCCCGCCGCGACCGCCGCCGCGCCGCCCTCGGGGTGCTGGCTGTGCACCGCCACGCGCCCGCCGGCCGCGTGCACCTCGCGCACCACCGCCCGCAGCACGTCCACCGGCACCGCGGAGTCGCCGATCCGCCAGTCCGCGATCAGCTTCGCCCAGCCGGTCCGGGCCGCCTGCGCGGCGGCCAGCGCCGGCAGCTCGTCGTGGTCCGCGCGGCGGCCCCAGCCGTCGAAGAACTGGCCGTGCTGGGCCAGCCACGGGCCCGCGTGCCGCGCCCGCGGCACGTCGGGGTCCTCGCCGAACCACGGCGGCGGCTCGCCCGGCAGGCCCGGCGAGCGGATCAGCGTGACCCCGGCGTCGACGTGCTGGTGCAGCTGCTCCCGCAGCAGCTCCGCATCCATCGGCTGGCCCACTTCGGCCGCGCCGGGGTGGGTGTGCGCGTCGACCAGGCCCGGGAGCAGCCAGCCCTCGCCGACCAGCGACGCGCCGGGGACCGGGTCGGTCGTCCAGCGGTCCCCGTCGGCGTAGAGGTCGACGAACTCGCCGTGCGGCAGCGCGTACCCCCGGATGCGGACGATCACCACACCGAACGTACCCGCGTACGCGCTCCGGCGTAGCCGCAAGAGCCGTCCGCGGCCGGACGACCGGAGGCGCCCCGGCCCAGACGATGTAAGGCGTCGAAAAGGAGACGCCATGACGCTGAAGACCCGGTCCCGGAAGTGGTGGCTGGTGGCGCACATCGTGTCGACCGGCGCGTGGATCGGGATCGACGCGGTGCTCGGGATCCTGGTCTGCACCGCGCTGCTCACCGACGACGCTGCCGTCCGAGTGACGAGCCTGAAGGCCCTGGAGCTGTTCGCCGTCTGGCCGATGCTGGTCGCCGCGCTGCTCGCGCTCGCCACCGGCGCCGTGCTCGCCCTCGGTTCGAAGTACGGCCTCGTCCGCTACTGGTGGGTCGCCGCGAAGCTCGCGGTCAACGTCCTGATGGCGGTGCTGATCCTCGTCGCGCTGCGGCCCGGCATCACCGCGGCCGCCGGATCCGGCCAGGACGTCGAGGGCCTGCTCTACCCCGTGATCGTCGCTCCCGGCCTGTTGCTGTTCGCCAGCGTCCTCTCGGTCTTCAAGCCGTGGGGCCGCCTCCGGAAGGAAACCCATGACCGAGCCCGTTCGAACAACGGCACTGACCAAGCGCTACGGAACCGCCGCCGCCGTCGAGGAGCTGAACCTGTCGGTGCGCGCCGGTGAGGTGTACGGCTTCCTCGGGCCCAACGGCGCGGGCAAGACGACGACCCTGCGGATGCTGCTCGGCCTGATCCGGCCGACGTCCGGCCGCGTCCGGCTCTTCGGCGCCGAACCGGGCCCCGGCAGCCTCGCCCGCGTCGGCGCGCTGATCGAAGGCCCCGCGTTCTACCCGTACCTCTCCGGCCGGGCGAACCTGCGGATCCTCGCCGACCACGCCGCGGTGAGCCGCGGCCGCGTCGACGAAGTCCTCGACGTCGTCACGCTCACCGACCGCGCGAAGGACCGGTACGCGACGTACTCGCTCGGCATGAAGCAGCGGCTCGGCCTCGCCGCGGCCCTGCTGAAGGACCCCGAGCTGGTGGTGCTCGACGAGCCGACCAACGGCCTCGACCCGGCCGGCATGGCCGACATGCGCGTGACGCTGCGCAAGCTCGCCGCGGACGGCTGCACGGTGCTGCTCTCGAGCCACCTGCTGGCCGAGGTCGAGCAGATCTGCGACCGCGTCGGCGTGCTCGACCACGGCCGCCTCGTCTCCGAGACGACGGTCGAGGACCTGCGCGCCGGCGGCGCGCTGCGCGTGGTCGCCGACCCGATCGACCGGGCCCGCGACCACCTGCGCCGGCTGTACGGCGACGTCCGGATCGACGGGAACGCTCTCGAGCTAGACGTCGACCCGGGCGAAGCCGGGCGGGTCAACGCCGAACTGGTCGGCGCCGGGCTCACGGTCACCGAGCTGCGCTGGCACGAACCCGACCTCGAACAGACCTTCCTCGCCCTGACCGGAGGCAACCCCGATGCTGCGTGACATCCGAGCCGAGCTGACCAAGCAGGCCCGCCGCCCGGCGAGCTGGCTGCTGCTGGCCGTCGCCGTTGTGCTGTCGCTGACCTTCGGCTACGCCATCCCCTACGCCGGCCTGAGCGGCGCCACGTCCGGGCCGCCGGGCTCGAACCGCGGCCTGGCGGCGATGCTGCCCGACGCCTTCGTCGGCAGCGCGCTGGGCGGGCTGCCGATCTTCGTCGGCGCCCTCGCGCTGATCTTCGGTGTGCTGGTCGCCGGGAGCGAGTACGGCTACGGCACCTGGAAGACGATCCTCGTGCAGCACCCGTCGCGCGTCGCGGTCTACGGCGCGAAGCTGGTCACCGTCGCCGCCGCGGCGCTGGCCGTGGTGCTCGCGCTGTTCGCCGCGACCGCCGGCGCGAGCGCGCTCGTCGCGTCCCTCGAAGGCCAGGCGCTCGTCTGGCCGCCGATCGCCGACGTCCTGCGCGGCCTCGGCGCCGGGTGGCTCGTCGCGACCATGTGGGGCACGCTCGGCGTGCTGCTGGCGATCGGCCTGCGCTCGGTCGCGCTGCCGATCGGCCTCGGCCTGGTGTGGCTGCTGGCGGTGCAGAACCTGCTCGCCTCGATCGCCGCGCCGTTGCTCGACTGGGTGGCGCAGCTGCAGAAGGCGCTGCCCGGGCCGAACGCCGGGGCGCTGGCCGCCGCGTTCGGGGCGAACGCGCCCGGCGTCGGGCAGATCGTCGGATCGGGGCAGGCCACGGCGGTGCTGGCCGGCTACGTGCTCGTGTTCGGGGCGCTCGGCGGCTGGCTGCTGCACCGCCGTGACATCGCCTGACGCGGGGTGCCGGCCACCGGTGCGGTGAGCCGGCACCACCGCCCGCGCGGTGTACTGTTTGCCGGTCCGACCGGCGGGTGACCCACGTGAGGTGCCATGACAGTGCGGCGGTACCCAGTGGCGGTCCTGCTCGTCCTCGTCACGGTGGCCCTGGTCGTGGTGAACGGCTTCGCGTTCTGGGGCGACACGTTCGCGCTGTGGATCGACGACGCCATGCAGCTGAGCGCCGGGGTCGGCGCGGTCGTCTGCGGCTTCCTGGTGGCCCGCCGGGTCCGCGGCCACCAGCGCTGGTGGCGGGTCCTGGTCGCGGCCGGCATGGCCGGCTGGTCGCTCGGCCAGTGCGTCTGGTCCTGGTACCAGCTCATCGACGGGCGCGGGCTGCCCTCGCCGTCGCTGGCCGACGTCGGGTACCTGAGCTTCCCGGTGTTCGCGCTCGCCGCCCTGTTCGTGCTGGCCCGGGCGCGCGTCCGGCCGGACCGCGAACGCTTCCAGCCCGCGCAGTGGACCGCGCACTTCGGCGTCGCGGTGGTGCTCGACGGCCTGATCGTCACCGGCTCGCTGTTCATCCTCACCTGGACCGCGGCGCTCGGGCAGCTGGTCCGGGCCACCGCGCCGGACAAGCTGACCTGGGCCGTCGCCATCTCCTACCCGCTGTCGGACCTGGTGATCGTGGTCGTGGCGGTGCTGCTGGTCGTGTTCGACCGGGTCGACCGCCCCTACCGCGCGAACCTGCTGCTGGCCGCGGTCGGGATCGTCGCGCTGGCCGCGTCCGACAGCGTGTTCGCCTACCTGGTCAGCATCGGCGCGGAGAACATGAAGCCGTGGTCGGACGGCGGTTTTGTGCTCGGTCCGCTGTTCATCGCGTTCGCGCTGCTGGTGACGCCGGGAGCGCGCCGCCGGGACGAGGCCGGGTCGCCGGGCGGCGTCGACTGGTGGCAGCTGGCGCTGCCCTACGTCCCGGTGACCGCAGTGGCGCTGCTCATCACCGTGCAGCTGATCGCCGGCGCGGGCCCGGACGGCGTCGAGGTGTTCGTCGGCGTGCTGGTGGTCTTCCTGGTGCTGGCCCGGCAGCTGCTTTCGTTGCTGGACAACAGGTTGCTGCTGCGCCGGGTGTACGAGGGCCAGCAGCAGCTGACCCACCAGGCCTACCACGACCCGCTGACCGGGCTGGCCAACCGCGCGCTCTTCGCCGACCGCCTGGACCGGGCCGTCGAGCAGGGCGCCGAGGGCGGGCAGCGACCGCTCGTGCTGATCTTCGTCGACCTCGACGACTTCAAGGAGGTCAACGACCGGTTCGGGCACGCGGGCGGCGACGTCCTGCTGCACGCCGTCGCCCAGCGGCTGCTGAGCTGCGTGCGCGCGACCGACACGGTGGCGCGCCTGGGCGGTGACGAGTTCGCGATCCTGCTCGAGGGTGAGCTGGACGCGCCGCAGGCGGTCGCCGACCGGATCCAGGGCGCGCTGCGGCGGCCGTTCGCCGTGCACGGCACGCTCGTCCCGGTCCGCGCGAGCATGGGCCTGGTGGTGCCGGACCCGGCCGAGCCGCTCGTGACGTCGGACGTGCTGCTGGGCCGCGCGGACACGTCGATGTACGCGGGCAAGCGGCTGGGCAAGGACACGACGGTCGTCTACCGCCCGTCGCAGGACGGCCCGCCCGACTTCCCGGCGGCGCTGCGCCGCGCTTCCGGCGGCATCCCCGAGGGCTTCGGGCTGGTGTTCCAGCCGATCGTCCGGCTGGCCGACGAGACCCCGGTGGCCGTGGAGGCGCTGGCCCGCTGGACCACCCGCGACGGCACGTCGGTCTCCCCCGAGACGTTCGTCCGCGCGGCCGAAAGCGCCGGGCTCGGCGCCGAGCTGGACGCGCTGGTGCTCGACCTGGCCTGCCGCGAGATCACGGCGGCCGGGCTGGACCTGACCGTGCACGTCAACGTCTGCGCGAGCCGGCTGGGCGCGGCCGCGCTGGAGGAGAGCGTCGCGGCGGCCCTGGGCCGGTACGGGCTGCCCGCGTCCCGGCTGGTCGTCGAGATCACCGAGACGGTGCCGGTGCCCGACCTGGCCGCGGGCGCGGCCGCGATCCGCCGCCTGCAGGCCCTCGGCGTCCGGGTGGCGCTCGACGACTTCGGCGCGGGGTACAGCTCGCTGACCGTGCTGCACGCGCTGCCGGTCGACCTGATCAAGCTGGACCGCGCGCTGACGACCGGCGTCCAGCCCGAACGCGACGCGGCGCTGTGCCGGTCGCTGGTCGGGCTGTGCGCCGACCTCGACCTCGACGTGGTCGCCGAGGGGATCGAGACGGCCGAGCAGGCCGAACTGGTGGTCCGGGCGGGGTGTCCCGCCGCCCAGGGGTACCGGTTCGGCCGCCCGGCGCCGCTGTCCGCACTCCGGCTCACGAGTCTGCCGCAGCTGTCGTGAGTGGTAATTAGGGTTCTAACCCGAATTACCACTCACGACATTTTTCGGCTAAGCCCGCACTCCCGGCGGCAGCACGCCGAAGATGGTCGCCGTCGAGCCCGCGCCCTTGCGGTTGATCGGGCCGCCCGCCAGCACCCACGCCCCCGTGGTCGGCAGCGCCTTCAGGTTCGCCAGGATCTCCAGGCTGATCCGGTGCCGCCGGTAGACGAGCTTCGACACGGTGTAGGTCTCGTCGAGGCCGACGTCCGGGCTGAACGTGTCGGTGCCGGTGCCGCCGCGGCGGCCCAGCCGGCCGGTGTCGATCAGCCACTTCACCGCCGGGATGGAGAAGCCGGGCTGGTGCAGCACGCCGTCGGCGCCGGTGTTCGGGTAGGCCGGGGTGCCCCACTTGGCGTCCCAGCCGGTCCAGAGCACCACGACGGCCTCGTCGGGGATCCGGCCGTGGCTCCGCTCCCACGCCTTGAGGTCGTCGACCGTGACGGCGTAGTCGGGGTTGCGCGCGGCCTTCGCTCTCACGTCGATCTTGACGGCGGGCCGGAATAGATCGGCCGGGTCCATGTCGTCCGCGAGCGGCTCGCCGGTGTTGAAGTGCCCAGGCGCGCCCCAGTGCGTCCCCGTGTGCTCGCCTTCGCGGACGAACTGCAGGTAGTAGCCGTCGTCGGGGATCGTGGCGATGGTTTCCAGCTCGAAGGCCGGGTCGCCGGGGAACACGTTGGTCGTGGCCGGGTCGTTGACGTGCGACAGGTTGACCAGGTTGAGCTGGTCGAGCCGCACCGGCGGCGTCGCTTGCGCGGCCTGGGCCGTCCGCCCGGACAGCGCGGCGCCGAACACCCCGGCCAGCCCCGCGGCCAGCACCCTGCGTCTCATCGGCATGGGGAATCACCTTTCACCGGAACACCGCCCGTGCGGCGGCCTGCACGGTGATATCACCCGCGCCCGCCGCGGCCAAGGAGTTGCGCGAGGATGGGCGCATGGACGACGACATCGAAGACCACGCCGACGAAGGCATCCTCGATCCCGAGGACACTTTGGACGACCGCGACGAGCAGGCGGAGGGTTATTCACCGCCGGAACGCCCGCGGGGCACCGAAGAATGGGGCACCACCGCGCGTGAGGCCGCCGAAGGCGAGAGCTGGGAGGGCCGGCTCGCGCGCGAGCTCCCGGACGTCGAGGACGAGAAGGGTGACGGCCTCGGCGACAGCGACGACACCGACGGCGAGCTGATCGACGACGAGGTCGGCGACGTCCGCGCGGGCCGTCTGGTCGCGACGGACGAAGGCTTCGGCGAAGACAGCGACGAAGAGCTCTACGCGTCCGACGCGGGCATCGACGGCGGAGCGGCGTCGGCGGAGGAAGCGGCCGTCCACGTGATCGATCCGTCGCGGCGCTGGTGAGGTGACCGGACCCGCCCCCACGACGGGTCCGGTCCCCCGATTTCCGCGAGCGGCCTAATCCTTTCCCCCGTCCGGCGCGTGAGGGTAGGTGGCAGAGCGGTCAGCGTCCGGATCCGGCCGGGCCCCGTCCCTGCCGCGGAGGGACACGGATGCTGGAAGGGCTGCTGACGGCCGGCGCCGGCGCGCTGTACGACACGATGGTGCGCACCGGGCCGGTGCCGCTCGACGACCCGCGGGCCGAGAGCCCCGAGATGCGGGAGCTGTTCGACCGCGGGTTCGTGCGCCGCGACTACCGCGAAGACCCGGTGATCGCGCCGATGGAGCCGGTCCGCGCGGTCGACCACGCCATCCTGGGCGCCCAGCAGCGGCTGCTGGAGCAGCAGCGCCAGATCGTCGCCGCGCGTCAGCAGCTCGACATGCTGCAGGCGGTGTACCGGGCCGCGAACGGCACGGGCGGCGACTCGGCGGTCGAGGTCCTCACCGACCCGCGGCGCATCGGCTCGCTGTCGCTGGAGCTGTGCCTGTCGGCGCGCGAGGAGTTCCTGACGTTCACCACGCGCCACTTCCGCCGGAAGCCGGACGCGAGCACGGTGATGCGCCTGCCCGAAGCGGTGACGGAGCGCGGAGTGCGCCTGCGCAACGTCTACGAGCGCGCGGCCCTGGAGTTCGACGGCGCGAAGGAGATCGTCGACGCGAGTGTGGCGGCGGGCTGGACCATGCGGGTGGCCCCGGAGCTGCCGATGAAGATGGTGGTCGCGGACCGGCATTCCGCGCTGGTGCCGCTGGACCCGAGCGGCATGGAGGGCGCGGTGTTCGTCCGCAGCCCGACGATCGTGGCGGCCCTGCGCATGCTGTTCGAGCTGGTCTGGAGCCAGTCGGTGGCGGTCCACGGCCCGGCGGCGCAACCCCGGCACGGCCTGACCCCGACGCAGGAGAAGGTCCTGGACCTCCTGGCCACGGGCATGACGGACGGAGCGATCGCCCGCCACCTCGACGTGAGCGAGCGAACGGTCCGGCGGCACGTGCAGGGGTTGTTGGAGGCGCTGCAGGCGGACAACCGGGTGGCGGCGGTCTTCGCCGCGACCCGGCTGGGCTGGCTGGGCTGAGGCCCGGTCGCGGCGGCAAATCGCCGACACCCGGCTGCACCAAGGGGCGCGGCCCGAAGCGCGACTGGCAAGCTGGGCCGAGCCCGAGGGCGGTCGTGCCACGCCCACCCGCCGAACCTCGCTACTCCAGCTTCTTGCACTCCGGCGGCCCGTTGGTCCAGATCCAGATGCACACCCCCGGCCCCCGCACCCCCGGGGGATCACCGGCCGCCGCGGCCACAGGTGCTGTCGCCGTCACAATCGCCGCTGCCGCGAGCAAGCCCGCCAGCACGCGCTTGACCATGCCTCTTCCTTCCGCGCCGTGATCTCCCCGGCCCAACGTAAGACCCCGGGCAGTCCACCGGCAGGGGCGGCTTCGGCCAGTGTCCGGTTCCGGCCACTGTCCGCCCGGCCGGAACCGGACGTTGGCCGCCCTCGACCGGTGCGCCGCGCCGTCCGGGCTCCTACCGTCGACGGCATGGGAGACGACTTGCCGCCGCGCTGGTGGGCCGAGGAGGGCGCTCGTCCCCGGCCGGAGCCGCCCGGCTGGTGGCCCGAAGCCGACACCCTGCACTGGGTCAGCCAGACCGCACCCGCAGAACCCGATTAACCGGCCCGCACGACGTCCAGGTACTCCGAAATCGCGTCCCGGTTGCGCAGCAGGCACTCCGCGCGCCGGGTCATGCGGTCGCGTTCGGCCTCCAGGGTCGCGATCATCTCCGGGGTCGCGTCCGGGAAGTGGATCGCGCGGGGCTTGTCGAGGCAGGGCAGGATCTGTTTGATGATCCGGGTGGGCAGCCCGGCGTCGAGCAGCCCGCGCACCTGGATGACGCGGTCGACCGACGGCTCGTCGTAGTCGCGGTAGCCGTTCGGGCCGCGGGCGGCGATGATCAGGCCCTGCTCTTCGTAGTACCGGAGCAGCCGGCGGGCCGTGCCGGTGCGCTCCGAGAGTTCGCCGATCCGCATGTGCGCCACCTCACGTAGACCTTCACACGTATGTGAAGGTTCGAGCATAACGGCATGAAGAGCTCGCTTCTCGCCCTCACCACCGCCGCGTTCGTCACCGTGCTCACCGAAGCGCTGCCCGCGGGCGTGCTGCCCGGCATGAGCGCGAGCCTGGGCGTCGGCGAGCCCGCCGCGGGCCAGGCCGTGACGATCTACGCGCTCGGCACCGCCCTCACCGCGATCCCCCTCGCCGCGGCCACCGCGACCTGGCCCCGCAAGCGTTTGCTGCTGACCGGGGTGGCCGGGTTCGCCGTCGCCAACACCGTCACGGCGCTCTCGGCCGACTACGCGCTGACGATGGTGGCCCGGTTCGTCGCCGGGGTGGCCGCGGGGGTCGTCTGGGCGCTGCTGGCCGGGTACGCGCGCCGGCTCGCGTCGCCGGAGAACCAGGGCAAGGCCATCGCGGTCGTGATGGCCGGCATCCCGCTCGCGCTCTCCCTCGGCATCCCGGCCGGGACGTTCCTCGGCGGCCTGGCCGGCTGGCGCTCGGCGTTCGGCGTCATGTCGGTGGTCGCCGTCGTGCTACTCGCCTGGATCGCCGCACGGGTCCCGGACCAGCCCGGACACGCCGGCGGCCGCGTGCCGGTGCTGCGCACGCTCACCGTGCCGGGCGTGCTGCCGGTCCTCGCCGTGACGCTGGTCTTCGTGCTGGCCCACACCGTGCTCTACACCTACATCGCCGCGTTCCTCGGCCACGCCGGGATAACCGCGGTCGACGCCGTCCTGCTCGTGTTCGGCGTCGCGTCGATGGCCGGGATCTTCGTCGTCGGCGCGGTGATCGACCGCGCGCTGCGCACCCTGATGGTGCTGAGCACGATCCTCGTCGCGGGGGCGGCGACGCTGCTCGCGGTGTTCGCGGGCAGCCCGGCCATGGTCTTCGCTGCGGTGGCGCTGTGGGGCCTCGGCTGGGGCGGTGTCCCGACATTGCTGCAGACGGCGGCCGGGAACGCCGGCGGCGAAGCGGCGGACAACGCGCAGGCCATGCTCGTCACCTTGTGGAACGCCGCGATGGCCGCGGGCGGCGTGGCCGGCGGGGTGCTGCTCGACGCCGCCGGGCCGGCGTCCTTCCCGTGGACGCTGCTGGTGCTCCTGCTGCCGGTGCTCGCCGTGGTCCTCGGCGCCCGGCGGCACGGCTTCCCGGCCCGGTCCTGAGTGGACGAAGGGCCCGGGCGGGTTCGCGCCCGGGCCCTCCAGCTGAGGGGTTCAGCAGCGGCCCGCGATGGCCCGCAGCAGCTCCGCGTTGGTGGTGTCGCCGGACAGCTCCCAGGCGAACACCCCGCCGAGCCCCTGCGACTTCGCGTAGCCGGCCTTGGCCGACGCGGTCTCGGGGGTGTCGTAGCTCCACCACTGCGAGCCGCACTTCGCGTACGCCGTACCGGCGATCTTGCCGTTGGCCGGGCAGGTCGTCTTGAGGACCTTGTAGTTTTCGACGCCGTCCTCGCCGGTCGTCGTCCCGGTCACCGGACCGGTCGCGGCGCCGCCCGGCTGCTTCTGCGTGACGCCGTCCCAGCCGCGGCCGTAGAACCCGAGGCCCAGCAGCATCTTCGACGACGGAACACCCTGGTGGCGCAGCTTCTGGATGGCCGCGTCGGCGTAGAACCCGGCGGTCGGGATGCCCGGGTAGGACCGCAACGGCGAGTGCGGCGCGGTCGGCCCGGTCGGGCTCGCGCCGGAGACGAAGTAGTCGTAGGTCATCACGTTGTACCAGTCGAGGTAGCGGCTCGCCCCGGCGTAGTCGTTCGCGTCGATCTTGCCGTTCTTCGAGCCGTCGGCGGTGATCGCGGCGGTGACGAGCTGCTTGTGCCCGAACTTGTCGCGCAGCGCCTTGACCAGCGCCGTGAACGCCTTCGGCCCGCTGGTGTCGCAGGTCAGGCCGCAGGCGTTCGGGTACTCCCAGTCGATGTCGATGCCGTCGAAGACCCCGGCCCAGCGCGGGTCGTTGACGAGGTTGTAGCAGGACTCGGCGAACGCGGCCGGGTTCTTCGCCGCCTCGGTGAAGCCGCTCGACCAGGTCCAGCCGCCGAAGGACCACAGCACCTTGAGCTTCGGGTGCAGCTTCTTCAGCTGGAGGATCTGGTTGAAGCTGCCGTGCAGGGCGCCGCTGTCGGCCTGGCCGTTGACGCTCATCGCGGCGTCGTAGGGCATGTCGTGGTCGGCCCACGGGTCGCCGACGGCGCAGCCGCCGCCGGTCACGTTGCCGAACGCGTAGTTGATGTGGGTCAGCTTCGCGGCCGACCCGGACGTCTCGATGTCCTTGACGTGGTAGTTGCGGGCGTAGACGTCCCAGTCGGCGAAGTAGGCCATCACCTTGCCCTGGGCCTGCCCCGCTTCGGCGGGCGGCGCGACGACCGAGGCGCCGGCCAACGCCAGTGCGGCGACGGCGATGCTTTTCCTGAAGCGGAGCACGGAATTCTCCTTCGGCGAGCCGGCCGGTCGGACGCGCTGAGGCTAACAGGTCCAGACCACTGCGGACCAGGGTGAATCGTTGCGGTCAAAGGGTTTCGCACTGGCCCCGGAGCCGGGTCCGGATTCACCGCATGGGATGATCCCGCGATGACCGAGTTCGGCTGCGCCCGCTGCTCCGGCGAAGACGCCCTGACCGCGCTGGCGTTCTGCACGACCCGCCTGCGCGAAACCCACCGCCTGGTCGAACAGTCGCATTTCGGCATCTCCCTGCGCGAATGTCCCGAATGCGGCCAGGCGTTCGCCGCGATCTTCGCCGAGTTCGTCGACTGGTCCGGCGGCGAGGACGCGCAGTACTTCGACTACGTCCCGCTCACCGCGGCCGAGGTGACCTCGTTGGCGGCGCAGGGATCCCGGGTGGACCTCGTGCGGCTCGGCGCGCTCGGCAGCGTCCGGCGGCGGCTCTCGTCGAGCTGGCCGACCGGCGCGGAGAAGGAGATCGGCTGGCGGACGGACTCGCTTTCGGTGCGCGAAGGCTACTGAGCGGCGAGGCGGAGGACCGCCGCGGCCGAGCGGTCGACGTCTTCCTCCGTCGTCGACCAGTTGGACACCGAAATCCGCAGGAGACGGCGGCCGCGCCAGGTCGTGCCGCCGAGCCAGCAGGTGCCGTCGTGCTGGACGTTCCCGGCGATCGTGTCGGTCCGGGCGTCGTCGCCGAAGGACACCAGGACCTGGTTGAGCACGACGTCGTTCGCGATCTCCGCGCCGCCGTCGGCGAGCTTCCCCGCGAAGCGGCGGGCCAGGCGGCAGCAGCGGTCGACGAGCTCGGCGACACCGTCGCGGCCCAGTTCGCGCAGCGCGGCCCAGACCGCGAACCCGCGGGCGCGGCGCGACGACTCGGGCGTCAAGTCCCCCATGCCGGACACCTCACCGGCGCCGGTGAGGTAGGCCGCACGGTTGGCGAAGGCTGCCGCGTGGGCGTCCGGGTGGGCGCAGAAGGCGAACCCGGAGTCGTACGGGACGTTCAGCCACTTGTGCCCGTCGCAGGCCCAGGAGTCGGCCAGCCCGGCCCCGTCGACGAGGGCCGCGGTGGCCGGGTTGGCCGCGGCCCAGAGCCCGAAAGCGCCGTCGACGTGCAGCCACGCGTCCTTGGCGGCTTCGCGGGCGGCGCGGAGGTCGTCACACGCGCCGGTGTTCACGTTTCCCGCCTGGACGCAGACGATCGCCGGCCCGGTGCCGGCGTCGACGACGCGCGCGAGGTCGGCGACGTCGATCGCGCCCTGCGGCCCGGCGGCCACCGGCTCGACGGCCCGGGTGCCGAAGCCCAGCAGCCGCAGGGACCGGTCGATGGTGGCGTGCCGCTCTTCACTCGCGATGACGCGGACGCGCGGCGCGCCGGTGAGCCCGTCCCGCTCGACGTCCCAGCCCGCCTCGGCGAGCACGTGGTGCCGAGCGGCGGCGAGCCCGGCCGTGTTGGCCGCCTGGCCGCCGGTGACGAACCCGGCCGACGCGGTGGCGGGGATGCCGAGCAGGTCCTTCAGCCAGTCACCGGCGGCGGCTTCGGCGGCCGCGGCGGCCGGCGAGAGGACGGCGTTGAAGGCGTTCTGGTCCCAGCCCGCGGTGAGGACGTCGGCGGCGGCGGCGGCGGGCAGGGACCCGCCGATGACGAACCCGAAGAACCGCGGCCCGGCGGTGGCGACCAGACCGGGCCCGGCGGCCCGGGCGAGCTCCTCCAGCACGGCGGACGGCGGCGTCGGGGCGTCGCGCAGCTGCCCGAACCCGGCGCGCAGGGCGGCGGGATCGACGGCTGGGGCGACCGGCCGGTCCGGGAGGCTTTCGCGGTGGTCGGCGGCCAGCTCGGCGGCCCGGGCCAGGAGGTCACGCATCTCGTCCACGGCCCGACTCTAGGCCCCGCTAAGCCGGCTTCGGGTGGGCCGCGCGGCGGTTTTCGCGGGCCAGCTCGACCGTCGTCGCGATCCGGCGCTGCCGGACCCGCGTCGAAAGCCCGCTCCAGATCCGCCGGCACGACTCCGTCCTGAGCCGGCGCCAGCACGTCCCAGGTCCCCGTCTGCCGGGCGAGGTCGACCATCGCCACTCCCGCCACTCGGCGACCGACGTGACCTTCAGCACCGCAACGCCTTCCAAAGTCTTCATGCCCACATCATCAAGGGTGAAGTGTTCACCTTCTGAGCACTTTGCCGTGGGAACAATCGAGACCCTCCCGGCGTAGCGTCTTGATATGGAGACTGCGCTCAGCACCGACCGGCTCGTGATCCGGGACTGGACGGTGGACGACGCCGAAGCCGCGTTCGAGATCTACGGCGCGGAAGACGTCACGCACTGGCTGACCCCGGCCATGGACCGCGTCGGCGACGTCGGCGCCATGCGCGCCGTGCTGAACGCGTGGCAGGAGGCGCAGCCCAACCTCTGGCCGCCGCGCGGGCGCTGGGCCGTGGAGCGCAAGGAGGACGGCGCCGTGATCGGCGGCCTCGGCATCCGGCTGCTCCCGCCGTACGAAGAGGACCTCGAGCTGAGCTGGCAGCTCAGCCCCGGTGTCTGGGGCCAGGGTTACGCGTCGGAGGCGGCGCAGGCGCTCATCCAGTGGGCGTTCACGCAGGACACCGACGAGCTGTTCGCGGTCGCCCGGCCGAACAACACCCGCGCGATCGCCGTCGCCAAGCGGCTCGGCATGCAGTGGGTCGGCGAGACCGACAAGTACTACAACCTGCGGCTGCAGGTGTACCGGATCCGGCACACCGACCTCATGGACTGACCGGCTCCAGCAGGAAGACGCGGATCTCGCGGTGCTCGGCCCGCACGGCGTACTGGTCGTACGCGGGCCAGTACGCGGCGACCGCGTCCCACATCTCCTGGCGCTCGTCGCCGGCCAGCAGCCGCGCGGTGACCTCGACGGCGCGGCCGGCGATGGTCATCGAGGCCTTCGGCTCGGCGAGCAGGTTGCCCGACCACGCCGGGTGCGCCTCGCCGCCGAAGTTCGAGCCGATGACGACGTACCCGCCGGCGCGCTCGACGTACAGCAGCGGCACCTGCCGCGGCTCCCCGCTGCGGCGCCCGATGGTGGTGAGCAGCATGGTCCGCAGCCCGACCGCCGTGCCGACGCCGAACCGGCCGCCGCTGACCCGCAGCAGCACCCGGTCGGCCGGCGCGAGCGCGCGCCCGACCGCCGCGAACGCCTTGCTCTTGCCGATCCCCGCAAAGACCTTCCGCAACTCCGCCACGCGTCAAACCCTAGCCTCACCAGGCCGACGGCGCCGGGGGCGGCACGACCGACGGCCGGTCGTCGCAGGTGATGGTGTTCGGCAGCAGCCACGGCGCGAGCCAGCCGCCGTCGTTGCCGCCGAGGTCGGTCAGCGCGAACTCCGACCCGGTCGGCGGGAAGTTGAACGACCCGCAGTTGTTGACCCCGACCGCGCCGACGTTGCGCGCGTCGACGTTGCGGAACGACGCCGAGCCGGCCGACCGGGCGCTGAGCACCGACGTCCCGGCGCCGTCGACCCGCAGGTCCGCGAACTCCAGCCCGGTGATCGAGTACTTGTCCTTCACCGGGAAGTCGCTGACGAGCATGATCGCGTTGTAGGTGTTGTCGAGGAAGTGGTCGCCGGTGACCTCGACGTCGGCGGCGATGTCCCGCTCCAGGGCGTAGAACCAGAGCGCGCCCAGCCCGATCCGCCAGTTCAGCTCGAAGGTGCCGGCCCGCACGGTGGTGTTGTCCGTGATCCGCAGCTTCCCGGTGAACGGCTCGGCGCCGAAGCGCGAGCCGGCCTGGATCGCGCTGCCTTCGCGGATCGGGTCGGCGACGAGATTGCCGGTCACGGTGGTGTCCGCGCCGCCGTAGATCGCGATCCCGTTGGCCAGCACCGGGGTCTGGACGGTGTTGCGGCTGAACGTGTTCCGCGCGTTCGCGGTCTTCTCCGACCACATCGCGAGGCCGTCGTCACCGGTGTTGCGGACGAAGTTGTTCGCCACCAACGAATCCGTGACGCCGGTGTGGAAGTTCAGCCCGTCGGCGACCTGGTCGGCGATGATGTTGCCGGTGACGCGCGTGTTCCTCATCGGGCCGTCGAACCACAGGCCCACCTTGGTGTGGTGCAGGTACAGACCGTCCACAGTGGAGTCACTGAGCGCGCCGCCGACGGCGTTGACCTGGTCGGTGTCGATGCGCTCCCGGACGTCGCCGACGATCGCGAAGCCGGAGAGGTGGACGTTGTGGCTGCCGCCGGCCGCGGCGTCTTTGCCGTAGAAGCCGACGCCGGTGTGGACCGAGCCGTCCGGCGCCGGGGTGTCCAGCTTGACCTCGTGCCCCCGGACGATCGTGTACCAGCTGCCGGCGCCCTCGATCGTGACGTCGTCGACGATGATGTGCCGGTTGACCTGGTAGGTGCCCGGCGGCAGGTAGACCTTGAGGTGCGCCCGGCGGGCGAAGGCGATCGCGCGGTCGATCGCGTCGGCGGAGTCACGCCGGCCGGTCGGGTCGGCGCCGAAGAGCAGCACGTTCGCGGCGAAGAGGTCGACGTGCGGCGGCGCGACCAGTTCGGAGTCGAGCAGGTCGACAACCGTCCACGCGGCGGGCGTCCCGGCGGGGACGGTCAGCTCGACCTTGTCCCCCGCCCGGTAGGTCTTGCCGAGCAGCAGGCGCTGTTCGTCGTAGAAGTGGCTGGGGCGGAAGGGTTTCGTGATCACCGGCGCCGGGGTGGTGGCCGCGGGCACGCACGAGCACTCGGTGATCCACCAGTCCGGGTGCAGCAGGTCCGCGGCCGGGTCGTTGGTGAACGGGTACTGGTTGTAGAGCCAGGAGTACTGCGAGGTCAGCGTCATCCGCTGCCGGTGCGCGCCGTTCACGGTGACGTCGAGCGGCGCGGTGATCCCGCCGCCGCCCGGCGCGTCCGGGATGCTGTACCGGACGGTGACCGCGTTCGCCGCGGCGGGCAGCGTGAACTCGACGTGCTGCCCGGCGCTCAGCTGGACCGCGCGCCGTCCGGACGCCTCGGCGGGCAGGGTGTAGGCCGAGCGGTCCGGGCCGATCACGACGCCGTTCGTGCGGGCGTTCTCGGCCTCCTGCTCCAGGAAGCCGACGGGGGCGCCGCGTCCGGCGACCAGGCCCGGGTCGAGCGCCGCGCGCGTCACGACGGGCCGGTCCGCGGCGGCGGTCGCGGGGGCCGCGACCGAAACGAGCGCGGTGACCACCGCGACGAGCGTGGCTCCGAACGTGCGCAGCGACATCGCGGCCTCGATTCTCTCGGGAGTGCGGCGGAAGAGTAGGTCGCGCACACCCGAACCCACAAGGTGTTGCCCCGATTTTGCCCGAACTTACTCGGTACTTGCACGTATCAATACAGAAGTTGCGCAACCCGACGTCTGGCAGGGTGAGCCCATGACTCGTCCCGAAACCGCCGCCGAGGTCTTCGACGCGCTCGGCAAGGACTACGAAACCGCCTTCCGCGCCGCGACCGCGCAGCGGGACACGATCACCGACCTGCTCGAGACGCTGCCCGCGGCCGCGAAGGTGCTCGACCTCGGCGCCGGCACCGGCCGCCCGGTCGCCGAGCGGCTGGCCGCCGCGGGCCACGAGGTGACCGGCTACGACGTCGCGCCGAAGATGGTCGAGCTCGCGCGGGCGCAGGTGCCCGCCGCGCGCTTCGAGCTCGGCGACATGCGTGAGCTGAGCTTCGACGACGGTTCCTGGGACGCGATCACGGCGTTCTTCTCGATGCTGCAGCTCCCCCGGCCCGACCAGGAGACGATGATCGGCCGGTTCGCCGCGTGGCTGAAGCCCGGCGGCCTGCTGGTGTTCGCGACCGTGCCGGCCGATGTGGACGGCGTCGACATCGTCTTCATGGGACACCCCGTGCGAGCGAGCAGCTTCGCGGCCGACGCGCTGGCCGAGCGCCTGCGGGCGGCGGGTCTGGAGATCGTGCGCGAGGAGCACGCGGAGTTCGTCCCGGACCACCCCGGCGCCACGCCCGAGCCGCACGTCTACCTGACCGCGCGCAAGCCTTGATGGGTCGATCGTGGCGTCAACCCCTCACCGCGCCGATCACCCGTTGGACATGAATTTTGCTCAAGTTCGTGCATGTCCCCGGCCGCGGACCCGAGCTAAAGTGAGGGATGGGCACTCTGGCCGAGCCGGTACCTCGCGAACACCGCGAGCTCGTGCGCGAGATGCTGGCCCGGCTCCCCGAGTTCTCCGACCGCCTCGCCCGGCTGCTCAGCACGGAAGACGAGTTCTACCGCCAGGTTGACGACGTCGCTCCCGACGAGCTGCGCCAGGTCTGCCGCGCCAACCTCGAACGCGCGTTGTCGGCGCTGGCCGAAGGCCGCGGCCTGGCCCTCGACGCCGCCCGCAAGACCGGGCTCGTCCAGGCGCGCCAGGGCATCCCGCTGCCCGCGGTGCTGCGCGCGTTCCGGATCGGCGGCACCTTCGTCTACGAGGCCCTGCTCGAGCTCGCCGGCCCGGGGTTCCTCAACCCGACCCGGACGATCGAGATCAACTCCTACGTCTGGAAGGCGATCGACCTCTACTCGGACGCGCTGACCACGGCGTACGACGAGGTCGCGGCCGAGCCGTCCCACGCGAACGTGCGGCGGCTGGACGACCTGCTGCGCGGCCGGCTCACCGGCCAGGCCGAAATGGAGGCCGCTGCCCGCGACCTGGGCCTGCCGACCGCGGGGATGTTCGTCGTCGTGGTCACCGAACGGATCGAGCCGGACGAGCAGGACTCCGTCGAGGCGCTCCTGCGGGCGCGCCGCTGGCGCTCGGCGTGGCGGCCCGGCGGCGAGGCGGGGCTGGTGGCGATCGACCGGATCGAGGACGTCCGGCGGCTGCGCGAGGTGCTGGGTTCCCTGCCGCTGGCGGCGGGGATGAGCCGGCCGTTCACCGGGTTCCCCGAGGTCCCGGACGCGCTGCACCGCGCCCGGATCGCCCGCCGGTCGCTGCCGTCGGCGACCCTGGGGGTGGTCGTGTTCGGCGACTCACCGGTGACGACGCTGGTCGCGGCCGCGCCGGGCATGGCCCGCGAGGTCGTGCGCTCCGCGCTGTCCGGCGTGCTCGCCCTGTCCGGCGCGGAACGCAAGGTCCTGCTCGACACGCTGCTCGCGTGGTTCGCCGGCCACGGCTCGGCGAAGGAGGCCGCGGACCGGCTGTTCGTGCACCCCAACACGGTTCGCTACCGCCTCCGCCGCGTCCAGGACCTGACCAAGCGCGACCTGACGGACCCGGCGGACATCGGCGAGCTGTACGTCGCCCTCGAATCGGTGCGGCTCGAGCCGGAGCCATCGTAGATCGACAACTACCGATTGACTTTCGATAGATAACCGGCGATAGTCGTCGCATGCTCACCGAAAGACGCGCTGTTGCGGCGCTCCGGGTCTTCCTCGTCGTGCTGTTCGGCGTCCTCCTCGTGTTCCAGACGCTGTCCCTGCCGGGCGGGATCGCCTACCAGACGGCGCAAAATCCGCACGACGCGCCGCTGCGCTGGCCGTTGACCGCCATCGCGGTGTTCCTGGTGCTGTGCGTCGAGGTCGTGGTCGTCGCGACGTGGAAGCTGCTGACGCTGGTCAAGAAGGACCGCATCTTCACCACGGCGTCCCTGAAGTGGGTCGACGTGATCGTCTGGGCCGTGGGCGCGGCCTGGCTGGTGGTTGTCGGCATGCTGATCTTCGTCGGCTTCAACGCGGACGACCCGGGGATGCCGATGCTGCTGTTCCTGGTGACCGTGGGGATCACGGTGCTCGGCCTGCTGATGATCGTCATGCGCGCCCTGCTGCGCCAGGCGACCAGCCTGCGGACCGACCTGGAAGCGGTCATCTGATGGCGATCGTCGTGCGCATCGACGTCGAACTGGCGAAGCGCAAGCTGAGTGTCGGGGAGTTCGCCGAGAAGGTCGGGCTGACCCCGGCCAACGTGGCGGTACTGAAGAACGGCCGCGCGAAGGCGGTCCGGTTCAGCACGCTGGAGGCGATGTGCCGGGTGCTGGAGTGCCAGCCCGGCGACCTGCTGGAGTGGGTGGACGACTAAGCCAGGTCCACCGGCCGCACCCGGAGCTTCTCAGCGATGCGGGCCAGCGCCTGCTGGTCGGCGGCCGTCAGCGGGTCCAGCACCTGCAGCACACTCCGGACATGCGCCGGCGCGGCGGCCTCGACCACCGCGAACCCGGCGTCGGTCAGGGTGACCAGCGTGTACCGGCCGTCCTTCGGGTCCGGCGAACGGGCCACCCAGCCGCGCTGCTCGAACCGCTTGACCACATTGGACAGCCGGGACAGCGAACCGTTGGCGAGGTAGGCCAGTTCGCTCATCCGCAGCCGGCGCTCCGGCGCTTCCGAGACGTGGCTGAGCGTCAGGTACTCGAAAAGCGTCAGGCCCGCTTCCTGCTGCAGCGGCGCTTCGAGGCGGCCCGGCAGCAGCAGGACGAGCGAAACCAGGCCCGTCCAGGCTTCCTTTTCGGCCGGGTTGAGCCATCGGGGCTCGTCGGTGGACGCCATGGCGGCACCCTACCCGGACCCACATGACTTCACGCTTGAAGTAAAACCGTGCTAGGTTGACTTCAAGCGTGAAGTCAACCGAAGGGAACACCATGCCGCAGTTCTTCGTCACCCCCGGCTACGGCCCCCGGCACCTCGAGGCCCTGCACTACAGCCAGGCGGTCCGGATCGGCGACCGCGTCGAGATCTCGGGCCAGGGCGGCTGGGACGACGACACCGTCTTCCCCGAGTCCCTCGAGGACGAGATCGTGCGGGCCTTCGACAACGTCGAGCGCACGCTCGCCACGGCGGGCGCCGGCTGGGCGGACGTCGTCGCGGTGGACTCCTTCCACGTCCCGACCGCCCCCGACACCATCGGCGACGACCACACCCGGGTCATGGTCGAGCAGTTCCGCAAGCGCATGGGCGACCGCGCGCCCATCTGGACGCAGCTCGGGGTGACGGCGCTCGGCGCGCCGGGAATGCGGGTCGAGATCCGGGCCACCGCCGTCGTCGGCTGAGCCGGTCGGCCGGACTGGGGCCACCCTCGTCGAGTTCAGCCTCCTGGGCTGCCGCATCCGCGAAGCGATCTTCACCGGTGCCGAATTCCGAGCGAGGCATGGTTCGGCTACTCGACCTTCACGGCCGACGCGCGGTTCACCGGGGCGGTCTTCGTGCGGAGCTCGTTCGCCGGCAAGGCTGCCTTCGAAGACGCCGAGTTCCGCCCGGCCTAGGCCGCGTCGGCCTCGACCAGGCAGGCCAGGTCGAGCAGCAGGCCTTCGAAGCCGGGACCGGCGGTGAGCGCCACCGTGAGCGGGCCCCCGCGGCGGGCCGTGCCCACCGGGAGCGTCACCGCCGGCTCCGTCCACTGGGGACGGTCCACACCGGCCGAGACGACCACGTCCGGCCGGGCCGGGGCCCGCCGGCGGCCGCCGGCGTCCAGGTCGAGCACCACGTTGCCGTGCAACGAAAGCAGCGCCGCGACGTCGGCGACGGCGTCACGCAGCTCCCGGTCGGCGATCGAGTCCGAATGCGCGCCGATCGCCGCTCGGGACGGCACTTCGTCCCGGACGAGCCGGGGCACGAGCACACCGAGGTCGCCCGGGGTGCAGGCGAGCACACGGATGCCGGGCACGCCGGCCAGCGGGTCGGTGAGGGTGATCCCCGCGCTCGCGGCCGCCGCCACGATCCGGGCCCGCCAGCGCGCGGTCGCCGCGATGGCGACCATCGATGGGTCCTGGGGCAAAAGAGGAGTTCTCCTTGGTGGTCCGGCGCGGCGGAGTGAGGATCGTCCGATGGTGGGCCCATGCCCGTTGTGCCCGGGAACAAACATGTTTGGTCGCTTGGTCCGAACGGCCGCGCACATGCCACCTTCCGGTCGCACCGGGTGGCTGTGACCGCCGGTCACACTTTGACGCGCGGCGTGGCGCGGGCCACTATCCGGGCACTGATTACCGCCGGGTAATTTGTGTGGTGTCGACGACGACCCAGGAGGACCGTTGCGACGTGCTTTCGGCCTGATCTTGCTGGCACTGGGCGTGTTTGCGGTCGCAGGGGCAGTGCTCCTCCCGACCTACGTGTACCCCGAGCTCGCCAAGGTGCCGCTCGACCAGGACTCGACGTCGGTGCTGGAAGGCACCGCGAGCAAGGTCCTCGCCGTGACCGACAACGGATCCGGTCCGGTCTCGAACATCCGCGAAGACGCGAAGCTGACCGCGACCGGGCACGTGCAGGCGAACTTCGCCGCGCCGGAGATGCGTCAGGACACCGACTACGCGGTCTGGCTCCTCGCGGTGCAGGTCACCGACGACGCCGACAACACCGTGCTCTCCGCCAGCAAGCGGCAGGTCTGCTTCGACCGGCGCACCGGTGAAGGCTACGAGCCGCACGGCGAGTCCGACCCGCCGTGCGACGCCAACAGCAGCTACGTCACGGAGCTGAAGGACAAGGCCGACAAGGACGGGCAGAAGCCGCCCGAAACCAACGACTACAAGGCGCAGCCCGGCCTGAACTTCAAGTTCCCGTTCGGCGCCGAGCAGAAGGACTACCCGGTCTACGACGACAACACCGGCAAGGCCGTCACCGCCAAGTTCTCCGGCACCGAGACGGTGAACGGGATCGAGACCTACCGGTACGTCCAGGACATCCCCGACACGAAGATCGCCACCAAGGACGTGCCGGGCGCGCTCGTCGGCCGCACCGAGCCGACGGTCAAGGCCGACCTCTACTACCGCGGTGTCAACACGATGTGGGTCGAGCCGGTCACCGGCATCGAGGTCAAGCAGCAACAGCAACAGCACCAGGAGCTGCGCACCCTCACCACCGCGACGATCGTGTTCGACGGGACGCTCGCCTACAACGGCAGGACCATCGCGCAGATGGTCGACCAGGTGGACGCGAACAAGGGCAAGCTGGAGTTCCTGTCCAGCACCGGCCCGCTCTGGCTCGGCATCGGCGGCGGCGTGCTGATCATCGCCTCGCTGGTGGTGCTGTTCCGGCGCCGGCGCCCCGAACCGCCGGCGCCGCGGAAACGGCGTCAGGTGGTCTTCGCCCAGACTTGATTCACTTCCGGCGCAGCACCAGCACCAGATTCCAGGACGCGATTTCCCGCAGGCCGGGAATCCGCACGATCCACATCGCCCAGCTCGGGTGGTAACGCGGATACCCGGCGACTACGTCGGCGAGCGGCGTCGTCTTCGCCCAGCGGAGCGCGGCGCCCACCGAAACGGGGAACAGGCTTTCCCCGAATTTGTTCTTCGGCTGCTTCCCGAGTTTCCGGAGATAGCGCTGCCGGGCGTAGTCGCCGCCGAGGAAGTGCCACGGCGCGGTCTCGTGGCCGCCCCACGGGGAGTACCACGGCGTGAACGACGCGAAGACCGTGCCGCCGGGCCTGGTCACCCGGCACATCTCCTCGAGCATCACCCACGGCTCGGCGACGTGCTCCAGCACGTTCGACGAGTAGCAGACGTCGACGGATCCCGTGCGCACCGGCAGTTCCGTGCCGCTGGCGCGGATCATGTTCTCACCGGGCTCACCCCGCGCGGACAGCTCGCCGACGTCCGGGTCGAGCCCGAGGTACACCGCGCCCGCCGCGCGGAAGGCGTCCGAAAAGTACCCGGGGCCGCCGCCGACGTCGAGGACCGTGCGGCCGGACAGCGGAGTGTGCGCGGCCAGTTGCCGCACCGAATCGGCGGCCAGCGCGGAATAGAAGCCGTCCGGGTCGGACTGTTCGGTGAGGAACGTGCGGAACAGCGTCACGGAACGGCGGAGCGTCGCGCGGTGCGGCTGCCCGGCCACGGGGGAAATCCGATTGCCTGCCATTGAACCGTCGCTTTCCCGAATACGTTCCTCTACTGTGTACGCACCGGTAACCTAGCATCGTCGCTAACGTTTGGATAACCCGATGGAACGACCTCGAGTGCTCCTCGTCAACTGGCGCGACACCGGCCACCCCGAAGGTGGCGGGTCCGAGCGGTACGTCGAGCGGATGGCCGAAGGGCTCGCGAGAGCGGGGTACCGGGTCGAGATCCAGTGTGCCGCCTACCCGGGCGCGACCGACGGCGAGTGGCGTGACGGCGTCCGCTACCGGCGGCGGGGCAACAAGTTCGGCGTCTACGCGCACGCGCTGCGGGCGATCCGCCGGGCTCGCGCGGACCTCGTGGTGGACGTCCAGAACGGCATGCCGTTCTTCGCCCGGCTGGTCGCCGGCTGTCCCGTGCTGGTGCTCGTGCACCACGTCCACAAGGAACAGTGGATCAGCGCGCTCGGCGAGGTGCTGGGGCGGGCCGGCTGGTGGATCGAGTCGCGGCTGGCGCCGTGGCTGTTCCGGAAGTGCCGGTACGTCACGGTTTCCGAGGTCACCAAGGCCGAGCTGGCCGGGCTGGGCGTCGAGAACGCGCGGGTGAGCGTGGTGCCGAACGGGCTCGACGCGCCACCGGTGTGCGTGTCCGAACGGGACGCGTCGCCGACGCTCGTCGCGGTGAGCAGGCTGGTGCCGCACAAGCGGATCGAGCACGCCATCGACGTCGTCGCACAGCTCGCCCGGCGCTGGCCGGAGCTGCGGCTCGAGGTCGTCGGCCAGGGGCCGTGGGACGAGGTGCTGCGCGCGCACGCGGCGTCGCGCGGGGTGGCCGACCGGGTGGTCCTGCACGGCTGGGTCGACGAGCAGGCCAAGCACGAGGTGCTCGCGCGGTCGTGGCTGCACCTGTGCCCGTCGGTCAAGGAGGGCTGGGGCATCGTCATCATGGAGGCCGCGGCGCACGGCGTGCCCTCGGTCGCCTACCGATCGGCCGGCGGAGTCGCCGAATCCATTGTGGAGGGCCGCACCGGCCTGCTGGCGGACGACTTCGACGACTTCACGGCCCGGGTCGACGGCCTCCTCGCCGACGGCCTGCGGCGCGCGGAGATGGGCCTGGCCGGGGCCGAGCGGGCCGGCCGGTTCAGCTGGGACGCGAGTGTCGGCGAGTTCGCTTCGCTGGTGGAGGACGTCTCCGGGCGGCCGGCGCCGCGGCCGCGGGTCCTGGTCACTGCCCGGGTCCCGGAGCTCGCCGAGTGAAATGAATGAGTCATTCACGTCGCCCAGCGCCATGAATGAGTCACTCAAGTCGGTCAGTGCCGCGGCTCCTGCTCCCGCACCGCGTCCCGGAACTCACCGAGCAGCCGCGCGGCCGCCAGCGCGTCGAAGTCCTTGCGGCGGGCGCGGACCGTCACCGTCGTGGTGCCGCCCGTGGTCGCCGCGCCGAACGCCACCCCGGACCGGCCGCTGGCCGCCGGGTAGAACGCCAGTGAGCGCACGGTGTCCCCCGTGGACACCACCCCCAGGTTCGACATCAGGAACGTCGACCCGAGCCGGCTCGCCAGCAGGCGCGTGCCCAGCCGGGCCAGCCGGCTGCTGCGGGCCGGGAAGTCGGGCTCCGGCGGCTGTTCGCGCAACACGGTCGCGACGTCGTCCGCCGCCGGGTGGTTTCCCAGCCGCAGCCGGAAGAACGCGCTGTCGTGCACGGGTTCCGGTGCGACGCCCGGCCGCCACGACGCGCCCAGCGCCGCCACGATCCGGTCGGCGCGCTTCCGGTGGGCCTGGTTCCAGCGTTCGGTCGTGCGGGCCGCCGCGGCGACGAACCCCGCGGCGCCCAGGCGCACCCGCTGCTCGTACGCGGCCGCGAAGACGTCTCCCGCGGCCGGAGCGGCCCGGTCGGGAGCAATCCGCGCGGGCGGCGTGAAAAGGGCTTCAGCGAGCCGCTGGACGGCGGAGACGAGGAACGCCTTGCCCGCCACGCGTTCGCCGATCCCGGTCGCGCCCGAGGACACCGGGACGTCGAGGAGGATGCCGAGCAGGGCCAGCAGGCCGAGACCGTCGAGCGCGCCGTGGTGCGCGGCGACCAGGAGCGTCAGCTCGTCCACACAGACGGCGACGCGAACCAGCGGATCGGCGCGTTCGTAAGGCGCGACAGCGAACCGCTCGCGGACGGCGGGCAGGTCGGCCGCGGTGGTCAGCTCGATTTCGGGCAGCACACCGAGATGCGGATACTGCTGAGCGGCGGCAGCCAGCCGCGAGCGGAGCTTCTCCGGGTCGGGCACGGCCGTGCCGAGCTCCGCTTCGAGGAGGATGCTCCAGGAAACGGTGGGGTCGCCGTAGAGCCCGACGACGCGGTGCGCGTGGTCGGAGGCGAGCCGGGGCACCGCGTCAGCGGTTCCCGTAGAGCTTGGCCGGGTGGTCGGCGGGGTTGTACTTCAACGGCGCGTTGAGCTTTTCCTGCACCTGCGTGGTGCTGTCCGGATCCGCGCCCTTGGTGAGTGCGAAGCCCGCCCCCGTCGCCAGTCCGCCTCCGATGATGACGGCGGCGACCACGCCGATGACCGTGCCCACGTGTCACTCCTTCCGCGGCGGGGAACTCCTGCCGCGGCCCAATGTACGCATCGGTAACATGCGGCACAACAGTGCGACGCACAGCAACCCGAGCGCTACTCCGTTCGCCACCAAGGCGGGCGCCCACGCGATCTCCTTCACCGCCGGCACACCCGGGGTCCGGTAGAGCGTCAGCCAGTCACCCGACCACACCTCCGTCGCGCCGTCGAGCAACCGCGTGTCGACCTCGCCGGGTGTCCCGTGTTCGACGAGGATCCAGCCGATACCCGCGTCGGTGAGCTGCCGCGCCGACGTCGCCGCGCGGACGTCCCCGATCCTCGGGTCCTCACCGGCGATGCGTTCGGGACCGACCTGCAGCGCGTCGTCCATCAGCACCGGTTTCGGCAGGACGCGCGGCGCCGGGTCGAGCTGCGTGCGGCCGTCGTTCCAGGCGAAGCCGCGGAACGCCGAAAGCGGCAGCGCCAGCACGTCGCCCGGCCGGTCACCGAGCACTTCGGACACTGCCTGCCAGTCGGGCGGGTACTGCGCGGTGCCGAGCCGTCCCCAGCCGCCCCAGGCGAGGTCCGGCATGGTGAGCAGCGGGAAGACGACCGCCGCGGTCACCAGCGCGGCGCGCCCGCCCGCGGTCCGCAGTTTCGCCGCGGCGACCTCGATGGCCAGCGCGAACCCCAGCGAGAGCGGCAATGCCCACCAGGCCACCCACTTCTGGGCGTCCCGCAGCAGTCCCGCGCCGGGCACGTGCCGCGTCGCGAAGTCCAGCAGCGTCGCCCCGCCCGGCAACGTCGCCAGGGACGCCAGGAGCACCCCCGCGACACCGAGCAGGACAAGAGCGCGGACGGGCGGGGTCCCCCACCGCGCGGCGAGCGGGCGGAACCCGGCGACCGCGATGGCGACGACCACGAGGACGAGCACCGGGATCAACGGCATGCTCCGGCTGCCCGGCACCGTTTCGGCGTTCCAGATCCCCCCGAGGCCGAGCACGCTGAGCAGCGCGGGGCCCCAGCTTTCCGCGCGGGCGCTGAACGCCGCGACACCGGCCGGGTCGGAGAACGTGCCGCCGGTGTTGAGGAACGCCGGGACCAGCCACGGCAGGTTCAGCAGCAGGGAGAGCGCGACCGTTTGCCAGATCCGGCGCGGTCCCGCCGCCACGATCGCGACGGCGGCCGCGAGCACTCCGCCCGGCGGCGTCAGCACGGCCGGGGCGCAGGCGAGCACCAGCCTCGGCAGGGCGTTCGGCTCGTGGTCACGCGCCGACAGTCCCGCCCGGACGATCCACGGCAGGCACGCGTACGTCAGCAGCAGCGGCCAGTGCCCGATGAACAACCGCTCCGCGACGTACGGCGTCCAGGCGTACGCCGTCGCGGCGACGAGCCGGGTGCCGAGGTGTTCGGTCGGGACGAGCCGTCCCGCGCCCTGGGCGGCGAAGAAGATGGCCAGCAGCAAGACGATCTTCTGGACGATGTCTCCGGGCACCACGGTGGTCACGAGCGCGACGACGGCATCGGCGGGGACCGAGCGCGGCAGCACGGCGCCGAGCCCGAAGGCGTCCGGCACAAAATACTGGCGTGGCGCGAAGACCATGTCATAGCTCAGGACGAACCCGCGCCCGAGCAGGGGCGCGCAGACGGCGAACGCCAGCACCGCGGACAGCACGGGGAGCGCGAAGCGTCTGCTCGGTGTGTCCACTGCCCTTCCTTTCCGGTGCGGGCACGGTTATGGTGCCTGGTCATTACCCGCCGGTAACGGGAGCCCGCCGTTGAGCGTAGACACCGAAGTGCCGACGCGGACGGGCAACCGGGTCGCGGCGATCCTCGTCTCGCTCGCGCTCGCGGGCAACAACGCGGGCAGCTACGTGCTGAGCCTGGTGGCCGCGCGGCTCCTCGCGCCCGGCGCGTTCGGGGAGCTGAGCTCGCTGCTGGCGGTGCTGGTGATCGGCGTCGTCCCGGCGATGGGCCTGCAGACGGTGGTCGCGCTGCGCGTCGCCCGCTCGCCGCAGCACACCGGCTCGCTGTTCGCGCTGGGGCTGATGACCAGCGCGATCGTCGCGGCGGCGGCGTTGACGCTCAGCCCGTTGCTGGTGCTCCTGCTGCACCTGGGCTCCCTGGCGCCGGCGTTGCTGCTGACCGCCTCGCTGGGGCCGTTGACGCTGCTCGGGCTGTTCCACGGGCTCCTGCAGGGCGGCCACCGGTTCGCGACGCTGGCCGGCCTGATCGCGCTGGAGGGGGCGGGCAAGGTCGGCGGTTCCCTGGCGGGGCTGCTGGTTTCGGGGTCGACGACGGGCGCGCTGGCCGGCACGGCGATCGGTTCGCTGGCGGTGGTCACGGCGGGCTGGCAGGTCTGCGGCCGCCCGCGTCCCCGCTGGTCCGACCGCCACGGCGCCGAGGTGCTGCACACGGCCCAGGCGATGCTGGCGCTGGTGCTCCTGGTGAACCTGGACCTGGTCCTCGCGCGGCACACGCTCCCGGCGGCGTCGGCCGGCGAGTACGCGCTGGGGGCGATCGTCACGAAGATCGCGTACTGGCTGCCGCAGGCGGTGGGCGTGCTGGTGCTCCCCCGGTTCGCGCTGTCGGCCGGCCGTCGCCGGGTGCTGCCGGTGGCGCTGGCGGTGTGCGCGGCGCTGGACTCGGTGGTGCTGCTGGTTTCCGTGGTGCTGGGCCCGTCGCTGCTGGCGTTTATCGGCGGCGCGAAGTACGCCGGGAGCACGATGCCGGTGTGGCCGTTCGCGCTGGCCGGGTCGATGCTCGCGCTGGTGCAGATCCTGTTGTACGCGCGCCTGGCCGACGGCGACCGCCGCGTGACGGTGCTGATGTGGGCGGCGGTGGCCGTGGAGGCACTGGTGATCACGGCCTGGCTGCACGCGTCGGCGGCGCAGGTGGTGACGGTGGCCGCCTGCTGTGCCGGTGGGCTGGCCGTGGCCGGGGTGGCACTGGAGCTGCGAGCTCGCCGGTCTTCCGCGGCCGTCGTGAGTGGTAATTAGGGTTCTAACCCGAATTACCACTCACGACATCTTTGCGGGTGAACCAGTCCACACAGGTCGACACCATCGCGGCCGCCGCCAGCAGCAGAGCCGCCTGGGTCACCGGCCCGTAGGCCCACTCCTGCCCGTGCCCCAGCACCCGCCCGAACACCGACACCACCACGGCCACGAGCACCCCGCCCAAGGCGATGTACCGCGGCGCCCGCTCCGAGAACTGCCGCGCCAGCAGGCACCCGATCAGCAGCACCACCGGCAGCATCCCGCCCAGCGCTACGAGCAGCCCGATCAGCACCACCGGCACCAGCGACCCGCCCGGAGCCACCGTGAAAACCTTCCGCCGGGCCGGCCAGAACACCCCCACCAGCAGCAAAAGCACCGCCAACGCGCCGATCAGCAACCCCAGCCGGTACGAAGAGTCCGGGCCGAACGACAGGGAGACCACCCCGCCCGCGCCGGCCGGGACGATCCACGCCTGCTGCCAGCCGTCGACCCGGGTGCGGGTCAGCTCACGACCGTCCAAAGTGGCCGTCCAGCCCGCGTTCGCGTTTTCCGGCACCGCCAGCACGGCCTCTTCGCCCGGCGCCACCGTCACCGACCGCGACGCCGCGTCCCACTTGCCCACCTGGACCGCGCGGTGCACCGGTGGCGCCGTGGCCGTCGCCGGGCGCAGCCAGAGGTCCTGGACCACGAACGACTCCGACCGGTCCGTCCGCAGCTCGTGCCCGCCGGCCGGGAGCACGATGCCGCCCTCGGAGTCGCGGCACATCCGCAGCTGAAGCGGCCGGTGCGCGGTGATGTCGGCCAGCGTGCCCTGCACCGACGTCCGGTAGTCGAGGCCGTCCAGGTGGACGTTCGGCCCGGACCCGCACGGCACCGTGAACGCCGGGTCCGGGCCGGGCAGCAGACCGTCCGTTCCGGACAGTGAGAGGTTGCCGATCCCCACCGCCGAGCGGGCCGTGGGATCATCGTCGTCGCCGGGCAGCACGATCTGCAGCTGGTCGGTGTCCAGCGGCTCGAAGCTCGCGGACCCACCCGCGTCGAGCTCCACCGTGCGGTTGCCCGTACGGCCGATCAGCTGCACCTGCCGCGGCACCCGGGCCCCGCTCGACGGCGAAACCCCGATGTGCAGCCCGGAAATCCGCTTCGGCCCGGTCCACCCGAGCGTGAGCGTCGGCCGCAGGTCGGTGATGTCGGGCTGCCACGTCGTGCCCGCGTCGCCGTCCACGGCCGCGAACCCGCCCGCCGCCGGGTCACCGCCGAGCTGCGACGTCGACGCGACCGAAACCCCGGGCAGCTGCACCGGGTTCTTGCCACCCCCGGCGGGCAGCACCGAGCCGCCGACCAGGAACGTCTGCTCGGCCGTGGTGCTGAAGAGCCGCCGGATGCCGTCGGGCTCCTCGCCGTCGCGGGCGGCGGAGGCGTCGCACCGCACCGCGCCGTCGGCGGGCAGGCACGCGTACCGCGGTGACGCGCCGCGCGTGAAGGCGAACCCGGGCGCGGGGCCGGCCGGCAGGTCCGCGGGCACCTCCAGCGCACGCTGCGGCTGGGTGCCGGGAATGGCCAGCTCCGCGATGCCGACGTTGCCGTCCTGCCGCCCGACCACCAGCGACAGCAACGTGATCCGCACCTTGCGCGTGACGCCGGCGGCGACGGAGTAGCTGTGCGCACCCGCGCCGCGGACGACCTGCTGGTCGACCGAGCCGTTGTCGGTCGTGATCCGGACGCGCGTCGCCGGCCAGCCCACCCGGATGTCGTCCACCATCTGCAGGTCCACCGAGGTCACCAGCCGCGGGGTGTCCAGCTCCACCTCGAGCCACTGCCCGATCGGCCCGGTGAACGACGACGAGTGCCACGCCGTGCGCGGGTCGCCGTCGATCGCGGCGAACGGCTGGTGCCCCGGGTCCGAGCCGCCGAAGGCGTCGGCGAACGACGCGGCCGTCGACGCCGTCACCGAGCGGATGCCCCGGTAGGCGGCCACGGTCTGGTGCTCCTGCCCCGGGAACGGCAGCACGTCACCGGCCGCGCGTTGCTGGCGGTAGGCCTCGCCGGCGGTCAGCGTCTGGCTGAGGTTGTCCCGCACCCCGCCGACGTTCCGCTCGGCGCGCCGCAGGCCGTCGGTCACCAGCCGGGGCCCACCCGGCGAGCCGCCGTCACCGGTCAGCACGGTCGGCGTCGCCGGGTCGAGCTGACCGGAGTCGATCAGCGGCAGCAGGTTCTCCGGCCCGCCACTGACCGTCGGGACGTCCTTTGTGGACGTCGCGGTCGCGAGCGGCACCTGCTGCCGCACCTCGTAGACCTCCAGCGGCCCGAACTCGGCCGCCTTGCCGATGCCCGGCGACCCGGCGAGCCCTGCGCGCAGCGTGGCGATCGACGGGGCCGTGGTCCGTTCCCGGTCGATGTCGTTGCGCAGCAACAAGAATCGGTAGCCTGAACGCGCGAGCAGCGCGGCCAGCCCGGGATCACCACGGCCGTCGGCGAGCGCGGCGTCCACGGAGTCCATCAGCCGTGTGTTGCCTTCCGACCCCAGCGGCACCTGGTTGCGAACCGCCCACGGGCTCTTCGCGATCGCCTGCGCGGGCTCGTCGACCGTGCGGCCCCAGTCGTACTCGCCGAACCCGGTGGCCGGCAGCATCAGCGTCCGCGCGTTCGGATCGGCCTTCGCGACGTAGTCCATCGCGTTGTGCCAGTAGGCGGGCACCTCGTCCCAGCCCGGGCCGGACCGCAGGTTCAGCAGCCACGCCGGCGCGGCCATCACCAGCACCAGCAGCAGCCCGAGCGCGGGCCGCAGGAGCCGGCGCGCGGACTTCAGCCGGGCCGGGCTCGAGATGCCGTGCACGAACGCCAGCATCAGCGGCAGCCGCAGCACCGGCTCGAACTTGTGGACGTTGCGCAGCGGGGCCAGCGGCCCGTCGAGCAGGTGCCGGACCTGCTCGGCCAGCGGGCTGTCGAGCGTGCCGACGTACCCGATGGTCAACAGGGTCAGCCCGGTGAGCACACCCAGCACCAGGAACCGCCGCTCGGGCAGGCCGCGCCGGGTCAGGCCGAACAGGCCTACTCCCGCGACGAGCCCGGTCGCGAGCATCAGCACCGGGTTGTCGATCAGCGACCAGCCGCCGGGCCACCACGGCGTGCCCTGCACGACGTAGGCGACCCACTGGTTCGTCCCGCGCAGCACCTCGAACAGCGACATCGGCGCGGTGGTGTTCGTCGCGGACTCGATGTAGTCCAGGAACGGCAGGCTGTACTCACCGAGCAGCAGCAGCGGCAGGATCCACCACAGCGTCGCGCCGAGGACGAACACCGTCCACCACAGGACGAGCCGGACGTGCTCGCGGGTCCACTTCCGCGTCAGCAGCCAGAGCCCCGGCAGGACGAGCGCCATCACCACCATGGCGCCGTTGACCCCGCCCATGCACAGCACGGCCAAGGCGGACAGCCCGGCCGCGCGCCGCGGCGAGCCGGTCCGCCCCGCCCGCACCAGCGGCACCAGCACCCACGGCAGCAGCACGGCGGGCAGCATTTCCGCGGACAGACCACCGATTTCGGTCAGCATGCGCGGCGCGAGCGCGTACCCGAGCGCGCCGATCAGCCGCGTGCGCTCGGTGCCGATCTTCATCGCGCGCGCGAGCAGCAGCGCCCCGCCGAACGCGGCCGACAGCAGGATCGCGCCCCACAGCCGTTGCGCGATCCACGCGGGCATCCCCGCGGCCTGGCACAGCGCGAAGAACGGGCCCATCGGGAACAGGTAGCCGTACGCCTGGTTCTGCAGCTCGCCGGCGGTGGCCTCGGGGTTCCACAGGTGCAGCGCGCGGCCGAGGAACGCGAGCGGGTCGACGGCGAGGTCGAGCTTCGTGTCGAACGTCGTCTTCCCCGGCATCTGCAGGAACGACAACGTGGTCAGCGCCAGCACGATCCACGTGCTCGGGCGGCGGAGGAACGCGCCCACCGAGAACTTCCGGGCGCCGCCGGAGGGCGGGGCGTCGTCCCGGGCTCGTTCGCGGGTGGCGGTTACCATCCGGTAGATACTAGGCCGAAACCTGGCTACCATGTGCCGACGATTTTCCGAGTCCCCCGAACTCCTGGCAGGTGCGCCATCTCGTTCGAAGACGCCTGGGCTCTGGCCGAGCCGGTCAAGGGCTGGATGACGCGCGCGCAGGGCGAAGCGCTCTGGCACGCCGCGTGCCGGCTGGAGAAGGGTGACGTGGTCCTGGAAATCGGCAGCCACCAGGGCAGATCCACGATCGTGCTGGGCGCCGCCGCCCGCACGGTGGGGGCCACGGTGATCGCCGTCGACCCGTTCGTCGACGGCCGGCTCTTCGGCGGATCGCCGACGCGGCAACTGTTCGAGCGCAACATCCACCGGGCCGGGCTGGACGACGTCGTCGAGCTCGTCGCCGGTTACAGCACGGCACTGCGTCCTGACTGGGACCGGCCCTTACAGCTGCTTTACATCGACGGCAAGCACGACTACTGGACCTACACCGATGACCTGCGCTGGTCGGCGCACCTGCCGCCGGGCGCGGAAATCCTGGTCCACGACTGTTTCTCCTCCATCGGCGTCACGCTCGGCACGGTCGTGAAAGTCCTCTTCGGACGGCGCTACACCTATGTGGACCGGGCGACGTCGCTGGCGCGCTTCCGGCTTTCGCCGCCGTCCGCTGCGGACCGGCTGCGGGTGCTCGCACAGCTGCCGTGGTTCGTGCGCAACGTCGGCATCAAGGTGCTGCTGCGCCTGCGGTTGCGGCCGCTGGCTTGGTTGTTCGGCCACGACAGCCCGTACGACCCGTACTGATGTCGTGAGTGGTAATTCGGGTTCTAACCCTAATTATCACTCACGACGGGTTTCCCGACCTCCACCTTCGCGACGCACACCGGCGCGCCCGCGCTCGACAGCCGCAGGTCGAGGTGGTCGAACAGGCCGTCCACCGGCAGGTAGAGCGAGTGCAGGCCGGCCTGGAACCAGACCGGGGTCCGGTCCACCAGGCCTTCCCCACCGTCCGAAGTGTAGTAATCGAGCTTCAGCAGGTACCGGCCGAGCACCGGGGTGTCCAGCGCGACGCGCGCCGTCGCCTCGCCCACCGCCGTCCCGCAGTTCGGCACCGGGCCCGCCACCCCGCGGGAAACCGGTTCCACACCGGTGATCCGGTGCGGGGTGCCGGTCGCGTCGAGCTGGTGCATCCGGCTTGTCGGCTGGTCGAAGTGCGTGCCGGGCAGCAGGCCGACCACCCGGGACGCGCGCGAGTCCGCGCCGAACCACTCGTGGACCACGTCGGAGGGCACAAAAGTGTCGTAGAAGACCAGATCCGGGTCCGCGGCGACGGCCGCGCGCACGTTGGCGACGTACTGTCCCGAATGCTCGAACCGCAACGGCGGGGAAAGCCGCAGGAACCCCACGGCGGAGCCGGCGAGCAAAAGCACGCACACCACTACCGCGATCGGCCGTTCACGCTTTCCGCCGGACGGCGCAACTTCGCCGCGGGGCAGGAAAGCGAACCCTCCACAAAGGGCGGCCGCCAGCACCAGATCGGCGACGTACCGGGGATCGTCGCCCGCGGCCGGCCCGACCTCCTTCAGCCGGGTCAACGCGAGGAGCCCGACGTCCACCGCGAACAGCGCGCCGAACAGCAGCCACGCGCCCCCCGCGCGCCGCCCGCCGGCCCGCACGCCCGCGACGACCAGGGCCAGCGCGGCCGCGATCAGCAGCACCACCACCACGAACGGCGACGGCGCCCAGGTCGCGCCCGGGCCGGGGCCGGACCACGGCCCGCCCGCGAGGCCCGGCAGCAGCGTGTCCCCGACCATCCGGCCGGTCAGGTCGGCGACCGTCCCGGCCGACAGCGGCGACGCGCCCGAGCCGACCTGGCTCGACGTCAACGCGAAGAAGACCGCGACGAACGCCACCAGCAGGACGGCGTGGCCGAGCCAGTAGCGGGCCCGCTCCCGGAAGGACTGTCCCAGCCGGACGGTGACCCCGGCCAGCAGCAGCGGGATCACCGCGGCCTTCTCGTAGAACGCCAGCCCGAAGAGCGTCCAGGCGAAGGCGCCGACCCACCACCGGCCGCCGTCGGCGAGGTAGCGGACGTGGGCGTGCAGCGCCCCGGCGGCGGCGAGCACCACGGGCACCAGCTGGACGCCGAACGACCACCACAGCGTCGGGACCAGCAGCAGCGTCGAGGCGCTGAACACGGTGAACGGCACCAGGATCGCCCACCGGGCGCCGAAGCACCGCACCAGCAGGCACCAGAAGAACACCGCGGCGAGCGCCCGCATCAGCAGCAGCGGCACCATCAGCACGGCGAAGTTCAGCGGCGCCCAGGCCGTCAGCACCGCGGCGAGGAAGAACCCGCCCGGCTGCAGGTGCCCGTGGTAGTCCTGGAAGAGGAACCCGAGGTCGAACGGCCCGGCCGCGGCGGCCCGGTAGGTGACGACGAAGTCGTCCTGGGCGAAACTCCCGTGCAGCGCGGCCCACGCGTGCAGGGCGAACGGGACCGCGCCCGCGACGAACGCCACGAGCACCAGCGCGGACGGTCTTCGGCGGGCCCGTGCCGCGGGCTTTTCGGTCTCCAGCAACACGGGATCCTCAATTCTTGCAGGCGGGCGGCTGGCACATGAGCTTGCTCAGCGCCTGGTAGAAGACGTCGGAGATCTTGCGCGGGTCGGGCGTGGTGAAGGACTCGCCGCCGGTCGCGGCCGAAACCTGCTTGAGCTCGCCCGCGTCGATGTCGGGGCCGATGCCGATCCCGATGACCGACAACGGTTTCCGCGGGTCCTGCAGCCGGCCGAGCTCGGCGAGCAGGCCGGGCAGCCCGATCGAGTCGCCGTCCTCGTTGCGGCCGTCGGTGAGCACGACGACCACGTTGATCCGGCCGAGCTGCCAGCTCTGCCGGGCGTTCTGGTACGCGGCGAGGATCGAGTCGTACAGCCCGGTCGCGCCGCCGGGCTTGGGCTTGACCGCCTGCAGCGTCGCCAGGCCGCCCTTGGCGAGCTGGTCGGCGATCGAGCGCATCGGCAGCAGTTCCTTGTAGTCCTTGTCGCCGTCGAGCCGGGTGGAGAACAGCCACAGGCCGAGCTCGGTCGTCGGCTTGAACAGCCCGAGCCCCTGCGTCGCGGCTTCCAGCGTGAGCGCCATCCGGCTGCGGCCGGTGCCGGGCACGGTGGCGGCCATCGAGCCGGAGACGTCGAGCAGGACCTGGACCCGTGCGCTGAGGTTCGCCCCGGCCCAGGCCTGGAGCACGCCGTACATCGCCTCGGGCGCGGGTGGCCCGCCCGGGCGCGGCGCGGCGTTCGTGCGCGTGTCGGCCGGCCGGTCGCCGAGCAGCTGCCCGGCCGGCGTGCGGAACCCGGCGTCGCCGAACGTCTTCGTGGCGGTCTGGTCGAGCAGCAGCCGCAGGAACCGTTCGGCCGCCGACCGGGAGGCTTCCGACGCGCGCGGCAGCACGACGTACGGGTAGTCGAAGCTCGGCACCCCGGCCGCCGGGTACGCGGCGACGAGCTTGCGGGCCAGCACGGACTGTTCCGACGCCGGCGACGCGGTGTAGGGCGCCTTCACGGCCGAAAGCTTGCGGATCTCCTCGGTGAACGCGGCGGCCGGGTCGGGCGCGTCCTTCGTCAGCTGCTGCAGGCCGATCAGCGCGGCGATCCCGGCCGGGTCGCGCCCCGGGTCGGGCAACCCGACCGCGCCTCCCGCGAGGACGTCCGACCAGGACGGTGCCTTTCCCGGCCAGCCGGCCTGCTTCGCGACGTCGTCGGTCAGCGCCAGCACCACCGGCGAGCTCGCCACGGACTGGCCGGTCTCCGGCAGGTTCCACGCGCCGCCGTCGCGGGCCTGCAGCAGCCAGGTGCTCGACTCGGGCACCCAGACGTCGGGACCGTTCGCGCCGTTGGCTTCCAGCGCCGCCGCGGTGGCCGGCGACGCGCTCGCCGTGACCTCGACGCGGTAGCAGTCCCGCTCCGGTGTGGACCGCGCGAGCGTGGTCAGCACCGGCGCGATGTCGGGCGCGGCCGTGATGCGCACCGGCGTTGTGGTGTCACAGCCGCCGGACGCGAGCCGGTCGCGCAGGTAGTCGACGCCGGCCCAGGCCAGCAGCGCGAGCACGAGCAGCACGCTCAGGACGACGACCCGCGCGTCGAAGCGCCGGGACCGCGCCGGGGGTGCCGCCATGCACGTGCCTTCCGTCGGTGAAGTGCTGGCAGCTTGCCAGCCGGGTGAGCGGGAAGCCAGTACCGCGGGCGAAAGGTGACCGTGGGTGTGTGTGCCGGTGGTGAAGGAATTGCGCGGTGCGGCCGTTTTGGTGATTGACAGGAACTGCGTAACGTTTCCCGCTTGACGCCCGTCCCACGTGGGTAACAGCACGATGGCGGATCGCAGGACGATTTCGCCGTGCCCGCAAGCGGCGAATGGCACCGAACGGAGACCGAACCCGTGCGCACGATGTACGACGCGGTCACGGCCGCGAACATCCCCGGCGACGCCCAGATGGTGGCGGGATACATCGACAAGATCAAACTGGAACCCTGGTCGGCCTCGGACTGGGCGCGCTTCCCCCGCGCCGTCAAGGTCACCATCGTCAAGAAGGCCGGCACGAACGACGGCCACGTCCTCGACGTCGAACCCGGTGACGCCACACCGGGCGAGGCGCCGGGCTGGGTCCGGATGCGCCGCGCGGCCGGCGCGGACCCGACCATCTACTGCAGCCTGTCGACCTGGCCCGCGGTGCGGTCGGCGTTCTCGTCCGCCGGCGTGGCCGAGCCGCACTACTGGATCGCCCACTACAACGGCGATCCGGCCATCCCCGACGGCGCGGTGGCCAAGCAGTACCGCGGGAACGTCGCCCCGGGCTACGACGTCTCGTCGGTCGTCGACTACTGGCCCGGAGTGGACGGCATCGGATCCGCCTCGACCGGAGTGGAGATCATGGAGCGCATCACCGTCACCCCGCCCAACGCCGAGCAGAACACCGTGCGGGTCTTCCTGTCCGGCAGCCCCGGCGCGGCGGTCATCATCCGGCCCCGGCTCGGCGGCGACGGCTTCTCGAAGCCGATGTGGGTCGGCGACATCTTCGCCTGGGGCAACGACCGCCAGGGTGTCGGCCACAACCCGACGCAGACGCCGGGGTACAACAACAAGCTGACGTCCCACCGCCGCTACGACCTGCCGGGCGCGGTGTGGGCCGACATCAACTACAGCTCCGGCGACCCCTTCGAAGTCGACATCGTCGGCTGACGCCCCAAGGCCACATTGGGGCGCTCGGTGGCATCGGCTCAGGCGGGCGGCAACGCGCGGCACAGCGCGTCGACGGCCGCGGCGTAGGCGGGTTCGGACGGCGTCGCGTACCCGACCACCAGTCCGTCCGATGTGGACATCGTGGCGGCCGGGTGCCGGAAGGCGGCCAGGCCGTCCAGCGCGAGTCCCTGCCACGCCGCGGCCTTGACCGCGGACTTCTCCGTGCCCGGCGGCAGGCGCAGCACCGCGTGCAGCCCGGCGGCGACGCCGGTGGGCACGACGTGCGGCGCCCGTTCGGCGAGCGCCTCGACCAGGACGTCCCGGCGGCGCCGGTAGCGCTGCCGCATGCGCCGGATGTGCTTGTCGTAGCTGCCCGCGGTGATGAACTCGGCGAGCGTGAGCTGGTCGAGCACCCCCGCCCACGCCTCGCGCTCCCCCTTCACCGCCAGCACGGCGTCGACGAGGTGCTCCGGCAGCACGAGCCACCCGAGCCGCAGCGCCGGTGACAGGCTCTTGCTGACCGAACCGGCGTAGACGACGTGCTCGGGGTCGAGGCCCTGGACCGCGCCGACCGGCTTGCGGTCGTACCGGAACTCGCCGTCGTAGTCGTCCTCGACGAGCACCCCGCCGGACGCGCGGACGTGCCCGACCACCGCCGTGCGGCGGTCGTGGTGCAACGGGCCGCCGGTCGGGAACTGGTGCGCGGGTGTCAGCAGCACGTTCGCGACGGCCAGGTCCTCGACGCGCGCGCCCTTTTCGTCCAGGGCCAGGGGAAGCGTCTCGACACCGGCCGCGGCGAAGATCGAGCGGTGGAACGCCAGGCCGTACGACTCGACTGCGAGCGGGCCTGGCAGCACCGCCGGGAACAGCAGCCGCAACGCGTGCGCGAAGCCCGAGCAGACGACGATCCGTTCCGGTGACGTCCGCACCCCGCGGGCGCGCGCGAGGTATCCGGCCAGCGCCTCCCGCAGTTCGGGACGGCCGCGCGGGTCACCGGGGCCGAAGGCGTCGTGCGGGGCGACGTTCAGCGCCCGGCGCGCGGCGGCGAGCCAGCCGGCCCGCGGGAACGTCGTCGCGTCCGGCTGGCCCTGCCGCAGGTTGTGCCGCGGCTTCGGCGGCCCCGGCGCCTTCTTCGGGGTCCGCGACCGGGGCAGCGGCTCGGCCCGCTCGGCGACCCGCGTGCCGGAACCCTGGACGGCGGTGAGCCAGCCCTCGGCAACCAGCTCGGCGTAGGCGTCGGCGACGGTATTGCGGGCCACGCCGAGGTCGACGGCCAGGGCGCGGTACGGCGGGAGCCGGGTGCCCGGGGCGAGCCGTCCGGTGCGGACGGCGTCCCGCAACGCGGTGATGAGCGCGGCCCGCCTGCCGCCGGAGCCGGTCAGCTCGAGGTGCAGGTCGACTCCGGAATTGACCCACGAATCTGCCACGGAAATGCACCCTATACGGAGGTCAACCGAGCCCTAGATTTCTGGTCATGACGAACCGAGTGAACTTCGCCAAGACCGCCCCGAAGGCCTTCAAGGCCCTGATCGGCTTCGACGCCGCCGCCCGCGCCGGGCTCGACCCCGCGCTCGTCGAGCTGGTCCAGATCCGCGCGTCGCAGCTCAACCGCTGCGCCTACTGCCTCCACATGCACACCTCGGACGCCCGCAAGGCCGGCGAGAGCGAGGAGCGGCTGCACATGGTGGCCGTGTGGCACGAGGCCACGAGCTTCTTCAGCGAGAAGGAGCAGGCCGCGCTGGCCCTCACCGAAGCCGTCACGCTGATCTCCACCGGCGGTGTCCCGGACGACGTCTACGCCCGCGCCGCCGGCCGGTTCGGCGAGGAAGAGCTCGCCCAGCTGCTCGCGCTGATCTTCACGATCAACACGTGGAACCGCATCGCCATCACCACGGCGAAGGTGCCGGGCACGGACGAGCGGGTGACCCGGTGACCCGCCGTCCGGGCGCGGTGCTGGCGCTGCTGGCGTTCGCGCAGCTGATCATCTCCCTCGACTACAACATCGTGTACGTGGCCCTGCCGGACATCGGCCGCGAACTCGGCTTCTCCGCGCAAAGCCTGCAGTGGGTGGTGAGCGCGTACGCCGTGGCGTTCGGCGGGTTCCTCCTGCTCGGCGGGCGGGCCTGCGACCTGTTCGGCTCGCGGCGGGTGTTCGCGCTGGGCTGCGCGCTCTACGCCGGCTCGTCGCTGGCCGGCGGGCTGGCCGCCGACCCGGGCCTGCTCGTCGGGGCCCGGGCCGGGCAGGGCCTCGGCGGGGCGCTGTTGTTCCCCGCGACGCTGACGCTGGTCAGCACCAGTTTTGCGGCGGGCCGCGAGCGCAACCGCGCGTTCGCGGTCTGGGGCACCGCCGGTGGCAGCGGCATGATCCTCGGCTCCCTGCTGGGCGGGGTGCTGACGCAGGCGTTCGGCTGGGCGGCGGTGTTTTTCGTGAATGTCCCGCTGGCCGCGGTGGCCGCCGTGCTCGCTTTCCCGCTGCTGGCCGGGGATCCCGCCCGGGAGCCGGGACGCCGGTTCGACCTCGGCGGCGCGCTGACCGCGACCCTCGGCACGACCCTGCTGGTGTTCGCGCTGGTGGAAGGCCCGGAGCTGGGCTGGACGTCGGCCGTGGTCCTGGTGGCCGCGGCGGCGGGTGTGACGCTCCTGGCCGCGTTCGCCGTGATCGAACGCCGGGGCCTCGACCCGCTGCTGCCCCTGCGGCTGCTGCGGGAGCGCAACCTCGGCACCGGCGTGGTCGTGACGTTCCTCTACATGGGCACGTTCGGCACGCTGCTGTACTTCCTGACGCAGTACTTCCAGGGTGTGCACGGCTACGGCGCGCTGGCGACCGGGCTCGCGTTCGGCGTCCCGATGGTCGCGATCGCGGCGGGTTCGCAGGCCGCGGGCCGGCTGGCCACCCGCTACGGCACCCGGCCGACGCTGGTGGTGAGCCTGGTCGTCGGCGGCGCCGGTGCGGTGGCGCTCGGGCTGTCGATGACCGCGGACGCGTCCTACCTGGGGCTGGTCCCGGCGCTGGTTGTCCTGGGGCTGGGCCAGGGCGCGGGGTACACGCTGATGTTCGGCGCCGCGGCGGCGGGCATCCCCGCGCGGGAACAGGGCATCGCGTCCGGCGTCGCCTCGACCGCGCAGCAGGTCGGCGGTTCGGTGGGCCTGGCGGTGTTCGTCGCGGTGGCCAACTCGGAGACGTCCATAGTGGACGGTCTCCGCACGGCGGTTCTGCTGGCCGCGGCCGGAATCGCGCTGACGGCGTTGGCGGCCCTGCGCTTCAGCCGCCCCCGCCAGCTCACCCCGGCCCCGGCCCCGGCCCGAACGTAGTGAATGACTCATTCATGTCGCCTGGCGACATGAATGAGTCATTCACGGCATCGGATTCAGTCGGCGAGGGCCAGGAGATCGCCCTCGGGGACCGGCTCCGGTTCGGGAGCCGGGCGCTTGCGGGCCACCAGGCCGCTGATCGCGATCAGCAGGCCCAGCACCGCGATCCCGGTGACCACGCTCAGCGCCGGGGTCAGCCCGGTCAGCAGCGCGGCCGGCGAGGCCTCACGGCCGCCGTTGGCGGTCAGCACCGCCGTCACCACCGCGAGCCCGATCGCGCCGCCGACCTGCAGCGACGTGTTCAGCAGGCCACCGGCCAGCCCCTGCTCGTCGTCCGAAATCCCGGCTGTCCCCTGGATGTTGAGGGACGAGAACGCCAGCGTGAAGCCGATGCCGAGCAGGATCATGCTGGGCAGGACGTACCCCGCGTAACCCGAGTGCTCGTCCACGCGCAGGAACAGCGCGTAGCCCAGCACGTGGGCGACGACGCCCGCGAAGATCGTGCGCGGCGTGCCGACCCGGTCGATCAGCGGCTCGATGCGCGGCGAGCCGAACGCCACGATCAGCGCCGCCGGCAGGAACCCGAGCGCGGTCTGCAGTGCGGACCAGCCGAGGACCCGCTGCAGGTAGAGCATCACGACGAACTGGAACCCGATGTACGCGCCGAAGAACAGTGCGCCGCCGAGGTTCGCCCTCGCCAGCGGCCCCGACTTGAGGATTCCCAGCCGCAGCAACGGGTGGGCGCTGCGCTTCTCGATGACCACGAACGTCACGAGCAGGGCGAGCGCGACGGCGAACGTGATCAGCGTGCGCGGCGCCGCCCAGCCGATCTCGGGCGCCTCGACAACGCCGAACACCAGCAGCAGGGAGCCGGCGGCGCCGGTGATGGCGCCCGGGAAGTCGTACCCGCGGCCTTCTTCGCGCCGGTAGGACGGGATCAGCTTCCAGGCCGCGACAAACGCGACCAGCGCGATCGGCGCGGGCAGCAGGAACGTCCAGCGCCAGCCGACCTCGGTCAGCAGGCCGGAGAACACCAGCCCGGCGGAGTACCCGCTGGCGCCGAACACGGCGAAGATGCTGATCGCCTTGTTGCGGGCGGGACCTTCGTGGAACGTCGTGGTGATGATGGACAGGGCGGCCGGCGCCGTGAACGCGGCGGCGAGTCCCTTGATGAAGCGGCTGGCGATCAGCAGCGCGCCGTCGTCGACGAGGCCGCCGAGCAGCGAGGCCAGCGCGAACACAGCGACGGCGACCAGGAACACCCGGCGGCGGCCGAGCAGGTCGGCGGTGCGGCCGCCGAGCAGCAGCAGGCCGCCGTACCCCAGCACGTACCCGCTGACGACCCATTGCAGTGCGTTCGTGGACAGGCCGAGGTCGGCCTGGATGGCCGGGAGGGCGACCCCGACCATCGATACGTCGAGCGCGTCGAGGCCGATGACGATCGAGACGGTGAGCAGGACACCCCAGAGACGTGCATCCCACCGGGTCGAGGTGGTGGACAAGGCAGCGGAAGAGCTCATGGCGGCGACAGTACATGCATACGCATCTAATGTCTAAGCATTTAATGTCTTTGCATCTGATGTGCGCGCATGCTAAGTTGGTCGCTGTGAGCGACGTCGCCGAGCAAGGCCTGGTGCAGGAGTGGCACGAACTTCTGGCGCGGTATTCGGCCGTGTTCGGCACGCTCGAGTGCCGCCTGCAGGAGCGCCACGGCATCGGCGCGAACGAGTTCGAAGCCCTCGAACGGCTCGCGACCTGCGACTTCCAGTGCCGCTCGGCCGACCTCACCGGCGCGATCCACCTCAGCCAGAGCGCGACTTCACGCCTGGTGGCCCGCCTGGAGAAGGAAGGCCTGGTCCAGCGCGCGCTCTGCGACGTCGACCGGCGCGGGATCTTCGTGACCCTGACCGACGCCGGCCGCAAGCGCTACCTCGAGGCGAAGCGAACTCACCGCGAAGTGCTGAACGAGACGCTACGTTAGCCCACGGGCCCTTCGATGGCCTTGACCTGCACTTGCCGCTGAGCGCCGGAGGCGTTCGACACCGTCAGCGTCAGCTGGTCACCCGGGTGGTGGGTGTCCATCACCGTGGTCAGCGTGGTCGCCGAGTCGACCGGCGTGCCGTTGATGGCCGTGATCACGTCGCCGGCCGCCAGGCCCGCGTCCTGCGCCGGGCCGCTCGCGACGACGTCGCGCACCTGGGCGCCCTGGCCCTGGCCGTCGGCGACCGAGACGCCGATGAACGCCGTCTTGCCGATGTGGATCTTGTCGGTGGCCGTGCCCGCGACGATCTTGTGCGCGATGTCGACGGCCTGGTTGATCGGGATCGCGAAGCCCTGGCCGCCCGCGCCGCTGCGGCGGCCGTTGAGCTGGTAGCCGGTGGACGCGGCGGTGTCGACGCCGATCACCTGCGCGTTCGCGTTGACGAGCGGGCCGCCGGAGTCGCCGGACTCGATGTTCGCGCGGACCTGGATCAGCCCGGTGAGCTGCTCGGACGCCCCGCTGGATTCGTCGGAGGCGGTGATCGACTGGTCGAGCGCGCTCACCGTGCCGGGTGCGGGGACCGGGTCGCCGCCCTTGCCGCCGGCGTTGCCGAGCCCGAGGATCTGGTCGCCGACCTTGACCGTCGACGAGTCGCCGATCGACGCGGTCGGCAGCCCCGACGCGTCCTGGAGCTGCAGGACCGCGATGTCCTCGCTGCGGTCGTAGCCGACGACCTCGGCCTTGTAGGTGTCGCCGGTGCCGATGCTGGTGACCTTGATGCTGGTCGCGCCCGCGACGACGTGGTTGTTCGTGAGCACCTCGCCGTCCGGCGTGAGCACGATGCCGGTGCCCGCCGCGGCCGCGCCCTGCAGCCCGAGCTCGGTGTTGACGTTGACGATGGCCGGGTTGACCTTCGCGGACACGGCGTCGACGTCGAGCACGGTGGCCGACGCGGTGGGCTGCCCGGAGAAGCCGAAGTTCTGGTTGCCGGCGGCCGTCGGGTTGTTCACCGAGATCAGGTGCCCGATGCCGAGCCCGGCGACCACCGCCAGGGCGACCGCGACGACGGCGACGGTCAGCGCGCGCAGCGGCCGCCGGCGCGGGGGCTGCGGAACGGGCGGCGGGTAGCCGTAGCCGGGAGCCTGGCCGTAGAAGCCCTGGGGCTGGGTGTACTGCGGCGGGTACGAGCGTCCCCACTGGTCACGGGCCTGGCCGTACTGGTCGTAAGGCTGCTGGCCGTACTGCTCGTACGGCTGCTGCGGGTACCCCTGGCCGTAGTGGCCCCGCGGGTCACCCTGGCCGTAGCCGTACGGGTACTCGCCGCCGCCCTGCGGTCCTCGGTCGTACTCACTCATGCACAGCTCCAGCCCTCGACCAGCCTCCGGCCCCTCCAGGAAACGCCGCGTTCCTGAGAATTTCCTGGCGTCGATCCATGGAGTTGCTGTGGATGTACCCGCGACGACCTTCCGGCATGCCGACGTGATCCACGTTACGCCGGAACCACCCCCCGCCGGATCGAGGCCGTCAGGCGGTCCGCGTGCTCGCCCACGGCCGCCACCTCGGGCGGAGCCGCCGCGCCGGAGTGGATCTCGATGCTGATCCCGGCGGTCGTCGCCGCGGCCCGGGCCGCCTCCGCCACCGCCGCCAGGTCGGTGGCCGGCAGCGGGTCCGGCGGCACCCGGTCCGCCAGGTCCAGCACGGCGGCCGCGGCGGTGATCACCTCCGCCGCCGGTGCGCACGCGCGCCGGCGCGCCTCGGCCACCGCGAGCTCCCGCGCTTCGCCGGGCGGCAGCCGATGGGCCCGGGCGAGCATGGCCGCCGCGTGCGCCTCCTTCTCCGCCAGCCGCAACGCGTGCATGCTCAGCGCCCCGGCCTCGCGCCCGTCGGGCGACGCCTTGCCGACCAAGGCCGCCGCCTGTGCGACGTGCAACGCCGCCGTCGCCCCGCCGCCCGGGGAGGCCTCGGACGCGAGGGCCTTCAGGAAGTCACTCAGGATCTGGTCACGCACGACTCACCGCCGGATTCGTTCCATGCCGGGGTCGACCAGTGGCTCGGCGGCCACGGTGGCCGCGACCCGGCGACCGAAGTACTCGATTTCGACACTGCTGCCGACGTCCGCCGACGCCGGGAGCCAGGCGTAGGCGATCGGCCGGCCGATCGTGTAGCCGTAGGCCGCGCTGGTGACGTACCCCGCCGCGACGCCGTCGACGAACACCGGTTCCTTGCCCAGCACGACCGTGCGGCCGTCGTCGACCGTGAGGCACCGGAGCCGCCGTGACGCGGTTTCCTCGCTGCGCCCCGCGATCGCGTCACTGCCGGCGAACGGCCCCTTGGCCGGACGCACCGCGAAGCCGATCCCGGCCTCGTACGGATCGTGCTCGGTGGTCATGTCGGTGCCCCACAGCCGGTAGCCCTTCTCCAGGCGCAGGCTGTTGAACGCCGCGCGTCCGGCCGCGATCACCCCGAGCGGCTGGCCGGCCGCCCACAGCGCGTCCCACAGCCGCAGGCCGTTGTCCGCGCTGGTGTAGATCTCCCAGCCGAGTTCGCCCACATAGGACAGTCGCATCGCGACGACCGGCACTCCGGCGATACGTGCCTCGCGCGCCCGGAAGTACTTCAACCCCGTGTGCGAGAAGTCTTCCCGGCTCAACGGCTGGACGAGGTCGCGCGCCAGCGGCCCCCACACGCCGATGCAGCACGTGCCGCCGGTGGTGTCCCGCACCTGCACCCCGGCCGGCGCGTGCTTCACGAAGTGGTCGACGTCGATGTTCCCGTTGATCCCGACCTGAAACCGCTCCGGCCCGAGCCGGGCCACCGTGACGTCGCTGCGGACGCCACCCGCGTCGTCCAGCATCAGCGTGTAGGTGACCGACCCGACCGACTTCTCCAGCTGGTTCGTGGTCAATGACTGCAGGAACGCCAGTGCTCCGGTTCCGCTGACCTCCACGCGCTTCAGCGGTGTCATGTCGTACATCGCGACACCGTTGCGCGTGTGCCAGGCCTCGGCGGCCGCGATCGGCGAGTGGAACTGCGCCGACCACGCGTCGCGCGCCGGCGGGAGCGCGTCGTGCGGCAGCTTCTTCAGCAGCGGCGCGTTGGCCTCGAACCAGTGCGGCCGCTCCCAGCCGCCCGCCTCGAGGAACACCGCGCCCAGCTCCCGCTGCCGCACGTGGAACGGCGTCACGCGCAGATCGCGCGGGGAAAGTTTGGGCTGCAACGGGTGCAGGATGTCGTAGACCTCGACGAAGTTCTGCTGCGCCGTTTCGTGCACATAGGACGGTGCGAGCTGGACGTCTTCGAAGCGGTGCACGTCGATGTCGTGCACGTCCACTTCGGAATGTCCGTCGACGAGCAGCTCGGCGACGGCCTTGGCGATGCCCGCCGAGTGCGTCACCCAGATCGCTTCGGCCAGCCAGAAGCCGCGGACGTCGGCCGACTCGCCGACCAGCGACTGGCCGTCCGGGGTGAAGGAGAAGATCCCGTTGAAGCCCTCCTCGACCTTGGTCTGCCGCAACGCGGGCAGCAGCAGCTTGCTCTCCTCCCACGACGGCGCGAAGTCGTCCTCGGTGAAAGGCAGCATCGACGGCATCGCGGTCTCGGTCACCGACGGGTCCAAAGTGGACTCGTCGACCGGCATCGGCCGGTGTGCGTAGGACCCGATGCCGATCCGGTCGACGTGCTCGCGGAAGTACAGGTCCTGGTCCTGGTGGCGCAGGATCGGCAGGCTCGCCTCGACCGCTTCGGTGTTGCGCCCGACCAGCTCGTCGACGCGTCCGGTCTTGACGTACTGGTGGGCCAGCGGCAGCAGCGGCACGTCCATGCCGACCATCGCGCCGATCTCACGGCCCCAGAACCCGGCGCACGACACGACGACGTCCGCCGGGAAGTCACCCTGGTCGGTCCGGACGCCGGTGACACGCCCACCTTCCTGCAGGACGTCGGTCACCCGAGTCGAGCCGACGAACCGGGCCCCCCGCGCGGTGGCCCGTTCGGCGAGGACTTCGACGGCTTTCGCGGCCCGCGCGAGGCCGTCGGTCGGGGTGTGCAGCGCGCCGAAGACCTGCGACCCGTCGAGCAGTGGCCAGCGGTCGACGCATTCGCCGGCGTCGATGATCGAGCCGGGCACACCCCACGACGTCGCCCAGCCGTGCTTGCGTTTGAGGTCCTCCCAGCGCGCCGGAGTGGTCGCGACCTCCATGCCGCCGACCTGCAGAAAACAGTCCAGCTCCAGCAGCTTTGCGACGGTGTATTTCGCGAACTCCGTCATCGACTTGGACGCGTTCGTCTGGAAGACCAGGCCGGGCGCGTGCGAGGTCGACCCGCCGGTGCGCGGCAAGGGACCTTGGTCGAGCACGGTGACGTCGGCCCAGCCGCGGGCGGTCAGCTCGTCGGCGAGGTTCGCGCCGACGATGCCGGCGCCGATGATCACGACTTTCGGTGCGGTCATGGCGGAACTCCTAACGGAAAACGACGGTGCTGTTGCCGTTCAGCAGAACGCGGCGTTCGCAGTGCCAGCGCACCGCGCGGGAGAGGGCGAGGGCTTCGGCGTCGCGGCCGACGGTCACCAGCTCGCGCGGCGAGTAGGTATGGTCTACGCGCGCGACCTCCTGCTCGATGATCGGGCCCTCGTCGAGGTCGGGCGTGACGTAGTGCGCGGTCGCGCCGACGTACTTGACCCCGCGGTCGTAGGCCTGGTGGTAGGGCTTGGCGCCCTTGAAGCCGGGCAGGAACGAGTGGTGGATGTTGATCGCGCGGCCTTCGAGCTTGAGGCACAGGTCGTTGGACAGCACCTGCATGTACCGCGCGAGCACCACGAGGTCGGCCTGGTACTCACCGACCAGGTCGAGCAGCCGCTGTTCCGCCTCGGGTTTGGCCTCCGGGGTCACCGGGACGTGCTCGAACGGCACCCCGGCCGCCTCGCACATCGGCCGCAGGTCCTCGTGGTTCGAGACGACCACGGCGATGTCCGCGCCGAGACTGCCCGCGCGCCAGCGGAAGAGCAGATCGTTGAGGCAGTGCCCGAACTTCGACACCATCACGAGGAGCCGCGGTGGCGTCCCGTCGGAGAGGTCGAACTCCATCCCGAAGCCCCCGGCCACCACCGCGAAGTCGCGGCGCAGATCATCCACTGTGGTCGGTTCGGGTGCGGTGAACGACGTGCGGAGGAACAGCGAGCCGCGGACGTCGTCGTCGAACTGCTGGTGCTCGACGATGTCACAGCCCTGCCCGACGAGGAACGTCGTCACGGCGTGCACGATGCCCGAGCGTTCGGGGCACTTGAGCGTCAAGGTGAAGGTCACGGGACGTACTCCAGACTCGCATCGGCCAGCCAGGCTTTGAAGTAGTCCGAAAAGGACTGTCGCACGAGGATCGTGAAGCCGTCTTCGCGGACCATGAGCACGATCCCGGTGCGCGCGAACAACGTCTGCACGCACGTACCCGGTGGCGACATCTCCAGGTCGACCGAGCATCCGTGCGCCAGCACGTCGACAGCGTGCGCCCCGGTGAGCTGCACGGTCACCCGCTGACACGAAACATCCGTGACGGCCAAAACGGAGCTTTCACGTGAAAGCTCGGCCTCCAGGTCGGAGCTTTCACGTGAAAGCTCCGGCCCCAGGACCAGGTACTCGTCCGGGCCCATCCAGAGGATGTCGATGCCGTGGGTGCTGGTGAACGTGCACGGCCCGGGCAGGTCGACGCCGAGCAGGTGGTGCCCGTCGCGGAGGCGGACGGTGAGCTGGGTGCGGAACGGTTCTTCGACCGCGTCAACCGTCACGGCGGGCTCCTTCCTTGTCGAAGAGCACGGATTCGGTCACCGTCACCGGCACGACCTGGTCGCCGACCGGGACGTACAGCGTCTCGCCGACGCGCTCACGGCCCGAGCGCACCAGGGCCAGCGCGAAGGTGCGGCCGAGGGCGGCGCTGTCGTAGCTGGAGGTGACGTGCCCGAGCATCCGCACCGGTGGTTCGGGCACAGTTTCGGACTCGATGACCTGTCCCCCTTCCGGCAGCAACACCGACGGATCGACGGGGAGCAAACCAACCAGGTGTTTGCGGTCCGGGCGGTTGTTCTCGGCGCGGGCGAACGAGCGCTTGCCGAGGAAGTCGGCCTTCTTCTTGGACACCGCCCAGGACATGCCGAGGTCCTGCGGGGTGACCGTGCCGTCGGTGTCCTGGCCGATGATCGGGTAGCCCTTCTCGGCGCGCAGGACGTGCATGGTCTCGGTGCCGTACGGCATGGCGCCCTGTTCCACAATGGACTCCCAGAGCGCGAGCCCATACCACGAAGGCACGTTGATCTCGTACGCCAGCTCGCCGGAGAAGCTGATCCGGCAGACGCGCGCCTGCAGCCCGGCGACCTCGGCGTCCTGCCAGGTCATGAACCCGAACGCCTCGTTGCTCACGTCAAGACCCGGTGCAAGAGCGCCCAGGACCTCCCGCGAACGCGGGCCGACCAACGGAATGGTGGCCCAGTGCTCGGTGACCGACGTCGCGAAGACACGCAGGTGCGGCCACTCCGTCTGGAGCCACTCCTCCATCCACTCGAGCACCATCGCCGCGTTGCCGGTCGTGGTGGTGACGAGGAAGCGCTCCTCGCCGACGCGGATGACCGTGCCGTCGTCGATCACCATGCCGTCGAAGCCGCACATCACGCCGTAGCGGATCCGGCCGACCTTGAGGTTGCTCATCATGTTCGTGTAGAGCATGTCGAGGAACGCGCCGGCGTCCGGGCCCTGGACGTCGATCTTGCCCAAAGTGGACCCGTCCATCAGCGCGACGTCGGTCCGCGCCGCCCGGCATTCGCGCTGGACGGCGTCGGGCATCGACTCGCCGGGCCGCGGGTAGTACCACGGCCGTTTCCACTGGCCGACGTTCTCGAACTCGGCCCCGTGCTCGACGTGCCACGGGTGGATCATCGTGACCCGCACGGGATCGTGCAGCTCACCGCGGTTCCGCCCGGCTAGCGCGGCGAACGACACCTGCGTGTACGGCGGCCGGAACGTCGTCGGGCGCTGGGTCGCCAAGTCGACACCGAGGGCTTCGGCGGTGATGCCCGCGGCGAGGAGGCCGGACGTCTTGCCCTGGTCGTGCGCGGTGCCGATCGTCGTGTAGCGCTTGATGTGCTCCAGCGAGCGAAGCCCGGCGCCGGTCGCGCGCAGGACGTCCGACACGGTGGCGTCACGCTGCTGGTCGACGAACCGGGTGTCCACTTCGGACTCCGGCGCGGGCACCTGCCAAAGGATCTTCGTCTCCGGCAGCCCTTCGCCCGCCGCGGCACCCACAACGCTCACGTTCGGCAGTTCACCGTCCGGGACGTACGCACCGAGCCCGGCGTCGTACCGCAGCGTGCCGCGAGCCTGGCTGTAGAGGTGGACGGCCGGGTTCCAGCCGCCGGACACGAGCAGCAGGTCGCACTCGACCCGCTCCCCCTGCGTTTCTCCCAGCGGAGCGACGTGGGCGGCGGTGATGTGGGTGTCGCCGTCGGTGCCGATGACGCCGTAGCCCTCGCGGGCGTCGACGATCCGCACGATCTCGGCGCCGGCCGCCGCCAGGTCGGAGGCGGCCTCGAGCGCGGAGTCGTTGGTGGTGAACACGACCACGCGCCGCCCGGCCAGAACGCCGTACCGGTTCAGGTACGTGCGCGCGGCACCGGCGAGCATGATGCCCGGACGGTCGTTGTCCGGGAAGACGATCGGCCGCTCGTGCGCGCCGGTGGCCAGCACGATCTTGCGAGCCCGGATCCGCCACACCCGTTGCCGCGAGATCCGTTCGGGCGCGGCGGGCTCGCCCCGGCGCTCCAAAGCCAGCACGAACCCGTCGTCGTAGATGCCGAACGCCGTCGTGCGCGAAAGGAACCGGACGCCCTCCGGAGCTTCACCGCCGGGCTGGTCGTCCACGAGCAGGACCCGGCCTTCGGCTTCGGCCGCGGCGGCCCGGCCCGCGGGTCCGGCGCCGACGACCAGGACGTCGCAGTGGGCATGCTTGGCGTCATATCGCGCCGGGTCCGGTTCTGCGGCGAGCCGCCCCTGACCGCGCAGGCCGCGAGCCTTCAGGCCGTCGTACAGCTCGACGGTGGTGGCCGACAGCATCGGCTCCGGGAACGGCGCTTCGATCTGGACCAGGGCGTTCGAGTCCTCGACGCCGGCGGCGACGATGCCGCGCGGCCGGCCGTACTTGATGCTGGTCGCGACCTGGTGGATCCCGTTGGCCAGCAACGCGGAAGCCAGGGTGTCGCCGAGGAAACCGGTCAGCTCGCGGCCGTCGAAGGTGAACTTGAGCGGGACGCCGGACAGCCGGGTCATGGGATCACCGGCTTGGGTTCGTCGAGGCGGTAGACCGCCAGGAGGTCGTGGGTGCGGGTGTCGCGCACGGCGTTGAACCACCGGCGGCAGCCCGCGGAGTGGCTCCAGCGCTCGGCGAGCGGGCCGCTCGGGTTGGCGCGGAAGAAGACGAACTTCGCCCAGTCCTCATCGGACAGTGCGGCGGGATCCTCGGGGTAGGCGACGTGGGCCTGGCCGCCGTAGTGGAACTCGGCCTCTTCACGCGGCCCGCACCACGGGCAGGGAATGAGTTGCACAGGGACTCCTAGTGGGCCACGGCGGCGGCGCCGTGCTCGTCGACGAGGGAACCGGTGGTGAACCGGTCCAAAGTGAATGGTTCGGCGTACTCGTGGGGTTTGCCTCGCGCGATGGTCGCCGCGAAGACGTCGCCGACCCCGGGTGTGGCCTTGAAGCCGCCGGTGCCCCAGCCGCAGTTGAGGAACAAGTTCTCCACCGGGGTGAGCCCGATGATCGGCGACGCGTCCGGGCTGACGTCGACGATGCCCGCCCACGTCCGCAGCAGGTGCGCCCGGGCGAACACCGGGAACAGCTCCAGCGCGGCGGCCATCTGCTGCTCGATGATGTGGAACGAGCCGCGCTGGCCGTAACCGTTGTAGCTGTCGATGCCCGCGCCCATCACGAGTTCACCCTTGTGCGCCTGGGAAACGTAGACGTGTACGGCGTTCGACATGACGACCGTGGGGTGGATCGGCTCCAGCAGTTCGGACACCAAGGCCTGCAAGGGATGGGACACGAGCGGCAGGTCCAGGCCGACCATCCTCGCGAGCACCGACGAGTGCCCGGCGGCGCACAGCGCGACCTTGCCCGCGGCGATCCGGCCCCGCGACGTCTCGACGCCGGTGACCCGGCCGTCCACTGTGGAGATGCCGGTGACCTCGCAGTTCTGGATGAGGTCGACCCCCAGTTCGTGCGCGGCCCGCGCGAATCCCCAAGCGACGTAGTCATGCTTCGCGATACCCGCGCGCGGCTGGAAGGTCGCGCCGAGCACCGGATACCGGACGTCGGGCGAGGTGTTGACGATCGGGCAGATCTCCTTGACGCCGTCGGCGTCCACCCATTCGGCGTCGATGCCGTTGAGCTTGTTGGCCTCGACCCGGCGGACGCTGTCGCGGACGTCCTGCAGGCTGTGCGCGAGGTTCAGCACCCCGCGCTGGCTGAAGAGGATCGGGTAACCGAGGTCCTCTTCGAGGCCTTCCCACAGCTTGAGGGAGTGCTCGTAGATGCCGGAACTTTCGTCCCAGAGGTAGTTGGAGCGGATGATCGTGGTGTTGCGGGCCATGTTGCCGCCCGCGAGCCAGCCCTTCTCCAGCACGGCGACGTTGGTGATGCCGTGCACCTTGGCCAGGTAGTACGCGGTGGCGAGGCCGTGCCCGCCGCCGCCGACCACGATCACGTCGTAGGCGCGCTGGGGCTCGGGGTTGTCCCAGAGGAAGTCCGGGTGCTCCGGCAGGTCCGCGCCGGGTGTGCGGGTCATCGGGTCTCCTGCGGGTAGGACGGGAACGGCTCGGCCAAGGTCCGCTGCCGGCGCTCCGGTCCGGCCGCGACGACCTGTGCGATGAGCTGGTGCTCCTTCGCCGGGCGCTCAACCTCGGCCACGTCGACCCGGAAGTCCTTTCCGGACACAACGTGGCCGGAGGCGATCATCTCGAGCGTCGACCGCCGGCGGTGCAGCTCGGCGCCGATCGCTTCGGCCACGACCGGGTCGTAGCCGGCCGGGGAGCGGTTGAGCGCTGGGGCGATCGTCGAGGTCATCACGAACCTTCCGTGGTCGACTTCTGATATATCAATCGTCGATGTAGGCTAAGCGGCATGCACCCGCAGGTCAATCCCCCGTCGCTGGCCGAACAGGCGTACGTCTTCGTCCGCGACCGCCTGGTCATGCTCGACATCCGGCCGGGCGAGCCCATCAACGAGGAGTGGCTCGGCACCACGCTCGGCATGGGCCGCACGCCGATCCGCGAAGCGCTGAAACGGCTGGAGTCCGAACGGCTGGTCGTCGCCTACCCGCGGCGGGGCACGTTCGCCACCGACGTCAACATCTCCGACCTCGCGCACATCTCCGAGGTCCGGCGCACGCTCGAGCCGATGGCGACGGCCGCCGCGGCCGAGCGCGCGACCGCGGCCGACCGGGCGACGCTCACCGAGCTGCGCGCGCAGCTCGACGCCGGCGTCCCGAGCGGGGACAACGCCGAGCTGCTGCGCACCGACCTCGCCCTGCACCGGGCGATCTACCGGTGCGTGCACAACCCGTTCCTCGAGGACACGCTGATCCGGTACGACAACCTCGCGACGCGGATCTGGTGCGTGTTCGTGCCGCGGCTGTCCGGGATGGCCGGCCACGTCGACGAGCACGTCCCCCTCCTCACCGCGATCATCGAGGGTGACGCCGAGAAGGCGGCCGCGCTGACGCTGGAGCACGTCACCGGGTTCGAGGCCGCCATCCGGGCGTTGATCTAGAACCCCAGCCGGGTGCGGACCCAGTCGTGGAACTCCCCGATGTGGTGCTCGCTGGGCACGAGCACCCCGCCGCCGGCGTAGGAGCGTGAGTCCATGGCGAGCTGGCAGCGTTCACACGCCTCGAAGTCCTGCAGGTTGACGCGGTGGAACAGCTCGACCGAGCGCGTCAGGTCGCGGCCCGACTCGACCACGCCGGGCAGGTAGAGCCAGTCGCAGCGCACCAGCGTCCGGTCCGGGGCCAGCGGGAACATCCGGTGGAGGATCACGTGGTCCGGCACCAGGTTGACGAACACCTGCGGGCGGACGGTGATGGCGTAGTACTTGCGGTCCTGGTCCTCGGTGACGCCGGGCAGCCGGTCGACCCCCTCGCTGCCGTCGATGGTGAACCCCTGGACGTCACCGCCGAACGCCGCACCGTGGCCGACGTAGTACTGCGCGGCGTACCCGTCGGCGAACTCCGGGAGGACCTCGGTGAGCTCGGGGTGGATCGTCGCGCAGTGGTAGCACTCCATGAAGTTCTCGATGATCTGTTTCCAGTTCGCCTTCACGTCGTACTCGATGCGCTTGCCGAGCGCGAGGCCGTCGACGCCGTACGCCTCGATCGCCTCCGCGCCGCCGAGCCGTTCGGTGACCGCGGCGACGACGGAGCCGTCGAACGGCGGCGGCTCGTCGGCCAGGCAGACCCACGCGTAACCGAGCCACTCGCGCAGGTGGACGCGGGTGAGGCCGAACGTCGTGCGGTCGACGTCCGGCATGCCGGTGAGGTTCGGCGCGGCGATCAGCTTGCCGTCGAGGCCGTAGGTCCAGGCGTGGTACGGGCACTGGAAGGCGCGCTTCACGGTGCCGGACTCTTCGGTGCAGAGCCGGGCGCCGCGGTGGCGGCAGACGTTGAGGAACGCGCTGAGCTTCCCGTCCCGCCCCCGCGAGACGAGCACGCTCTCCTTCCCGACCTGGACGGTCTCGAACGCCCCGGGCCCGGCGAGGTCCGCGCTGCGCACGGCGCAGAACCAGTCCGCCTCGAAGATCTTCGCCTGCTCCAGCGCGAAGATCGCCGGGTCGGTGTAGTAGGTGCCGGGCAGCGTGGCGAGCAGGCTCGGCGGCAGATCGGTAGTGGTCACCGGCGTGGTCCTCTCCGCGGATCAGGACGGGAGTTGCGCAGAACGCGTCTTGTTGCTCACTCCGGAACAGAGTGACTGCCACCCGGCAACGCTGTCAAGCCAGGTTTTTCAACGCCCACCAAGACTCCCGGCACGTTTCGGGCATCACCCGTGACTGGACGGGCATCACGCGTGATTGGGCGGGCATCATGCGTGACTGAGCGGGCATCAGCGCGATGCCTCTCCAATCACGCGTGATGCCCCTTCAATCACGAGTGATGCCTCTCGGATCACGCGAGTTACGGGTTGGCCGGGCCGTGGATGGCGCGGCGGAAGAGGGTTTCGATCTCCTCGCGGGACGGGCGGGGGTCGGCGAGGGCCGCCTGCATCAGCAGGCCGCAGAACAGGCCGGCCAGGAGACGGCCGGTCAGGGGGTCGGTGCGGGAGCCGAAGAACGCGATCAGCGCCTCGTCCCAGGCCGCGCTCGCCTTGCGGAGCCGGGGGCGGTGCAACGCCGCGACGTACAGGTCGTACTCGACGACCGTGTCGCGGTACTGCTCGTTGACGTACCCCATGACGAGGTCGGCGAGCGCCGTGGCGAAGTCGACGCCCGGCGGGAGGGCGGACTCCCACTCCTTCAGCGCGTGGACGTTCTTCTCCGCGGCCTCGACCAGCGCGACCTCCAGCAGGTCGTCCAGCGTCGCGAAGTGGTAGGTCGTCGAGCCGAGCGGCACCCCCGCGGCCGCCGCGACCGAACGGTGCGTGACCCCGTCGATCCCCCGCTGCGCGACCACCTCGATCGCCGCCTTGGCGATGCGCGCGCGGCGTTCGGGGTCGTTCGGGCCGCGGCGCCTCGCCGCGGCGGGTTCGCTCTTCGCCATCGAGCCCCCTTGTGGACATCTGTACACGTATCGCGTACAAATGTACGCACTCTTGACACGAAGCAGCCACTACCGATCCGGAAGGGGCCGCATGAAGGATCTTTACATCGACGGGGCCTGGTCCGACGCCGGCACGCACTCCGACGTGCTGAACCCCGCCACCGGCCAGGTGATCGAGCAGGTCGCCGAGGCCGGGCGCGAAGAGGTCGACGCCGCGGTCGGCGCCGCGCGGCGGGCCTTCGACGGCGGCCCGTGGCGGCGGACCACCGCCACCGAACGCGGTGAGCTCCTGCGCAAAGTCGCCGCCCTGCTGGTCCGCGACCGCGAGGAGCTGGCCCGCACCGAGAGCCTCGACACCGGCAAGACGCTGGGTGAAGGCCGCATCGACATCGACGACGTGACGAACGTCTTCCGCTACTACGCCGACCTCGCCGACAAGGACGCCGGACGCCTGGTCGACGCGGGCAGCGCGTCCGTCGTCAGCCGGATCGTGCACGAGCCGGTCGGCGTCTGCGTGCTCATCGCGCCGTGGAACTACCCGCTGCTCCAGATGTCCTGGAAGGTCGCCCCCGCGCTGGCCGCGGGCAACACGATCGTGCTCAAGCCGAGCGAAGTGACGCCGCTGACCACGATCAAGCTCGTCGCCCTGCTCGAGGAGGCCGGCACCCCACCGGGCGTCGTCAACCTGCTGCTCGGGCCGGGTCACGTCGGCGCGGCCATGGTCGAGCACCCGGCCGTCGACCTTGTCTCCTTCACCGGCGGGTACGCGACCGGCGAGAAGATCATGACGGCCGCCGCGAAGGGCGTCCGCCGGGTCGCCCTCGAGCTCGGCGGCAAGAACCCGAACGTGGTCTTCGACGACGCCGACTACGACACCGCCCTCGACTACGCGCTGATGGCCGCGTTCGTCCATTCGGGACAGGTCTGCTCGGCGGGCGCGCGCCTGATCGTCCAAGATGGAATCCATGACCGGTTCGTGGCGGACCTCGCCGCGCGCGCCGACCGGATCCGGGTCGGCGACGGCCTCGATCCCGGGACCGAGACGGGCCCGCTCGTCTCGGCGCAGCACCGCGCCAAGGTCGAGGGCTACATCGAAAGCGCTCTCGCCGAGGGCGCCACGCTCCGGGCGGGCGGCAAACGCCCCGAAGGCGCCCGGTACGAAAACGGTTTCTTCCTGCGCCCGACCGTGTTCAGCGACTGCACGAAAGACATGGCGGTCGTCCGGGAAGAGGTCTTCGGCCCGGTCGTCACCGTGGAACGCTTCACCGACGAGGCCGGCGCGATCGCCCTGGCCAACAACACCGAGTACGGGCTCGCCGGAGCCGTGTGGACGTCGGACGCGTCCCGCGCCCAGCGGGTCGCCGGGGCCCTGCGCCACGGCACCGTGTGGATCAACGACTACCACCCCTACCTGCCGCAGGCGGAGTGGGGCGGGTTCGGGAAGTCCGGCATCGGCCGCGAGCTCGGACCGTCCGGGCTGGCGGAGTACCAGGAGAGCAAGCACGTCTACCAGAACATCGATCCCGTTCCGCAGCACTGGTTCAAAGGCTGAATTCCCCTCCCCCACCACGTGAGGACGTTGCCATGACCACGCAAGAAAAGCCGGCGGGCGGGGGGCCTGCCCCGGACGACAGCTCCGATCTCGAGAAGTTCGGTTACCGCCAGGAGCTCGAACGCTCCCTCGGCTCGTTCTCCAGCTTCGCCGCCGGGTTCTCTTACATCTCGATCATGACCGGCGTGTTCCAGCTGTTCTTCTTCGGCTTCGGCTCGGGCGGGCCGGCGTTCATCTGGACCTGGCCGCTGGTGTTCCTGGGCCAGCTCGCCGTCGCGCTGTGCTTCGCCGAGCTCGCCGGCCAGTTCCCGCTCGCCGGATCGGTGTACCAGTGGGCGAAACAGATCGCGAAACCCGCGACGTCGTGGCTCGCGGGCTGGATCATGATCATCGGCGCGATCGTCACGGCCGGCGCGGTCGCCGTGGCCTACCAGATCATCCTGCCGCAGGTCTCGACCGCGTTCCAGCTCGTCGGCAGCGACTCCGACGCCGGGCTGACGTCGACCCCCGGCGGCGCGCAGAACGCCATCATCCTGGCCCTGGTGCTGGTCGTGTTCGCCACGATCGTGAACGTCATCGGCGTCAAGCTGATGGCGAAGATCAACAACTTCGGCGTCGCGGTGGAGCTGTCCGCGGTCATCCTGCTGATCATCGCGCTGGCCATCCACATCAAGCGCGGCCCGCAGGTCGTCTTCGAGACGCACGCCACGGGTGACGGTCACTCGCTCGGGTACCTCGGGGCGTTCCTGGTGGCGTCGCTGATGAGCGCGTACGTCTTCTACGGCTTCGACACCGCGGGCTCGCTCGCCGAGGAGACCACCCAGCCGCGCAAGCACGCGCCGCGCGCGATCCTGCGGGCGATCACGGCGTCGTTCATCGTCGGCGGCCTGGTGATGCTGGTCGGCATGATGGCGGTCGGGGACATCAACGCCGACGAGCTGAGCACGTCCGGCATGCCGTACCTGCTGAAGAGCACGCTCGGTGAAGGCCTCGGCGACGCGTTCCTGATCTGCTCGGCGATCGCGATCACCGTGTGCTGCCTCGCCGTGCAGACCGCGGCGATCCGGATGGCGTGGGCGATGGCCCGCGACGGCCGGCTGCCGTTCAGCAAGGCGATGGCGAAGGTGTCGCCGCGCTCGAAGACGCCGATCCTGCCGGCGCTGCTCACCGGCGGCCTCACCGTCGTGGTGCTGCTGATCAATCTCGGCAACCAGCGGGCGTTCTTCATCCTGACCTCGACGGCGATCATCCTGTTCTACATCCCCTACCTGATGGTCACCGGCCCGATGCTGCTGCGCCGCCTGCGCGGGCAGTGGCCGCGCCCGGGCCACGGCCCGTACTTCAAGCTCGGCCGCTGGGGCACGTTCGTGAACCTGGTCGCGGTGGTCTACGGCGGGGCGATGACGGTCAACCTGATCTGGCCGCGTGCCGAGGTCTACGGCGACGACCACTGGTACTTCCAGTGGGGCGCGGTGATCGTCACCGGGCTGATCGTGATCATCGGTGCGATCATGCTCTACGTCCGGCGCCGCACCTGGGGCTCGTCGCACACGAGCCCCGAGCACATGCCGGACAACGCCCCGGACTCACTGCCCGGCTGAGGAGGACGCATGAGTGAAAACTACGACTTCGTCATCGTCGGCGGTGGTTCGGCGGGCTGCGCGCTGGCGAACCGGCTGTCGGCCGACCCGAACAACAAGGTCCTGGTCCTGGAAGCGGGGCGGTCCGACTACAAGTGGGACGTCTTCATCCACATGCCGGCCGCGCTGACCTTCCCGATCGGGTCGAAGTTCTACGACTGGGGCTACCGCAGCGAGCCCGAGCCGCACATGAACCGCCGCCGCATCTACCACGCGCGCGGCAAGGTGCTCGGCGGGTCGTCCAGCATCAACGGGATGATCTTCCAGCGCGGCAACCCGATGGACTACGAGCGCTGGGCCGGCGACGCGGGAATGTCCACTTGGGACTACGCGCACTGCCTGCCGTACTTCCAGCGCATGGAAAACTGCCTAGCCGATGCCCCGGACGGGCAGTGGCGCGGCCACGACGGGCCGCTCGAACTCGAGCGCGGCCCGGCGTCGAACCCGTTGTTCCAGGCGTTCTTCGACGCCGCCGAGCAGGCCGGTTACCCGCGCACCGACGACGTCAACGGCTACCGGCAGGAAGGCTTCGCGGCCTTCGACCGCAACGTCCGAAAAGGACGGCGTTTGTCCGCCGCGGGCGCTTATCTGCACCCGGTGGAGAACCGCCCCAACCTCACGGTGAAGACGCACGCGTTCGTGTCGCAGATCCTTTTCGACGGCACCCGCGCGATCGGCGTCGAGTACGCCGAGGGCCGGGGTGTGCCGGGTGAGGTGTACGGCAAGGAGATCATCCTCTGCGGCGGGGCGATCAACAGCCCGCAGCTGCTGCAGCTGTCCGGCGTCGGCAACGCGGCCGACCTGGAGAAGCTCGGCATCGACGTCGTCAAGGACCTGCCGGGGGTCGGCGAGAACCTGCAGGACCACCTGGAGGTGTACATCCAGTACGCCTGCAAGGAACCGGTGTCGATGCAGCCGTCGCTGGCCAAGTGGAAGCGGCCCTACATCGGCGCGCAGTGGCTGTTCCTGCGCAACGGCCCGGCCGCAACCAACCACTTCGAGGGCGGCGGGTTCGTCCGCTCCAACGACGAGGTGAAGTACCCGAACCTGATGTTCCACTTCCTGCCGGTGGCGATCCGCTACGACGGTTCGGCGCCCACGGAGGGGCACGGTTACCAGGTGCACGTCGGCCCGATGTACGCCGACACCCGCGGCTCGGTGAAGCTCACCTCGACCGACCCGCGGCAGCACCCGGCGATCAAGTTCAACTACCTGTCCACGGACAACGACCGTCGCGAATGGGTCGAGGCCGTGCGGGTGGCGCGGAAGATCCTCAACCAGTCCGCGATGGACACCTACAACGGCGGGGAGATCTCGCCGGGACCGTCGGTGGAGACGGACGAGGAGATCCTCGACTGGGTCGCCAAGGACGCCGAGACCGCGCTGCACCCGTCGTGCACGGCCAAGATGGGCGTGGACGAGAAGTCCGTCGTCGACCCGCAGACCATGCGGGTGCACGGCACCGAGGGCCTGCGTGTCGTCGACGCGTCGGTCATGCCCTACATCCCCAACGGCAACATCTACGCGCCGGTGATGATGACCGCCGAGAAGGCGGCCGACCTCATCCTCGGCAACACCCCGCTGGCGCCGATCAAGACGCCGTTCTACCGGCACGGGGAGAACTAGCACCCGGACGTCGCAGCGCCCGTACCGCCATCCCCGGTACGGGCCTTCGACGTGCCCGGACTATCCGTTATCGGGTAACGAAAACTACCCGGCCGTAGCCCCTTGACGATGCGCTTCACGGGACTCAGACTTTGTTGCGGATCACAGTCGATGTTCCTCAATGCGCAACTGTCTCGGAGGACTCATGATTCGCGCATGCACCGTCGACGAGCTGCCCCCGGGTGAGTCCGTCCGGATCCCCGGGGCCCCCGCGATCGCGGTGTTCAACACCGACGACGGCGAGCTCTACGCCATCGACGACACGTGCACCCACCAGGACGCTTCCCTGGCCGACGGCTGGCTCGAGGGCTGCTTCGTCGAGTGCCCGCTGCACGCGGCGCTGTTCGACCTGCGCACAGGCATGCCGAGCTGCCTCCCGGCCAAGGAGCCGGTGCGCACCTACACCGTCCTCGTCGAAGACGGCGTCATCTACGTCCAGAGCACGGCCCAGGAGGACGCGGCGTGAAGCGCGTCGCGGTCGTCGGCGCGTCGCTCGCCGGGGTCCGCGCCGCGCAGGAGCTGCGCGCGCAGGGCTACGACGGCGGGATCGTGCTGATCGGCGAAGAGGCGCACCTGCCCTACGACCGGCCGCCGCTGTCCAAGGGCTTCCTGGCCGGGACGGCTTCCCGGGCGTCGCTGGAGCTGCTCGACGCCGGGGATCTCGCGTCGCTGGCGCTGGACTTCCGGCTCGGCGTGCGGGCCACGGCGCTGGAGCCGGCCGAGCGGCGGGTCCGCCTCTCCGACGGCGGCTCGGTGCACGCGGACGGCGTCGTCATCGCCACCGGCGGCCGGGCGCGCACCTTGCCGGGCTTCGAAGCCGCCCACACGCTGCGGACGATCGACGACGCTCTCGCGTTGCGCGCGGCTCTGGTGCCCGGGGTCCGGGTGGCGATCGTCGGCGCCGGGTTCATCGGGGCCGAGGTGGCCTCGACGTGCCGGTCACTGGGCCTCGACGTGGTCGTCCTGGAAGCGTTGCCCGCGCCGCTCGCGCCGGTGCTGGGCCCGGACCTGGCGGCGGTCTGCGCGCGGCTGCACGCCGAGCACGGCACGGAGCTGCGCTGCGGGGTGTCGGTGACGGGCATGTCCGAAGCGGGCGTCCAGCTGGCCGACGGATCGCTCGTGTCGGCCGACGTGGTCGTGACCGGCGTCGGCATGACCCCGGCGACGGACTGGCTGGCCGGGTCCGGGCTGACCGTTTCCAACGGAGTCTGCGTGGACGCGGGCCTGGTCACGGAACTGCCTTCGGTGGTCGCGGTGGGCGACGTCGCGCGGTACGGGGGACGGCGGCACGAGCACTGGACGAACGCGTCCGAGCAGGCGCCGGTCGCGGTGGCGAACCTCCTGTCCGGGCAGACCTCGCGGACGTACACCCCCAGCGGGTACGTCTGGTCGGACCAGTACGCGGGACGGCTGCAGCTGGCCGGGCACCCCCGCCCGGACGACACGCTGACGTTCGTCGAGGGCGGCCCTTCGGACTCGTCTTTCGTGGCGACCTGGCACCGCGACGGTGCGACGGTGGGGGTGTTCGCGTTGAACAACCCGAAACTCTTCAACCGCCTGCGACGTCCGCTTCGGGTGCCGGCGGCCGTCTGAAAGTCTCAACCGGCGGTTCAAAGATACGCTTCACCCACATGGAGCTGACTCTCGACGAGCTGCGGGCGCTGACCGGCTGGGCCGCCGGCTGCGCTTCGCGGGCGCTGCCGTTGATCCCGGACGACCCCCGCCCGGCGGCGGCGATCGCGGCGGCGTGGGAGTTCGCTTCGGGCGGCCCGCGCACGAAAGCCTTGCGCACGGCAGCGTGGGCGGCGCTGAAGGCGGCGGGCGCGACTTCCGACCCGGCCGCGGCCGCCGCGGCCCGCGCGGCAGTCGGCGCGGCGGGGGCGGCCTACCTGCACCCGCTGGAGTCTCCGCACCAGGTGAAGCACATCGTCGGCCCCGCGCAGCAGACGGCGTTGGCGCACGAACTGGCCGGCGGTGACGCCGCGGCCGAGATCCGCTGGGCTCTCGACCACGCTCCACCGGAGGTACGCGACATCCTGAGCCGCTTCCCACCCGGCGAACCCGGCAAGTCCCGGCTCGGCGAGCTGCACCGACAGCTGGAGTCGGCGCTCAGGTGACGGTCGGGCGCTCGACGACCACGGTGGCCATCAGGGAGTGGCCGACCCCGAGTCCTTGCTGGGCTTGCTGTTCCCACGCGAAGAGCGACCTCGCGAGCTCCTTCGCGTGCTCGGCGGACGGCACGGCGGCCGCGGCGAGGATCCGGTTCCAGCCTTCGGCGAAGGCGTTGAAGAACAGCTGGACCGATCGTGGCGCGTGCCCGGCGGGCGGCTCGAACCGCAGCCGGGCGGGGTCGACGTCGGTGGCGCCGCGGGCGAGCTCGTTGAGGAGGGTGCGGTAGGGCGGGATCGCCGGGTTGAAGGACAGCGTGGCGGTGTGCCGGCCCGCGAGGATCGACCGGTCGGTGAACGTCGTCCCGCTCAGCCGGGCCCCGGCCCGGATGGCGGCTTCGACGAGCACCGCGTCGAGCGACCCGCGGTCGAAGAAGCTCATCCGGTCGTGGAGGGTCTCGGTCGCGTCCTCGAAGAAGCTCATGTTGTACGACCAGCGGGTTTCCGGCCACTTCGGCGTCCACTCGACCGAGTAGCGGCCGAGGACGTCGACCACGAGCACCGCGCTGTCGCGAGTCTCGACGATCCGCTGCATGAGACCGGTCAGGACCTCGACGACGTCCTCGTGGGGAAGGTGGGAGTAGGGCACACCGCAGGAGAGGTAAAGGTCGAAGTCGCCCGCGGGCAGTTCGGACCGCATGTCCGCGACGGCGAAGGTGGCCCGCCGTCCTGCATGGAGCGCGCGGGCGGTGTCGACCATGTCGGGATCGATGTCGACCCCGAGGTAGTCGAGGGTGTGCTCGTCGGTCAGCGGGGCGAGGGCGCCGTGCGGCTCGGTCAGCAGGGCCAGGCCGTCCCCGGTCCCACAACCGACGTCGACGACCCGCAGCGGCCGGCCGCGTTCGGGCCGGACCCGGGAGATGGCATCACGCAGGACTCGGTGGGTGACCACTTCCTCCAGCATCGTCTTGACCGGATCACGCCTTTTGGGCGAGGTGTAGTGGGCCGTCGCGTCGCGGTAGGACATGATCAAAACGTAGTTCATCACCGGTGGCGGCCGGGCGGATTTCGCTAGAGAGCCAGCTCGTCCAAGTCGCTTTCCAGCCGCGCGCGCCAGGTCCAGCGCCGTTCCGTCGTGTCCGCGTTCTCGCCGGCCGGCGGGCCCAGGGGCAGTGCCGGGTCCACGATGCGGAACGTCACGCGGTAAGCCAGCACCGAAGCCGCCGTGCGGATCCACGTGTCGCCGGCCGCTCCGGCCGGTGGGGCTACCCCCAGTGCGTGGCCGAACCACGTCGGCAGCAGCGCGTTCGAGCCGAGCGCGTCGGTGATCCTCGTCCGCAGCCGCACCTGCAGGTCGTGCCACGCTCGCTCGGCGCGCTCCAGCTGGGGCACGATCCGCGCCTCGACCGCGTCCGCCTCGCGCAACGCCAGCCGCGCCTGGTCCGCCGCCTCCGAGGCCGCCGGGATCTCCTCGTCCAGCAGCGTCCGGCGCCGGGTCGACAACGCCCGCAACGACGACTCCGCGTCCCCTCGGGCCCGCGAAGCGCGGTCCGTCGACGCCAGGACCCGCATCACCTCGAGCAGGTCGGTGTCACACCGGGCCTGCGCTTCGTGCACCGAAGCCAGCCGCGCGATCTCCTGCTCGTGCCGGGCGCGCTGCTCCTTCGTGACGAGCTCCTTGTGCAGGTCGTCCCAGCGCGCCGCCTCCGCCGCGAGCGCCCGGGTCTCCGCGCCGACGTCGTCGAGGTTCACCTGGGGCACACCGTCGGACACCCGCACCGCTCGTTCCAGGGCCTGGACCTGCTGCTGCAACCGGTCCAGCTGCCGGCCGAGCAGGTCGATGCGGTCCTCCTGGCGGTGCCCGCCGCCGCGCTCGAGCCGGTCGGTCAGGTCCGCGACGTCCTGGCGCAGCCCGCGGTCGCGGTCGTCGGCCTCCTCGACCGCGGCACGCAGCCCGTCGACCGCCGCGAACAGCTCGTCGAGGTCGCGGCGCGTCGGGTCCGCGGCCTCCGGGTAGCCGGCGTACTCCTGCTCGAACCCGGGGTCGTCGCCGTAGGTCGCGTAACCGTGGCTCACGGGATCCGGCTTTCCCGCCACAGCAACGCGGCCGTGGCCGCGACGCCCAGCGCCGCCAGGATCGTGCAGACGACCGACCCGGCCCACGGCACCAGCGCCGCCACCAGCACGGCGGCCGTGACGCTGCCCGCCCACGCGGCCCGCGTCCGCTCGCGGATGACTTCGCCGACGCGCCGGACCGGGCCGAAGCCGATCCACAGCCCGGCCGCGAACAACGGGACGAACGCCAGCAGCCACACCGGCGAAAGCACGTCGAACAGCACGAGCGCCGCGGCGGCCAGCGGAACCAGCACCGGCGCGGCCGCGAAGTACACGACCGCGCGCTGCGTCGCCGCGTGCCGCGACTCGAGCTCGGCGATGGCGAGCCGGTGCTTCGCCTCGTCGAACGCCAGCTCGGCGTCGAGCAGCCGGTGGGCCGTCGCGACGAGCTCGTCCATCACCTCGACGTCGCCGGGCGGGGTCACCAGCCCGTCCCGCAGGTCCTGCTTGAGCCGGCCCACGCGTGCTTCCGCCTGGTCCCGGTCGTGCTGGGCTGGAGTCGTCACGCGAACACTTTAAGTGCCACGGCCGTCACATCCGGCCAATCCGCCCGGTGAGTCGTTAGAGGTCGCCCAGCGCCGTGACCGGCGACTCGACGCAGTCCGCGACGAACCGGAGGAACCCGCCCGCCGTGCCGCCGTCGCAGACCCGGTGGTCGAAGGCCAGCGTCAGCTCGCAGATCTTGCGGGCGACCAGCGCGCCGTCGACCACCCACGGCCGGTCGATGATCCGGCCGATGCCGAGGATCGCGGCCTCGGGGTGGTTGATGATCGCGGCCGAGCCGTCGACGCCGAAGACGCCGTAGTTGTTGACGGTGAACGTGCCGCCGGTGAGGTCCGCGGGCGGCAGCTTGCCGTCGCGGGCGGTGCGGGCGCGGTCGCCGATCGCCGCCGAGAGGTTCCGGGTGGACAGTTCGCCTGCGTCGCGCACGACCGGGACGACCAGCCCGCGGTCGGTCTGCGCGGCGAAACCGAGGTGGATCCTGTCCAGCAGGACGATCTCGTCGCCGTCGACGCGGGAGTTCAGCTCCGGGAACTTCTTGAGCCCCGCGACGGTGAACCGCGCGATCAGCCCGAGCAGGCTCACCGGCCGGTCGGTCTTGGCATTGAGGGCCGCGCGGGCGGCGACCAGCTCGGTCGCGTCGACGTCCACCCACACCGTCGCTTCGGGGATCTCGCGCCGCGACGTCGTCAGCTTGGTCGCGACGGCCTTGCGGACGCCGGTCAGCGGGATCCGGCGCTCCCCTTCCGCCTGCGGCTTCTTCAGGAGCGCTTCGACGTCGGTCCGGCGGATGATCCCGCCGGGGCCGGTCGGGGTGACCGTCGTGAGGTCGATCCCGTTGTCCGAAGCCAGCTTCCGGACGAACGGCGAGATCACGCCGGGCGCCTTGGCCTTCGGCGCGGGAGCTTCGACGCGGCGGACGCGCTTGCGGCGCGTCGTCGGCGCGGTGCCGTAGCCGATGAGGACGTTGCCGCTGCCGCTCGATGTTGTCACGCCCGGTTCGGCGAACCCGCCGACGGACAGCAGCGGCGCGCCGACCGGCAGCAGCTGCCCCGGCTCGCCGTGCAGCGCGGACACGACGCCGGCGAACGGCACCGGCACCTCGACCGCGGCCTTCGCCGTCTCGACCTCGACGACGATCTGGTCGATCTTGACCGTGTCGCCGACGGTGACGTGCCAGTTGAGGATCGCCGCCTCGGTCAGGCCTTCGCCGAGGTCCGGCAGCAGGAAGTCAGGCACCGGCCACCACCGGGGTGTCGGCCCACTGCAGGCGCGCGATCGTGTCGAGGATCCGGTCGACGTCCGGGAGCAGGTGGCGCTCGAGCTTCGGCGCCGGGTACGGGATGTCGAGCCCGGTCACGCGCAGCACCGGCGCGTGCAGCTGGTGGAAGCACTGCTCCGTGACGCGAGCGACGACCTCGGCGCCGTACCCGCCGAAGCCGGCGGCCTCGTGGACGACCACCGCGCGGCCGGTGCGGCGCACGGAAGCCGTCACGGTCTCGTCGTCGAACGGCGACAGCGAGCGCAGGTCGACGACCTCGACGTCCCAGCCCTCTTCCTTCGCGGCTTCGGCGGTTTCCATCGCGGTGGCGACCATCGGGCCGTACGCGATGAGCGTGACGTCCTTGCCTTCGCGGCGGACGACGGCCTTGTCCATGCCCGGGCCGCTGCGCGTGAAGCTGACCTCTTCCCCGGACCAGTAGCGGGCCTTCGGCTCGAGGAAGACGACCGGGTCCGGCGACTCGATGGCGTCGCGAAGCAGGTCGTAGGCGTCCTGCGCGGTGCCCGGCGTGACGACGCGAAGGCCCGGCGTGTGCGTGTAGTAGGCCTCGCTGGAGTCGCAGTGGTGCTCGACGCCGCCGATGCCGCCGGCGTAGGGGATCCGGATGACCATCGGCAGCGAGAGCGCGCCGCGCGTGCGGTTGCGCAGCTTCGCGACGTGCGAGGTGATCTGCTCGAACGCGGGGTAGGCGAAGGCGTCGAACTGCATCTCGACGACCGGGCGGAAGCCGCCCATCGCCATCCCGACGGCGAACCCGACGATGCCGGACTCGGCGAGCGGGGTGTCGAAGCAGCGGTCCTCGCCGAAGTCGGCGGTGATGCCGTCGGTGACCCGGAAGACGCCGCCGAGCGTGCCGACGTCCTCGCCGAACACGAGCACCCGGTCGTCGTCCTTGAGCGCGTCCCGCAGGGCGGCGTTGAGCGCCTGCGCCATCGTGGTCGTCATCAGGCCTCCAGCTCGGCTTTCAGTGCGGCCCGCTGCACTTCGAGCTGGCGGGTCGGCTCGGCGTAGACGTGGTCGAACAGCGACATCGGGTCGAGCTCGGCGTCGGCGTTCAGGGTGTCGCGGACGGACTCGGCGAACTCTTCGGCTTCGGCGTGGCAGAGCTCGATTTCGTGCGCGGTGAGGGCGTCCCCGAGGTAGGTCTCGAGGCGCTTGAGCGGGTCCGCTTCGCGCCACTTCGCGACTTCGTCCGCGTCGCGGTAGCGGGTGGCGTCGTCGGCGTTGGTGTGAGCGTCGATGCGGTAGGTGTGGGCCTCGACGAGGACCGGGCCCTTGCCTTCGCGGGCGTGCTTCACGGCGTCGTCGAGAACGGCGAGCACCGCGACGGCGTCGTTGCCGTCGACCTGCTCCGAGCGCATGCCGTAACCGATTCCCTTGTACGCCAACGCGGGCGCGGCGCTCTGCTTCTCGAAGGGGACGGAAATAGCGTAGCGATTGTTCTGCACGAAGAACACCACGGGCGCCCTGAAGACGGCGGCGAAGTTGAGCGCCTCGTGGAAGTCGCCTTCGCTGGTGGCGCCGTCTCCGATGAGCGCGAGTGCGACGGCGTCTTCGCCGCGTCGCTGCATGGCGTGCGCGAGACCGGCGGCGTGCAGGGTCTGCGTCGCGAGCGGAGTGCACTGGGGCGCTACGCGCGTCTCGACGGGGTTGTAGCCGCAGTGCGCGTCGCCGCGAAGGAGCGTCAGGACTTCGCCGGGCTTCAGGCCGCGCGCGACGAGGGCGACGGAGTCGCGGTAGGTCGGGAAGAGCCAGTCGTTGTCCTGGAGCGCGAGCGCGGCGGCGACCTGGCAGGCCTCCTGGCCGGCGCTGGAGGGGTAGACGGCGAGGCGGCCCTGCTTGGTGAGGGCGGTCGCCTGGACGTCGAAGCGGCGGCCCAGGACCATCTGCCGGTAGACGGCTTTCAGCCGGTCCTTCGTGGGCTCGGCGTACTCGCCGTGCTGGTCGACGCGCGTCCCGTCCTCGGCGACGAACCGCACCGGCGACACGGACGGCAGCAGGGTCTCCGCGGCCATGGCGCACACCACCTCTCGCAGACATATGATGCTGAAATGGTGGTTCTTGGTGGTCGTCTGTTCAAGGGTTGGCGGAAATGAGCGACAAACGGCCTCCTTCGGGCCCCTCTTCGGACCATACGTCTTCCGACTCCCAGCCACTGGACGGTCTCACGGGACGAACGGTCCCGGCCCTCGACGAGGTCGACCGGGCGATGCTGGCGGAGCTGTCCGCGGACGGCCGCCTGGCGGTGCGCGCGCTGGCGGAGAAGCTGCACATCTCGCGCACGAACGCGTACGCGCGGTTGGAGCGCCTGATGGCCGAAGGGGTGATCACCGGCTTCGGCGCGCGCATCAACCCACGCCGGGCGGGCCTGGGCACGTCGGCGTACATCATGGTGACGGTGGAGCAGACGTCCTGGCGCACGATGGCCACGGACCTCCACGCGATCCCGTACGTCGACCACGTGGCGCTCGTCGGCGGCGACTTCGACATCCTGCTGCTGGTGCGAACACCGGACAACACGACGTTGAGGGACGTGGTCCTGGAGCGGCTGCAGGCCCTGGAGGGGGTCCGGTCGACGCGGACTTGGCTGATCTTCGAGGAGCTGCCGGGCTCGGTCCTCGGCTGAGCCGTTCAGTCGAAGTCGTCCGGTGGCCGCGGACTCCACTCCGGCGGGCTGTAGGGAACACCGTCCAGCAGGCAGTCGACGAACCGGACGTCCTCACTGAACGTCACGTCCTTGAAGTCGGCGTAACCGCCGAACTCGACGTTGATGAACCAGCCTTCCCGGGCGAAGGTGACCTCCACGAACCGGGCGTCACGACCGAAGTCGACCCCCGGCAGGTAGGCCTCGTCGGCGAACCTCGCCCGGGAGAAGTCCGAGCCGCCGGCGAACGTGGCCTTGCTGAAGATGGCCTTGCCCGCGAACTCGGCCTTCTCGAACCGCGCGAAGCCTTGGAACCGCGCGTCGCGGAACACAGTCGCCCCGAAGAACCTGGCTTCGTCGAACCTCGCGTCCCGGAGGAAAGTGACGCCGTCGAACCGGGTGCTGTCGGAGAACTCCGCCTCCGCGAACCACGCCTCACCCTCGAACACCGCGTCGTCGAACCTCGTGCTCCCGTGGAACTTGATGCCCAGCAGGGAAGCTTGCCCGACGAACCTGGCCCGCGCGAAGTTCGCGTTCCGCAACGAGCAGTCGTGGAGCTTCAGGTCGATCAGCACGGCGCCGCCCAGGTCCAGATCGAGGTCCGCCCAGAACCGGGCCCGGTCGGCCCCGGCCGGAGCGACGTGGTCGGTGAGGATCTGCTGGGCGGTGACCCGCACCTCGCGCTCCTCCAGGCAGGCCCGGCCGGGCTCCTCGGCGCCCTCGGCCGGCGGGTCGTACGGCATCCGCAGGTACGCGCTGATCACGTTGACGATGGTCTGCCGGTGAGCGTGGTTGTCCTGCGCGAGCCGCTCCAGGGCGTACAGCCCGGCCAGCCGGACGGGCGCCTTCTCCGCGCCCAGCTGTTCAACCGCTTTGAGGTAGAGATCGCTGATCCGCCGCTCCGCGGCGTCGTGGCGAGCGTCCTCGTTGGCCTGCTCACGCAGGAGGAGGTCGTTCCGCTTGGTGGCCACGTCCTGCTCGGCCGTCTGCTGCCGCCGGGCAGCCGGCAGCAAGGCGATGAAGCCGCCCGCGCCGAGGACGATCGTGCCGACGGTCCGGACGCTTTCCAGCCGTGCCTTGTCGGCGTCGGTCCCCTGGCCGTAGAGCGAGAGCAGCACCCAGCACGCCGCCGCGGCGACGAGGACCAGCACGACCGCCGAAACGCCGATCGTCCGGTTCGAGAGCAGCCGGTTTCCCCCTGAACCATCCGCCATCGTTCCAGCATCGCAGTTTTCGGGGCGAGCACCGGAAGTTCGCCCGGTCGGGGCAGCCCTCGGCTCGTGCCCCCTACTCTGTCGCCATGACGACCGACCTGGGGTACACCTGCACCTGCTGCGGCGAGAGACACGACGAACTCCCCTTCGCCTACAGCGCTCCAGCGCCGGCTTTCTGGCAGGACGGCCTTCCGGACAGCGTCCTCGAACCCGAACGCTGCGTGATCGGCGGTGAGCACTTCTTTCTCCGCGGCCGCCTGGTGCTGCCGGTCCTCGACGCCGACACCGACTTCGAGTGGGGTGTCTGGGTTTCGGTGAGCAAGGACAACTTCTTCCGCGCGCAGGAAGTCTGGGACCGTCCGGACCGGGTGAGCGAACCGCCGTACTTCGGGTGGCTCACGACCGAGCTGCCCGGCTACGAGCCCGGCACCCTGAACCTCAAGACCAACCTGCACACACGGCCGCCGGGTGAGCGGCCGCTCGTCGAGGTGGAGCCGACCGGGCACCCGCTCGCCATCGAGCAGCGGGGCGGGATCACGCTGGTCCGGGTGCAGGCGATCGCGGAGATGCTGCAGCACCCGTGATCCCGGGCAAGACGTCTGCCCGGCCGCACCCTTGACCGCAAGCACCACACCCGCTAGACGCGCCCAACCACCGGGCGACTCTTATTTTATGTCGAGAATTAACTTGCCCCGCAAGCGTCCGAAACTATTGACGCCGTCCCCTTCGCCCGGTGAGGATCGGCCGGTCCGCCGTTCATCGCAGAATGGACCAGACCATGGCCAGAAGATCCCGCGCGTGGTCCCGTGCGCGCCGAAGTTCGCTCGTCACCCTGATGAGCCTCAGCCTGCTGGGCGGAGTCGCGCAGGCGATCCCCCAAGCGGCCCAAGCCGCGGAGCAGCCCGTCATCGGGCAGCCCGCCAAGGACAAGTACGGCTGCGCCAAGATCGAGCCGAGCCTGCCCACCCTCGCGGACTGGCCCAAGGTCGACAGCCGGTTCAAGGGCAAGGCCGGTGACGAGGCGCGCATCGCCCAGATCGTCTCCGGGATGACCCTGGAGGAGAAGGTCGGGCAGATGACGCAGCCCGAGATCACCTCGATCACCCCCGCCGAGGTGAAGCAGTACGCCATCGGCTCCGTCCTCAACGGCGGCGGCGCGTGGCCGGGCGCCAACAAGCACGCCACCCAGCAGGACTGGCTGAACCTCGCCGACGCCTACTGGTACGCCTCCAAGTCGAGCCGCACGAAGATCCCCGTCATCTGGGGCATCGACGCCGTGCACGGCAACAACAACGTCTACGGCGCCACCGTCTTCCCGCACAACATCGGCCTCGGCGCGGCGCACGACCCGTGCCTGGCCCGCGACGTCGCCGCCGCCACCGCGCGGCAGATCCGCGCCACCGGGCAGGACTGGGCGTTCTCGCCGACCCTCGCCGTCGTCCAGGACGACCGCTGGGGCCGCACCTACGAAGGCTTCTCCGAGGACCCGCGCATCACCCGCGCCTACGGCTACGAGGCCATCGACGGCCTCCAGGACGAAGCCACCAAGCGCATCGGCTCCAGCGGCGTCATCGCCACCGCCAAGCACTTCATCGGCGACGGCGGCACGCTCAAGGGCCAGGACCAGGGCGTCAACCCCTCCTCCGAAGCCGACATGATCAACATCCACGGCCAGGGCTACTACGGCGCGCTCGCCGCCGGCACCCAGACCGTGATGGTGTCGTTCAACAGCTGGACCAACACCGACCTCGGCATCAACGAGGGCAAGCTGCACGGCAGCGACAAGGCGCTGAACCAGATCCTCAAGGGCAAGATGGGCTTCGACGGCCTCGTCGTGTCCGACTGGAACGGCATCGGCCAGGTCACCGGCTGCACCAACTCCTCCTGCCCGCAGGCGATCAACGCCGGCATCGACATCGTGATGGTGCCCGCCGACTGGAAGGCGTTCATCACCAACACGATCGCCCAGGTGCAGAACGGCCAGATCCCGATGGCCCGGATCGACGACGCGGTGACCCGCATCCTGCGCGTCAAGCTGCGTGACGGGCTGTTCGAGGCCCAGGCGCCGTCGGACCGCTCGTTCGCCGAGTCGGCCGAGGCGCTGACCGACCACCAGCTGGCCCGCGCGGCCGCCCGCGAGTCGCAGGTGCTGCTGAAGAACAACGGCAACGTGCTGCCGCTCAAGCCGAAGTCGAAGGTCCTGGTGGTCGGCAAGAGCGCCGACAGCATCTCGAACCAGACCGGCGGCTGGACGCTGAGCTGGCAGGGCACCGGCAACACGAACGCCGACTTCCCGAACGCCACCTCGATCCTCGCGGGGCTCAAGGAGGACCTCGGGGACGCCAACGTCACCTTCGACGCCACCGGCAACACCGACCCGAAGGGTTACGACGCGGTCATCGCGGTCATCGGCGAGACGCCGTACGCCGAGGGTGTCGGCGACCTGACCCGCAAGACGCTCGAGGCGTCGAAGCTCTACCCCGAGGACCTCGCCGTGCTGGACAAGGTCAGCGGCAAGGGCACCCCGGTCGCCACCGTCTACGTCGGCGGCCGCCCGCTGTACATGAACAAGGAGATCAACCGCTCCGACGCGTTCGTGGCGGCCTGGCTGCCCGGCTCCGAGGGCGGCGGCGTCGCGGACCTGATGGTCAAGGGCAAGGACGTCAACGGCGGGTACACGGCCAAGCTGTCCTACTCGTGGCCGAAGAGCGCGTGCCAGTCGCCGCTCAACCCGTGGTCGCCGGACTACGACCCGCTGTTCAAGCTGGGTTACGGCCTCAAGACCGGCCAGCGCGTCACGATCGGCCAGCTGGACGAGACCCCCGGCCCGGCGACCTGCGGGTCCACCGGTGGCGGCGGGACGGCAACCGAGGACCTGTCGATCTTCGACCGGACCGACGTCGCGCCGTATAAGAGCTTCATCGGCTCGGCCTCGAACTGGGGCGGCACGGAGATCGGCCCGGACGGCGCGGCCGACCACCCCGAGATCAACACCGTCCCGACCGACGTCAACGTGCAGGGTGACGGCCTGAAGGCGACCTGGACGGGCACCGGCGCGGCCCAGCTGTACCTGCAGAACCCGACGGGCACGAACGACCTGCGCAGCTACCTGAACGCGGACGGGGCGCTGGAGTTCGACACGACCGTCCAGCAGGCGCCGGTCAACCGGACGGTGATCAGCATGCACTGCGTCTACCCGTGCTTCTCGGAGGTGAACGCGACGAAGCTGTTCACCGACCTGGCGGGCGGCCCGAAGACGACGGTCAAGATCCCGTTGTCCTGCTTCAACAACGGGCTGGACTTCGAGCACATCAACACGCCGTTCCTGGTCTACACCGACGCCGCGTTCCAGGCGTCGTTCGCGAACGTGCGGTGGGTCCCCAACGGGGCGAAGGATCCTGATGCGAGACCTTGTTCGAGTTTGACCTAGGTGCCGGCCGGGCCGGGAGCGCGAAGCTCCCGGCCCGGTCTACGTTCCGGCGTTCATCGCCACGCTCAGCGCGCGTTCGGACAGCTCCGAGCGCGTCAGCCGCGCCACCACCTCCGCTCGAGCCAGATCGCGAAAGAGCACCTTCTACGGGTTGCCGCGGGACAGCGTGGCCACGAGGTGGTCCGGGCCGCCGCGCTGGCGCTCTCGCGCGAGCTCGCGCTCGCCCCGGTGCGAAATCCCCTCGATCGAGGGTGAGCGCGCCGACACAATGACCGGATGACTTCTGCTTCCGCGCTCGCGGACGAGCTCGTCGACGTCCTGGCCACCTGGTCCCCGCTCGAGGCGACCTTCGTCGGCGTCCCTGGGCACGACGCCGAGCTGGGCGATCCGAGCGAGGCCGGCCAGGCGCGGCTGCGCGCCCGTGCCGCCGATGTCCTGGCGCGGGCGCGGGTCTCGCCCGACGCCGACCGCGTGACGCTCGGCGTGGTCGTCCAGCAGGCCGAGGCGATGCTGGCGCGGCTCGACGCGCGGGACGTCGAGTTCACCTTGGCCGACCCGATGTTCGCGGCCGGGACCAGCCTCCTGACCTTCCTGCCGCAGCTCACGACGTCCGGCGCGCAGGCGGAGGAGGACTTCCTGGCCCGGCTGGCCGCGTTCCCGGCGTTCTACGCCGCGCTGGCCCAGCGCCAGCGCGCCGGCTCGCACCGGCACGTCGAGCGGATGGCGCACACGACGATCGGGTTCCTGGACCGGTTCCTGGCGCAGGACAAGCCGTTCGCCCTGCCGTTGACCGGCGACCGCGCCGAGCGCCGCGACCGGCTGGTCGCCGACGTGGTGCGGCCGGCGCTGGCCCGCTACCGCGAGTTCGTCGCGACCGAGCTGGCCGGCCGCGGCCGGCCCGACCACGAGCCGGGGATCTGCTGGCTCGAAGGCGGCGAAGCGCACTACACGGCGTTGGCGCGCATGCACACGACCACCGACCACACACCGCAGGAACTCCACCAGCTGGGCCTCGACGTGCTCGCCGGGCTCCAAGCCGAGTTCACCGACCTCGGCAACCGGGTCTTCGGGCTGACCGACCCGGTCGAGGTCCGCCACCGGCTGCGGACCGACGAGAGCCTCCGCTGGCGCGACGCCGAGGAGATGCTCGAGACCGCACGCTCGGCCGTCGCCCGCGCGACCGCCGCCGCGCCGGGCTGGTTTCCCCGCGTGCCGGCCGCCGAGTGTGTCGTGCGGGCGGTCCCGGACGCGGAAGCGCCGGTCGCCGCGCCCGCGTACTACCTGCCACCCGCCCTCGACGGCTCCCGCCCGGGCGTCTACTACACCAACACCCACGAGGTGCGCACGCGCGACCGGTTCATCGCCGAGACCGTGGCGTTCCACGAAGCCGTGCCGGGACACCACTTCGCGGAGTCGCTGACGCAGGAGCTGACCGGGTTGCCGCAGCTGCGGCGCATCGCGATGATCACCGCCTACAGCGAGGGCTGGGCGCTCTACACCGAACGGCTCGCCGACGAAATGGGTCTCTTCTCCAGCGACCTGATGCGCCTCGGCATGGTGGCGGAGGACTCGCTGCGCGCGGCGCGCCTGGTCGTGGACACCGGTTTGCACGCGCTGCGGTGGACGCGTGAGCAGTGCGTCGAGTTCCTGCGTGCGCACACGGTGTTGAGCGAGGTCGAGGTGCAGTCCGAAACGGACCGGTACATCGAGTCGCCGGGCCAGGCGCTGGCCTACATGACCGGCCGCCTGGAAATCCTGCGCCTGCGCCGGTTCGCGTCGGAGACGCTCGGGGATGCGTTCTCCCTCAAGGACTTCCACGGCGTGGTGCTCGGCGGCGGGCAGCTGCCGCTGAAGGTGCTCGACGACGTCGTCCGCGCGTGGGCCGGTCAGTGCTGCATGCCGTAGGACTTCTGGCACGGGTAACCGTCGTTGGTGGCGGACCAGCCGGCGGGATACCCGTTCTGCGCCCAGGCGGCGTACGCCTGCGCGTAGGAGTACCCGCGGGCGTGGAGCCACTGGCACGGCGTCTGCCCGGCCGAAGGGGTGATGGTGATCCACGGCTGCGCGGCGATCCAGCCCGGCTGCGCGTACCACTGGTTCGAAGCAACGGCTTTCGGCGCGACGACAACGGTTTGCGGCGGCTGCACGACAACGGTCTGCGGCGGCGCGACGGTGACGGTGGGCGTGGCGGCGGCGGTGACGGTCGCGGTGGCGGGCGCCTGAGCGGGACTCCCGGCAACGGTGCGCGGCAGGCCGCAGGCGGCCAGCGCGAGAACGGCGGAGAGGGCGGCGGTCGCGCGGAGGATGCGCATGGGCTGGCTCATTTCGTCCGGGTCAGGTGGCTGCCGGCGAGCGACCACGATCGGCTTTTTCCGTGTCCGCACCAGGAATCGGGTGGGCAGCGGAAAGCGCACTTGATCCGGGGGAATCGCGACGCGAACGTTATACCGTGACATTCACCCGTTCTGGCGGCTGATGTCGTAAGCCGTCATCGCCGCGGCCAGGTGGCGGGCGTCCGCCGGCCGGGTTGCGTCGTAACCCGTGATCAGCTGGATGCGGCCGAGGCGGTAGGTCAACGTGTTGCGGTGGATGTTCAACGCCGTCGCCGCTTCGCCGCGGTTGTAGCCCGACGTCACGAACGCGCGCAACGCGTCGATCAGGTGCGGATGGTCTTCCAGCGGCAAAAGAATCGCGGCGAGCGCTTCCCGCGCCGGGCTCGGCCGGGCCAGCTGGTATTCGATCGCCAGGTCGGCCAGCCGGTACAACCGCGGCGGACGGCGGAGGCTTTCCGCCAGCGCCAAGATTTCCACGGCTTCGGAATGCGCCGCGGGAATGTCTTCGAGCGCACCCGCGCGGGCCGCCGCCGCGACGCACGAGCGGCCGCAGAGGACGTCCACCCGCGCCGCGACCTCGTCCACCGAGGACGCCGACGGGACCAGCAGCACGCCGCCGTCCCCCTTGAACGTCACCAGGACACCCGCCTGACCATCCAAATCGGACCGGATCGCGCGGAAGAGGTCCGTCGCCTCACGGGAATCCGGGGGCGCGGGCCGCAGCGGCAGGTGGAACACCACGACGTCGTAGCTCGGCGCGAGCTCGCGGTGGCGCACCGGGCGGCCGGCGAGCAGGCTGGCCGCGAGGTTCTGGCGGTCCTCCCGCCGCTCCCAGTCGAGGGCGTCGCGCTCGCGCAGGTACGCCGACGCGACCCGCGGCATCACCTCGCCGAGGAAGTCCAGCATCCGCGCGCCGAGCACCGCGCGGTCGCCGTCGGCCTGCTCCCACGCGACACCGGCGGCGAGCGGGTAGATCTTCAGCACGGCCTCCAGCGGCAGGCCGTCCCGCGCCCGCTCGGCGCCCCACACGATCGGCAGCGCCAGCTCGTCCTCGGTCGGCCGCCGGTCCTCGGCGACCGTGGTCAGGAACAGCTCGAACACCGCCCGCGCGTTCGCGACCAGGTCGCCGGCCAGCACGCTCTCCGGCAGCAGCCGGTACGCCGGGATCTCGGCGGCACACCGCGTGATCATCGCGGTGGCGATCTCACCCGTCCGAGGGAACAACCGGTCGACGGCATCCATGCCCGGTATTGTCACCATGCACAAACGGCCACGGCAAGTTTCTGCGCGTTCTGCCAGCAGACAGCCTTGATTGTGTGGTTCATGCTGTGCATAGCAACCAGACGAAGGGACTTCGCAATGGCGCGAGGAATGGCGCGGGGAACAAAACGATGGCTGGCCGGACTCGGGATCGCGGGCCTGCTGGCCCTGGGCGCGGCGGCCCCGGCCCAGGCCGCGACCAGCGGCGGGAACAACAACTTCGGCTGCCGCCCGAGCGCCGCCCACCCGAACCCGGTCGTGCTGCTCCACGGCACCTTCGCCACCTACTACGAAGACCTCAACTTCCTGCAGGCCGACCTCGCCGCGCGCGGGTACTGCACGTTCTCGCTGACCTACGGCGCCTACCCGCAGTTCCCGTTCGTCGGCGGCCTCAAGCCGGTCGCGGAGTCGTCGCTGGAGATCAAGAACTTCGTCGAGAAGGTCCGCGCGGCGACCGGCGCGGCCAAGGTCGACGTCGTCGGGCACTCCGAAGGCGGTCTCCAGTCGATCTACCTGGCCAAGATGCAGGGCATCCAGAGCGAGATCGGCCAGGTCGTCGCGATCGCGCCGCCGACCCACGGCGCCAACGCGTCCGGGCTCCTGACGCTGGCCTACACCGTGCTCGGCAAGAGCACCTGGGACACGATCGTGAAGACGATCGGCCTCCCGATCTTCGCCGACGAGCTGGACGGCGGCGCGGCGATCGTCGCCCTCAACAGCGGCCCGGTCGCCCAGCCCGGCATCGGCTACACGATCATCACCTCGCGCTACGACGAGCTGGTGACCCCGACGGAGACGTCGTTCATCCGCGAGCCGGGGGTGCACAACATCTACGTCCAGGACTCGTGCCCGTTCGATCCGGTCGGCCACATCGGCGAGGCGTACGACCTCAACGTTTGGCATCTGGTTCGCAACGCCCTCGACCCGGCGCACGCGGCGCCGATCAAGGTCTGCGCGGTGGGCTCACCCGGCTGACGCGGCCTGCCCGTCCTTTCCCGCTGGTATTCTTGCCGCGGCGGAGGGGTGGTTCCCATGTCCCGGAAAAAAGCGTTCGTCGTGCTCGCCGTGGTCGCGGGTCTCGCGGCGGCCGGGATCGGCGCCGCCGCGAGGCAACCCGGTCCCGAAACCCCGGTGGTGCACACCAACCCCCAGGACCCGGCCGAGGTCGACCGCCACTGGACGCCCGACCGCATCCGGCAGGCCGACGAAAACATGCGCCACCAGAGCGGTCCGGACGACTAGGCGTATCTGCGCCCCCGCCTGCCCCCTCTTCTCGGTGCGGGTTTTCCGGCTTGGGGGGATGACATGAACGACGACTTCGTGGCACTCGAACACCGGCGGAGCCAGGTCCTCGAACGCGTCGGGAGGCTCAGCCGGCGGGAACACGAAATCCTCGTCCTGCTCGGCCACGGCCTGTCCAACCGCGGCATCGCGCGCCGGCTGGGCATCAGCGAGCGCACCGTGAAGTTCCACGTCAGCAACGTCTTGATCAAGCTGCGCGTCGAGTCGCGGCTGCAGGCGGGCTCGGTCGCCGGCCTGCTCATCTCCCGGCCGGAGCACCCCGGTCTCCCCTGAACGGCGCAACTCCAAGGTCCAGTGTCGCCGCCCGGCGCGCGGCGGGAGGCTGGCTGCCGGGCGGGACCACCGCCCGGGGGAATCCGGAGGTGCCCAGTGAGACGTACCCGATCGGCAGGGGCGGTCCTTGCCGTCGTAGTGCTCGGGGGAATGCTGGTCCACGGCACGGCGCAAGCCGCGACGACGGCCGACGCGGTGCCCGGCAAGGCATCCGCGGCGGTCGTCCAGCAGGCGACCACACCCGCGAAGGACGTCCTGAGCCAGTGGACACCCGAGCGGATGCGCGCGGCCAAGCCGGCCGACGTGCCCGCCGAGCGGCACGGCGCCGAACCGCAGACCCACGTCCTGCCGGCGACGTCCGCGCCGGGCGCGGCGGGACCGAAGTCCGCACCGCAGGGCCCGCCCGCGCTCACCTCGCTCAGCCAGTCGGGGGTCTGGACCGCACACGGCCAGATGCCCGCGTCGACCGTCGGCAAGCTCTACTTCGACGAGCCCGACGGCGGTCACCAGTGCACCGCCAGCGTGATCAACTCCGCCAACCGCAGCATGGTCTGGACCGCCGGGCACTGCGTCACCGACGGCGCGAAGCACTGGTACAGCAACTTCGTCTTCGTCCCGGACTACGCCGGCTCCGGCGAGCCGCTGGGCCGGTGGACCTGGAAGTCGTTGTCCACACCGAACGGCTACTTCGACGGCAAGGACAGCGACTACGACTTCGCGGCCATCTCGCTGTGGCCGAACGGCAGCGGTGTGAGCGTCGCGAACGCGACCGGCTGGCAGGGCTACAAGTTCGGCCAGGGTTACGACTGGAACGTCTACGAGTTCGGCTACCCGTTCGACACGCACCCGGCCCGCACCGGCATCACCGGGCAGCAGCTGCGCTACTGCACCGGGACGACGTGGCGCCCGGGGATCTGGCCGTTCCAGCCCGACCAGGAGGCGATCCACTGCGACCAGGGCCACGGCGCGAGCGGCGGCCCCTGGCTCGACGACCTGCAGCTCGCCCGCGGCTGGGGCTACCTCGTCGGCAACGTGAGCCACCACTCCGACGACAACTCCGACGAGGAGCGCAGCCCGCACTTCGGCGACGCGGCGATCAACGTCTACAACGCCCAGCAAGCCGCCTGACCCCTCCGCGGGGGGGGGGGGGGGGGGGGGGGGGGGGGGGGGGGGGGGGGGCAAAAGGAAGGGAGAGAAGAAGAGGGGGAGAAGGGTCCGGACGACGG